>DATAYF010000486.1:0-11880 GCA_036272735.1 Ktedonobacteraceae bacterium
CTAGTACAAAATGCCAGCTTTGTTGGCAGCTATACGTAGCTGTGCTACAATACGAAAAATGTAATATACCTCTAGATATCTGTAACCAGTACGTCAAGCAGGAATTTTTTTAAAGGCAGCTCATGAGTAGCGAAAATGTCACAAAGCGAGTATTGGTGATCGACGATAACCCAACTATTGTAGAGCTTATCAAATACGCGGTCAATTTACAAGGCGAATACCAGGTTACGGTGGCCTACGATGGTGTAGAAGGACTAGAGCATATTTATGCCGATACTCCCGATTGCGTCATTATTGATGTGAAGATGCCACGCATGGATGGCTATCAATTGGTGCGCTGCTTGCGTGGTGATGCGAGTACAGCGAATATCCCATTGATCATTCTCAGTGCCATGACGCGCGCTGACGATCAAATCGCTGGCATGCTCTCGGGGGCCGACGCCTATCTGACCAAGCCATTTAAACCAACGGCATTACATGCCGCCATCGAGCGCGTGTTGCGTGTCACTCCTTCTGAGCGCCAGCAACGTAGCGAATTGTGGGGACAACCTCAATCTGATTAAGACCATATTCCGAAAACCAACGCCACTGACGTGGCGTTGGTTTTCGGAGAAGCAGTAAGCATAATAGTGCGTACCATCATTTTTGAAAAAGTATAAGAGCCAGTGGCAGTGCATAGGTTAACAATTCTCTTGGTGGATAGTAATGCAAAGGCACAGGAAAAAATCCGGCATGCGCTCGAACAGGAGTACGTGGTGCTGTGCGTTGCGTCCGTTGTCGACGCGAAAGCGTTATTGGCAAAAGATGCCCCCGATATGGTCATTTCAGAAGTCGTGCTTGATCATGGGGAGGGTGGACTCGACCTCTGCCGTTATGTACGATCTCACGAAAGCCTGCATCATGTGCCCATTATGTTATTGACATCGCTTTCCACCCTGCAAGACAAAATCGCCGGTTTCGACGCGGGAACCGACGACTATGTGGTAAAACCATTTGATGCGCGCCATTTGCAGGCGCGCATTCGTTTGCTTGTACGTATTAAACGGCTCGAAAGCCGCCTCAACGTCTGAGTTCGCTAGCCAGGGAAGTGGCAGGCCGCAAAGTGGTTGCTCTCCTTCGCTTCCAGTGGCGGGTTCACTTCGCGACAAATGGACTGCGCCTTCCAGCAGCGCGGGTGGAAATTACAGCCGCTTGGCGGATTCACCGGGCTGGGCACATCACCTTCCAGGATGATACGTTTGCGGCGCGACTCGATGGTGGGATCAGGCACCGGCACCGCCGAAAGCAATGCTTGTGTGTACGGGTGTAGCGGCGTTTGATACAGCCTCTCACTGTCTGCTAACTCGACAATACGCCCAAGATACATCACGGCAACGCGGTTGCTGATGTGTTTGACCACCGAAAGGTTGTGGGCCACAAACAGATACGTGAGACCAAACTGGCCCTGCAAGTCTTGTAGCAGGTTCAGTACCTGTGCCTGAATGGAAACGTCGAGCGCCGATACCGGCTCGTCTGCTACAATGAACGAGGGGTGTAGCGCTAACGCACGCGCGATACCGATGCGCTGGCGTTGACCACCACTAAACTCGTGGGCGAAACGGTTTATGTAATACGGATTAAGCCCCACCGTTTGCAGCAGACTCGCTACCTCTTCGCGGATTTGCTTCGAGTTTCCATGATGGAAGTTTTCCAGTGGTTCGGACACAATCTGACCGACCGTGTAGCGTGGATCAAGTGAGCTAAAGGGGTCCTGGAAGATCATCTGCATCGCGGAGCGCTTCTTACGCACCTCTTCTTTGGGCAGTTTGGTTAGTTCCACACCGTCCATTTTTACGCTACCCGCCGTTGGCTTGATCAATTGCAGGATGGCGCGACCCGTGGTGGACTTGCCGCAGCCGCTTTCTCCCACCAATCCCAGTGTCTCACCTTTCTTGACGAAAAGATCAACGCCATCAACGGCCTTCACGTTGGCAACGGTGCGGCCCAGGAACCCACCTTTAATCGGGAAATGGACTTTGAGCCCTTTCACATCGATCAGCGTGCTTTCGGCTGTACTAGCCCTTTCAATATTTTGCTGTACCATAATGTTTTGCTTCCTCTAATTTGGATAAAAACAGGCGGTAATTTGGTTCCCTCGGCCGACTGGTTTCAGTTCTGGCTTCTCCTGGCGGCACCTTGGCTGAACCTTAGGACAACGGGCCGCGTAGGGACATCCCGTGGGGGGGTTGATGAGGTCGGGTGGCTGGCCTGCAATCGGCGTCAGTCTCGATCCACGGCTTTCGGTGAGGCGTTGGATAGATTGCAGTAGTCCAACGGTATAGGGATGGGCAGGGGTTTCAAAAATCTGTTTGACCGGTGCCGCTTCGATGATATTGCCAGCGTACATGACGTTGACATTCTGGCAGGTGCCCGCGACGACGCCAAGATCGTGGGTGATCAGCATCACTGAGGTGCCGAACTCCTGTGAAAGGCCTTTCATCAGCTCAAGAACCTGGGCCTGAATGGTCACGTCGAGCGCGGTGGTCGGTTCATCAGCGATCAGCAATTGCGGGTTACAGGCCAGGGCGATCGCGATCATCACGCGCTGGCGCATGCCACCACTGAACTCGTGCGGGTAGTTTTTGACGCGGCGTTTCGCATCTGGGATGCGCACGAGATCGAGCATTTCGGTGGCGCGTCTCCATGCCTGGTCTTCGCTGATATCTTTGCGGTGGCGTTTGACCGTCTCTTTAATCTGGAAGCCCACGCTAAAAACGGGGTTGAGCGAGGTCATGGGATCCTGGAAGATCATCGAGATCTTACTTCCGCGCAGATCGGTCATCTCCTCCTGGTTCTTTTCCATAATATTGTCCCCATTAAAAATGACCTCGCCGTTGGTGATTTTTCCGGGGGGGCTGATCAGGCGCATGATCGAGAGCGCTGAGACACTTTTCCCACAACCACTTTCACCGACGACGCCCAGCGTTTCACCCGCTTTCATGCTAAATGAAATGTCATTGACCGCTTGAACAACTCCATTTCTGGTAAAAAAGCGGGTTTCAAGATTATTTACTTCCAGCAAGTTTGCTGCCATAGAACTTTTTCTCCGCTAAGTCTTTATTCCGCCAACCAACGCCACTGCCGTGGCTAGCGCTACAAGTGCTGCGCGCTCAGGTTTTCGGATACGTAGTAACTAGCCATTGGCTCTAGGATCGAATGCGTCGCGTAGCCCGTCACCAATGAACGAGAGCACAACGACGATAATGGTTAATACGAAAGCTGGTAGGAGGGCTTCCCAGGGGTGGACACTAACTACGTTAGCAGCATCTGAAATCATCAAACCAAGGCTGGCACCAGGTGCCTGGACGCCAAGTCCGAGGAAGCTCAAGCCTGCTTCAGCGACGATGGTTGTGGCAACATCAAACGAGACTGTCACAATAATGATGCCCAGCAGATTTGGTAAAATGTGGCTTGTCAAGATGCGCCAATCTCGCGCTCCCGAGGTCTTGGCGGCTTCGATAAATTGCTGCTCTCGAAGCTGTAACACCTGCCCGCGTACCAGGCGTGCCATGAATGGCCATCCCACAACGGCCAGTGTAAGTCCAACCAGCACCAGGCGCGAGTTGCCACCACCGAAGAGCGGTATATGACCAAAGATGCTATCCGCCGATGACCCGAAGATACCGGCCACCAGGATCGTGAAGAGCAGACCAGGGAAGGCGTAGATGATATCGGTGAAGCGCGCCAGAAATTGATCGATCCAGCCACCATAATAGCCCGCCAGGATGCCGATACTGATACCCAGCAGGTCCTGAATGACTTCTACCATTACAGCAACCATCAGGGAGACGCGTAAGCCTTGCATCAAGCGGGCCAGCAGATCACGCCCAATCGCATCCGTGCCCAACCAGTACATCCCGTTGGGTCCTTCGTCTTGCCGGTTTAGCTCCTGGTGCCCAAAATCATGATATTGAGCCGGTCCTATCGCACCGTTGTCATGGCTGTTATAGGCTCCGCCAATGTGGATATAAATCAGCGGCCCGATGATCGCGATGACGATGATCGCAACCATGATGCCCAGGCTAATCATGGCTCTTTTATCGCGTCGAAATGCACGCAAAGAATCTCTAAATGGTGTGGAAATTTCTGCCTCTTTATTCGGCTCAGTCCCCGGTGTTGTCCCCTGAAAGTCGCTGGCAATTTCTCCCATCATGGGCGTAGGAGCAGCCATACCAGGAGAGGCAAGGTTTTTGTCTTTTGTATCCATCGTATCTGTCTCCTAACTATTCTTGATGCGGGGATCAACCACCGTATAGAGTATGTCCGATATTAGGTTGCCGAGCACCACTGCAATGGCTGCGATCACGACGGTCGCTTGAATAACCGGGTAGTCACGGTTATTAATGGCCGCGATTGCTTGTGAGCCAATGCCTGGGATGTTGAAGATCTGCTCGATGAAAAAGACGCCGGTTACCAACGTTGCCAGCGAGAGACCGAAGATGGTCACGAGAGGAATCAAGGCGTTGCGTAGCGCGTGGCGATAGATCACGATGTTTTCGCGCAAGCCTTTCGCGCGTGCGGTACGTACATAATCCTGACGCAGCACCTCCAGCATACTATTGCGCGTGTAGCGAGCGATACTGGCGATACCAGCGAACGCGAAGATCAAGATTGGTCCTAGCTTGTACTGAATATCCGAAAGGCTGTACGACCAGACGTTGCCCCAGCCAGCGACGGGCCAGCCAAAACCAATGGAGCTGTGGAGCGCGAGTATGATAACCTGGAAGTAAATGGCGAAGACGAAGACGGGAATGCCGTAGAAAATGAGCACGATACCCATGATCAGCGTATCCGCCCAGGTATTCGCTTTCAACGCGGAAACGATGCCCAGAGGAATACCGATGATAAAAGTCAGGACGAGACCCCACAGACCCAACTCCGCCGAGGGGCCGATGGAGTTCTGAATGATGCTCCACACGCTCTCACCCTGATAGCCATAGGATAAACCAAAGTCGAGGTGAAGTAAACCGGTCACAAAATTGTAGTACTGTTGCCACCAGGGCAGGTCGAGCTTGTACTGATGTTTTAATTGCGCGTACAACGTAGGATTAAAATGGCTGCCTAAGAGCACTCTGATCGGGTCACCTGGTGCGAAATACCCCATAATAAACGTGATAAAGGTGACGCAAAGGAGAACGAATATCAGCCCTATTAACCTTTTCACGAGGAACTGAAGCATGCTGTACCCCTTACTCTCTTCTTAGAGGCTATGGTCGGTGGCATACAAACCGTGTTGAGTGGCCGTTTGCACAGTGTCCATACCTTTTCTTGTGTTGTGTTGGTTATGTTATCCATGAGATAACGCCTCTACGTAGACAATCTATACGTTTTTGGCTACAGAGACGATGAGCTAAATACTTGTGTGTATTGTATGGGAGGTGCACAATGATGTCAAGGCAAATGCTTTTTTACTTAATCAATAGACTCAGCCTTTATATCGCATACATGAAGTGCCTGTAGGGACCGCTTTATCGTGTCCGCCGCACCCTGCCGATCAACGTGCCCAATGCTTGCAACGTTCCGGCTGCGATGCATGCTGGTCGGTGCTGTTGGCCGGACACGATAAAGCGGTCTCTACAGGCATCCCAAGCACCTTTTCATGCATGCCTATAGTAAAGAGTAGGAACAGCGACCGCTGTTCCTACTCTTTACTATAGGTCGTCTAACTATTATTGATACTGACTCACGTTCGCGCAGGGCGTGGCCGTGGTCTTGTAGATGCTACCCCAGTCATCAGGCGGGGTAAGATCCTGAGGATTGCTCTGCACGCCCACAACACAGCTCTTACGCAGGTCGGTAACTGTCTGCTGGTTGGTAGGCAACCAGGCAACGTCATTGACCAGTTGCTGCTCCGCTTGCTGGTACTGCGTGGTACGACTGCTGGCATTTGGATTGCCGTCAGCCTGCTCCAACGTTTTCTGTATTTGCTGCTGCATGGCTGCGTCAGAAGATTTATTCTGGCCGTAGTTCATGTTGTTCTGGGCAGAGCCATTATCGAACTGCAAAGTGGTCCAGTCCTGGGCATCGGGATAGTCGGCAATCCAGGCAATGCCCCACATCTGAATACCTTTGGCATTATTGGTAGCAGCGGTGGTATCACTCGTCAACTTGTTGAAGTCGATATCAGCGATTGTTACATTGACGCCCAGCGCTGATTTCCACATTTGCTGTATCGCCGCTTCTGCCTGGCGAGTGGTAGCGTCACCACCGCTAGAAGTGGTGTAGGTAATCGGCGGCAGGCTGGTGATGCCTTCCTCTTTCATACCTTGCTGGAGCAACTGCTTCGCCATCGTGGGATTACCAGCAGTGCTGGTGGTGCCATCTGGGCCTTTCAAGCCTGCATAGTAGCCTGGCATGCCCTGTGGCACGATATGGTTGGTAGGAAGTACCTCGCCTTTGTAAATGTTGCTCGCAATCTCATCCTTATTGATTGCCAGCGCGAAGGCCTGGCGGATCTTGACGTTGTCAAATGGTTTCGTCAGATAGTTCATCGCGATGTACGATGTTGACAGTACTGGATACTGTACGAACTGACCGGTCATGCTTTTTGCCTGTGCCACGTGGGCTGCTGGCACTGGCGTTACATCAACCTGGTTAGCCTGATAAGCGTTGTAGGCGGTATCATTGGTAGAGTAGAAGGGGAAAATTACCTTCGACAACTTCGGTTTGGCACCCTCGTAATTAGGATTGGGTACGAACTCGATATCTTTGCCGCGCTGGTATTTCGAGACCTTCCAGGGACCATCGCCACCGTCCATTTGCGCGAGATGATCGGCAAAGTTGTTGCCGTACTTCTGGATCATGGCCTTGTCGATCACAAACGGGTTCGTCAAAGTCAAGGTGTCCAGGAAGTAGGCCGCTTTCTTGCTGATTTTAATGACCACGGTTTGTGGATCAGGAGCCAGCAGGCTATCGCCAATCAGGCTTTTGGTTTTACCCGAAAAGCGTGTGGCCGAGTCTTTGATCAGACCAAGATAATATAACGAGCTGGGCGAGTTGAGGTTCTTGTCCAGCGAACGGTCGATGCTGTAAACCACGTCGGTCGAGGTGATCGGGTTTCCATCACCAAACTTCAAACCCGATTTGAGTTTGAACGTATAGGTCAGGCCATCAGCAGAGACACTGTGCGAGGCGGCCATCTGGTTGATGACCTGTCCCTTGTCGTCTAGCCCAACCAGGCCGGTGAAGACCATCTCGACGGCCTGCGATGAATAGAGATCGCTGGTCATCGCCGGATCAAACGTTTTGATGTCGGAGAGTCTGGTATATGGCTTGATATAAATCTGCTGGTTTGTGGGAGCCATACTGCCTGTGCCCGTCGTGCTGCCACCACTGCCGCCGCAGGCTGCCAGTAGCAGCGCCATCGCACTGAAGAGTACTGGAAATAATCCTTTAGCAAATTTCTTGCTAATTGACATGAACATACTCCTTATAAATGAACAAATGCTTCTCTAAGTGCTTCTTCCGCCAACCAACGCCACCAGGGTGACGCGCTCAGGTTTTCGGATACGCAGTAAAGTAAGGTTTCTGTCTAAAAAACAACCATAAAAACACGCGCCAGGTCTCTATTTATGAGACTGGCCCCATCCTTGCCTGAGCGCTCACCTCCTTTTTCTGGCTCAAGAGTCGATTTCTCTGCTACTTATGTAGGGGCGCAGGGGATGCCATCCCCTGACCGGGTCCCGGGGCACAGCCCTGGTCTCCCTCTCCTCCTCCGCCGGAGGCGGCAATCTATCAAACGAAGTTTGACAAACGAGTAGGTACCATAAAATTTCGATTGCTATCGCACTTATGATATACACATCTACATATTCAGCATTTGATAATCAGTGGTATATCTTACATCGAGCCTATAAAATGCGTGTCGAGAAAAAACACTAACATATATACATACGCCATTGCTCAATAAAACCTCACAATACATTCTCAGATCATGAGAGCGTTTTATGCCTGGCTTTTTGAAACCTACCGACACGTGAAAAATTGGATAACTTATTATTCTCTATTTTCTCGACTTTGTCTATCTTTTCCTTGTTCGATTATACCTCTTTTCCTATGCCTTTTGGGTAATCGTTAGCCAGTTAATGACAATTATTAATGAAAATAGCATCGATGAGTGTTGTATTGCAGCAATTTTGCAATACTAATGTAACTATCTGTAGGCCCGCTGGAAATATGGAATGGAGCGATGAGCAACATCGACGTTTTGACATGTGTCGCCGACCCATGTCAAAACGTCGATGTAATTACATAGATTGCCCTGCAATCACATGCACCGGCTATTGATACTGGCTGGTGTTTGCGCAGGGAGTTGCGTTGGTGATGTAAACGTTGCCCCAGTTATTAGACTGGTCGTTCTCAACAAAGCCCACGACACAGGGCTTGACCACCTGCGTGTATATGCGCTGGTCAATCGGCAGCCAGGCCACGTCATTGACGAGCTGCTGCTCCGCTTGATTGTACTGCTGGATGCGGCTGGTAGGATTCAAGTTACCATCGGCCTGTTCCAGCAGCTTCTGTGTTTGCTGCTGCGTAGCGGCATTGCTGGACTTGTTCTGACCATAGTTCATGTTATTGCTCGATACGCCGTTGTCGAACTGCAAGGTGGTCCAGTCCTGAGCATCGGGATAGTCGGCGGCCCAGGCAATTGACCACATTTGTAAGCCCTTGGGATTGTTGTTGGCCGCCGAAATCACGTCGAGTGCCTTGTTGAAATCGATGTCATCGATTTTGACGGTGATGCCGAGCGCGGTCTTCCACATCTGCTGTGCCGCGGCGTACACGTTGCGACTTTCAACGTTGCCCTGGCTTGCGACAGTAAAGGTAATGGCTGGGAAAGTTGCCTGGGTATATCCCTCTTCCTTCATACCCTGCTGGAAGAGCTGCTTCGCCATTGTGGGATTGCCAGCAGTGCTTGTTGTGCCGTCGGGTCCTTTTAGATTAGGATTATAGCCGGGCATACCCTGTGGCACGATATGATTGCTGGCGACAGCGTCGTCGTTGTGTACGTTGTGGGCAATCTCATCTTTGTTGATCGCGAGGTCGAACGCCTGGCGAATCTTGATATTATCAAACGGTTTGGTCAGGTAATTCATGGCAAAGTAATCAATCGTCAATACTGGAATCGTCTGATACTGTCCACTCGGCAGTGTCTTGGCCTGGCTGATCTGAGCAGCCGGGACCTGCGTCTGGTCGATCTGGTTAGCCTGGTAGGCGTTGTAGGCCGTACTCAAGTCTGTATAGAAAGGCAAGATCACCTTCTTGAGTTGCGGTTTCGCCCCATAGTAGTACGGATTGGGCACGAACTCGATGTCTTTACCGTGCTGGTATTTCGAGACCTTCCAGGGACCATCGCCGCCGATACCTTGCGCGAGATGGTCGGCAAAGTTGTTGCCGTACTTCTGGATCATGCTCTTCTCGACCACGTACGAAGTGGGATAGGAGAGGGCATCGAGGAAATAGGCGGCTTTTTTGTTGGTTTTGATGATCACGGTCTGAGGATCAGGAGCCAGCAGGCTATCACCGATCAGCGTTTTGATTTTGCCAGCCAGCCGTTTGTCGGAGTCGAGTACCAGGTTGAGGTACGCTGGCGAAGCTCCCGACTTCAAGGCTGGATCAAGGGCGCGGTCGATGCTATACACCACATCGGCTGAAGTCAACGAAGTACCATCGCTGAATTTTAAATTGGGCCTGAGCTTGAAGGTCCAGGTAGTACCATCAGCGCCGGTACTATAGGATTGAGCCATCTCCTTAACGATTTGCCCCTTTGCGTTGACATTCACTAATCCGGTGAAGACCATACCAATGGCCTGACCCGAAGGTGCATCTCCAACGAGACCAGGATCAAAGGTTTTGATATCGGAGACTTTAAGGTCCGGCAAAACAAAAATTTGTTTGCTGGCATCGGCTTTATTGCCGGTTGTGCTGCCACCACTGCCACCGCAAGCGACGAGCAGCAATGAGAGCAGGCAAAGTAACGTCGGGAGCATGCTCTTTGTCAGTTTTTTCCCAGGTTGCATGGACAATTTTCTCCTTTATATACCAGGTTCTTATTCCGAAAACCAACGCCACTGGCGTGGCTAGCGCTGCGCGCTCAGGCTTTCGGAGAAGTAGTAACCACATCCATATCGCTAATATATAAAGGAAGATTGATGGTTTGCGTAAACCATTAACCTTCCTTTATACGTTATGTGATTGCCCGGCAATCACATGCGTCAGCTATTGATACTGGCTGGTGTTCGCGCAGGGAGTTGCGTTGGTGATATAAACGCTGGCCCAGCTATCGGGCGGATAGAGACCCTGGTTGTTATACTGGTAGCCCACAACGCAGGGTTTGACGACGTGGGTGTATGTACGCTGATCAACTGGCAGCCAGGCCACGTCATTGACGAGCTGTTGCTCCGCTTGATTGTACTGCTGGAGACGGGTGGCAGGATTCAAGTTGCTGTCGGCCTGCTCCATCAGCGTCTGCATCTTCTGTTGCGTGGCGGCATTGCTGGACGCGTTCTGACCGTAATTGTCGTTGTTGTTCGGCACACCTTTATCGAACTGCAACGTCAGCCAGTCCTGGGCATCGGGATAGTCGGCGATCCAGGCAATCGACCACATCTGCAAGCCCTTGGCGTTGTTGGTGGATGCTGGAATCGCGTCGAGTTCTTTGTTAAAATCGATATCATTGATTTTGACGGTGACGCCCAGTGCCGTTTTCCACATCTGTTGTGCCGCGGCGAATTCGTTGCGCTCTTCAGCATTGCCCTGTGTTGCGACGGTGAAAGTGATGGATGGGAAGGTTGCCTGGGTATATCCTTCTTCTTTCATGCCTTGTTGGAAGAGCTGCTTCGCCAGTGTGACGTTGCCGCTCGTGTTGGTGGTGCCATCGGGACCCTTCAGATTGGCATCGTAGCCGGGCATGCCCTGTGGCACGATGTGATTGGTGGGAACACGGGCGCCGCTGTGCACGTTTTGCGCAATCTCATCTTTATTGAGCGCGAGTGCAAATGCCTGGCGGATCTTGATATTGTTGAATGGTTTTACCAGGTAGTTCATGGAGTAATAGTCGATCCACAATTGTGGAACTGGCTGGTACTGATTGTTGGGCAGTGCCTTGGCCTGATTGAGCTGCGCTGCTGGAACACGCGATTCATCGACCTGGTTGGCCAGGTAGGCGTTGAAGGACGTAGGAATTTCCTGATAGAAAGGCATGATCAGCTTCTTGAGTTGCGGCTTCTGCCCATAGTAATAGGGATTGGGCACGAACTCGATGTCTTTGCCGTGCTGGTATTTCGAGACCTTCCAGGGACCATCGCCGCCAATACCTTCGGCGAGGTGATCGGCAAAGTTGTTGCCGTACTTCCGGATCATGCTCTTCTCGACGACATAGGAGCAGGAGTAGGTGAGCGCATCGAGGAAGTAGGCGGCTTTTTTGTTGGTTTTGATGATCACGGTCTGGGGATCAGGAGCCAGCAAACTATCGCCAATCAGCGATTTGGTCTTGCCTGCCAGCCGCTTGTCGGAGTCGAGCACCAGGTTGAGATACGCTGGAGAGACAAGTGACTTCAAGGCAGGGTCAAGCGCGCGGTCGATGCTATACACCACATCGGCCGAGGTCAATGCGGTGCCATCGCTGAATTTCAAACCTGATCTGAGTTTGAAGGTCCAGGTGGTGCCATCAGCAGCGACGCTATGGGAAGCGGCGAGCTGGTTGACAACATCCCCCTTCTCGTTGAGCTGTACCAGGCCGGTAAAGACCATATTAATAGCATAAATTGAAGGTTGATCCGTAGAGAGACCAGGATCAAAGGTTTTGATGTCGGAGACAGCAGGGTCTGGAAGTACGAAAAT
>DATAYF010000487.1:0-5865 GCA_036272735.1 Ktedonobacteraceae bacterium
TGATCCAGCAGATCCCATTCCCTCGTGTGCCCGATACCAGCGGTATTGGGAGGGTGCGGAAGCGCGCCTGCGGGCAGCACACGAGCGTACTCGCCAACGCGCGAAAGAGGGGCAGACACTGCCCCGAAGCTTTGGCCTGGCGGGAGCGTGTCTGCCCGAAAGTTCAGGGGAACCACCACAAGAGCCAGCCTTCCAGCTTCGGTGTGGAGGACTGGAAGCGTGGAACGAACACCTGGAACCCCCGCCGCTTTAGCGCGGGGAGCTTCAGTGATGACGGTTGATCGTACGACGCTCACGGCTCGGTACTTTGCCATACCAACGCAGCGTGATCCCGCCAACGCTCCCAGTCAGCAGATCGATGCGTTTACGCTCAACCTCGCGACCCACCAGCTACAGTAAAGCGTGTGTTATCCATTTTCAAGATGATACATGGGTATCGTGTTGCTCTTGCGTTGGCGGCGGCTTGGCAATAAATTCTGCATTGACGATAGCGGCGTTACGCGGCAGGGGAATGCACAGCGTGATTGTGGTGCCATGCTCAGGCTGGTTACGTGGCGCAGAAGTAATGGTGAGCCGTCCGCCTGCCTCGCGCGCCTTTAATTGTGCTTTGAACAGGCTGGTTTTTTCGGGCGGCACGCCGTTGATATCGAAACCACGACCATCATCCACGACCGACACCTCTAGCATATTGTTGGCACATAGTGTGCGCACCGCCGCGAAGTTGGAACCGGCATGATTATAGATATTGAGCAGGGCCTGCGTCACGGTATAGGAAATGGCTTCGGCAATCTTCGCGCCTGCCTCGCATTGCTCCAGGCGTGGATTGAGCACGTCGAGCGCCCACAGATCGGCCTGCACGCGCAAGGGTGACTCTGGATGCAACATAGGCAGATCCTCGCGCATAAGCTTTTCCAGGTGCATGCGTAAGCCCAGGCTGCGCCGCTGATAGGCATCTTCGACCAGCAATTGCAGCCCGCGTAAATCTTCCTCTAGCTCTTCGCTGATCTTTCGCACCTTGCCGAGCAGTTCGATGACGGGCTGCACCGCTACCTTGCCCGAACCGTCCTGCTCTGTCTCCACCTGTAACTTATGTTGCCAATGCGCCAGCAGCGAACGAATGCGCAATGCTTGCTGCTTTGGTTGATCGTGGATGCGCTGTGAGAGCAGCGACCGCAGGTGGGCGTCGGCATGCAACAAAAGCGACGTGGCGCGTTGCAGTTCGCTATTGCTCAAGCGCAGTTTCGTGGTGGTGCTCTGTAGTTGCTGCAAGGCATCGTCTTTCTGCTCAAGAGCCACGTGCAAGGTATCAACCAGTCGTAGCGAACGGATGGCGTACCAGAGCAGCAGCGGGTACACGGCGGCGAGCAGGTAAAACATTGGCAGGGGCAGCAGTGTTTGCCCTGTGAAGAGGATGGGGAGCACGCTGAGGCAAAAGCCCAGGGTTACACCACCGATCCACAGCGTCAAGAGGTCGCCCAGGCGGTGTTTGACGCGTGCTGGTATGGGTTCGACCTGGCCGCCTGCATGTCTGAGTGGGAGTATGTTGGCGAGGCGCAAGATGGATTGCAGGCCGACGATCAGGCTGATTACACCACCAATCGCCGCGTAGCCCAGACTCAACAGCAGATTGGCTCGTGTTGGCACGTGTCCTAAAACCAGATAAGTGATCCATTCGAAGGCCAATAGGGCCAATAGCGGCAGATAAGGCAACATGTCGATGCGCATTTTGGGTCGGCGTTGCTTGACCAGCGCTTCGGGACGATAGGTCAGGCTGAGGTGGATAAAGGCCGCGCCCAGTAGTGCGAACGAGGGAACCCATAGCAGTTGGAAGACGATATCTGCCGGGTCGGCCCGCTGCACGTTTCCCCAATGGCTATCGAGCAGCAGCAGCATCGAGGGCGGTAGCAATGTGATGCCCTCCACGGCTCCCGACCAGTCCTGGGCCGTGGCGAGTAGAATCCCTCCTACCAGCAACCAGCACAGGCCAGCAAGCAGCGCCAGCCCATAATTTTGCCACCACATATCCAAGGTAAAAATGGTCGCCGGACGCGTGATCGTACTCTGCGCGCTGGTATTTTGCAGGATGGTATACGTAATGGGGTCGCCATCGTGCGCCGTGGCGTAGGCTTGTGCCAGGCCGTTGCCGCCCTGGTGATGATTGGCGGCGATAATACGAATGGTGTTATTGGCCGAATCCGACTGTATGGTCATCGACGGCTGTTGCGATGGTGTGGAGACAACGACCACTCGACCATCGGTGTCGATGGCCCAGAAAAAGCCGCCGAAGACCTTCCCGACCTGGTCCAATAGACGCAACTGGCCCAGCCCGCTCAGAGTCAGCAGGACGAGCGCGACCACGATATAGATAAGCGTCAGCCGTGGTCGTAGCGAGAGCCACCAGCCATCATTTGTGGTTTGTAGAGAGTTAGACACCTCACAGTCTAGCATGTTGGTGATGGGTGTGGCAAGTGGACCGAGGCGGAGGGGGGGCTGAGGCGGCGACAAGCTCCGCCTCAGCCCTCCCTCCGCCTCGGTCCACTTGCACGCTTACGAGCCTCCTGCCAAATTTGTAAAAAATGGAACAATTTACAAGGTGGGCGCTGTCTCGATTGCTAGCGGCGTCGTAGTATCTAAATCATAGGCATTGACGCGCCAGCCTGATTGTGCTTCTAGTCCCTGCTTATCGGGTGGTACGCGCATCAGCACAACCATCATCTGATAGACGCGTGGTTGTTCCAAGGTGGAATCGATCTCGTTCCCTTCGATACGTTTCCCAGAAGCATGATCTACGTAGGACTGGAAGCGATTAAAAGAGACAGTAAACCAGACAAATTGATGTGGCTGCCCCTGGACCGATACAACGTGAAACTGTAAAAGTTTTGCCTGGATATTCATGGCCTGTCGAATGATCTGATCGCTACTTATTGCATCATAGAGAGCATTATTGGTCATACGTACATCGTTCTGCTGAAAGCGAGTACGAGCACCGAGAGTAAGCAGAGGCATTACAGCGATTAAGGTGCCTGCGTGATGGGTGGGCGTTCCGATGTCTCGATAATCGTAGCTCATTTCCCGTTGGACGAATACGGTAGCAGCATGTTGTGCTGCTACCGCATCGTTTTGGGTGAGTCCCGCTTTTATCCATCCTATCTTATCAAGCTGTTGCTGTGAGATTCCCTCACCTGCTGGTGGGATCCCAAACGTAGGAACGTTTTGGCTCACTATGCTCAACACATGCCCTTGCGTTGATGCGGAATGCATTGATTGGTTGATTACCAGCATGGCTACTAAAATGAGTATGATGAGAAGCAGAGCCGAGACGACGACAGGCCACCATTTTGACCAATAAGACATGCCTAATTGCCTCATCGTTGCAAATGGTGAATTGGCAGTACCAGCAGCTATACCTGCTGATGTGAGTTTAACGGCTGGTATGAAAGTAGAATGTTGCAGTGGTGTAATCGATGGAGTACCCTGCTGCTGTTGTTGCGGAGCAACAACAGGTCCATTGCCGTCATACGGCGCCCCTTTGTCATTCTGCTTTTCAACGCTGCCGTCATGCTGTGACTTGGCATCGTCATGCTGTGACTTGGCATCGTCATGCTGTGACTTGGCATCGTCATGCTGTGATTTGGCATCGTCATGCTGTGACTTGGCATCGTCATGCTGTGACTTGGCATCGTCACCATCCTGTACACCTGATATATCATCGTGTGATATATCGGAGGGCTGAGACTCTGTTTCCAGTATGGAGGCAACTTCGCGCAGCATGCGAGGAAGATCCAGTAGCGGCTTGTCGGGGACCGTGTCTGGCTCCTCCTGAGGAGCGGGAAGCAGCTCGTACCCGTCAGACGGTGCCTCTAAGTCTAAGCGTAAACGTTCTCCCTCCGTCTCCAGAACAGCGGTAACCCCGTGCAGTAGACCAGGAAGATCAGCAATGATATGCTCCCTCCACAATGGGTAGAATATGTCTCGCACGTAGTTACGTAGCTCTTGTGCATTCGTTCTTGCCTCTTCTTTGGCAATGTCGATGTGCATAGCCGGCAAAGGTAACATGTGGGTCGAAGGTGTTCTCTCCATCGTAGCCGGTCGCACTATCGGCCCCGGGCTCAGGAGCGGCTTCGGCGTCGAAGCCTGGCTACAGCGGTAAGATGCCCCCTGAGTCTGAACGTCGTCAAATTTGCTATAGAGATGCTGTACTACCCATCGGTTTGCGCCAACGGTAATAACATCTGATTCTCCATTACAGATATCTCCGTTCTCCCCATACAGTGGATCAAACCACGCATTGAGTTCGGGGTCGGTCGTCATCTCAGCAAATACGTGACTTGCAACCTGGGTCTGTCGCTGCTCCTGCTGTTCAGAAAAACGCAATGAGCAATTGCTACCGTCGCCCAGGTACATTTCGCGTAAGCATGTATCAGTCAGAGCGGGAATGACTGTGTAGTAAAAAGGATTCCCTGCTTCGGTTTTGAAAAAGCTATGATACCCGAAGGCAGCATCCTTTTTAGGCACGCACAGTTCTGGATCATTGACCAGAGCTTTCACGTCAACCGATTCATCCAGATAAATCATCAGGATATTGTTGGAAGGATTGGATGGCTCTGGCATGGCGCCTAAATTGATACAAGATTGAATAACCCCCCGAATGAGCGGTTCATTCAAAGGGCCGGGGATATTCGCCACAAACAACGACTCCACAAAAACGCCGCCGTTGCCTGTGCCTATTCCCACTCCATACTGAGAGAGCACATTCATATAGTCGCTCTTCAAGAGATCCTGGTGAAATTGAGCGAGACGTTGTGCCCGCTGCTTGTGCTCCTGACGACTTGACCATAATGTTCCCCAGAAGCTGGCGTAGACTTGCGGAGACGTAATCACAGGACCACCATGATATCTAAAGTCAGGGAAAGTGCCGACAGTCGATGGCTTTCCTGGTGGAATGGTCATTGTTTTGAGATTATGAGCAGCGGACGTCCCCCGTTCTGAACTGACTCCGCCCCAGGCCAGGCGAGAATCCACATCCAATCTCTTTTCCGAGGGATCGTAATTGAGGAGTTCGTTGCGAGGCATACGCTGCTCCGTAACCGATACCTCTTCAGTTGAAGGATAGTCGCGACGTCTCTTGCCAGGCTTGCGCGCCTCCTCAGGCGGTATCTTTCCGGTCAATGCGTGAGCGAGGTCTGCCTTTGCGTTCTCGCGGGTAGTCATACGAACAAACCCATCCTTTCATCCATTTTCACTTACCTACTATTTTCTTAGACCGAGTACAACAGATAATGTGCCCTTCACATACAATGAAATGGCCGCACAACCGCTTCCAAAGCCGAGGCTTGATACACCGTGCTGCTATGGAAGAGAAATACTGACTTCATCTGCAACTCTTTATTGCTAGATCAAAACAGTCAGAAGCGACCACCCATTATGCCTCCTACATCAATCGATTTCTAGATAAATCGATTATTTATCTAGACGTATACACAATAATCCTGTTATTACTATACCTCTTTGTAAAACATTAGATGTGCTGTATAAATACTTTTTGAGGTGGGTAGAGAAAAACAGATTCAACCTGCGAACGAAACGATATGCGATTTCTGGAGGCACTGCCCACGGGATGCGCAATGGGCTGACAAGAAGAGCATTACTAGCAGCAGAATAAAAAAAAGGCATCTAATGAGAAAGCCATGCGTCAAGGGGGCTCTTTGGACGCAAGGGTTTTCCCCATCGATCCAGCCAGAGTCGCTTGACTTCCTGCTGTGGATCGTCTATGTTTAGAAGTCTTCCGCACGCTCTTTGAGCAGCACAGCTTTGCAGATGGATGGACGTCGGAAACCATAGGCGGTATCTTCGACCGACAGAGTC
>DATAYF010000488.1:0-3936 GCA_036272735.1 Ktedonobacteraceae bacterium
GCGATTTCCCGAGTCCACAAACTACCAGTAAGACACAAAGGGACTAGTAAGAGCCTATTATATATGAGTATACTCATGCTCGGTTTATACGTCAAGACGTCTAGACCACTATACCAAGGCTTTCCAATTCTCAAAGAAGAGTTTTTCCTGTCCAGTACCGGATGCGTCAGAACTGAGAACACAGGAGCCAACAAGGTTGCGCGACACTCCTACCCTGCATTCGTGGGTGTTACGCCACCAGCACCAGGGTTTTCAAGGCTTCCAATCGTTGACGGAACATCTCGCGTTGTCGCGCCAGAGAAACCTTTTGGTTCATGATGCAACGGACCCGAAAGAACTGACGCACTTCATCGAAGGCTTTGCAAAAGCGTGAGGCAGATGGAACGTTTCCAAAGCCGCGCATTGGGTCGTCGCGCTGTTTGATGCCACGGTGATCTTGTTCCAGTCGCTTGTTGAGATAGTGCTTGGTCCGGTGCACAACGTCACTACCCAGGATCTCGTGGATGGCACGTCCCACGGATTGCGCAACGAGTTGTAACCTGTAGCCTATCGGCATAGAAATGTGCCTCCTTGAAGAGAAAGATCACAGCCGTTCTCAACAAGGAGGTCCAGGTATGGCCAGTATCGCTGATGGTGCAGTGAAAATCCAGACAACTCCGGAGTCGAACATCGCAACCCCGTCGTGGTTTGGAGAAGTTGTCTTGATCAGCAAATATCTTCACACGCAGGGTGTTCTCAACAAGATCAACGAGCAGATACGCTTTGCGCGGAAGCGTTTTGGCCGCTATGAGGTCATCGATTTTCTGGCGGTGCTCTTCGGCTATGCCATCAGCGGAGAACGCACCCTGGAGGA
This sequence comes from Ktedonobacteraceae bacterium, assembly GCA_036272735.1. Lineage (GTDB taxonomy): Bacteria > Chloroflexota > Ktedonobacteria > Ktedonobacterales > Ktedonobacteraceae > DATAYF01. The sequence continues at coordinate 854 of DATAYF010000488.1, forward strand.
ATTTTACGAACGGCTTCAGCCGTTCGCCATCCCGTTCATGGCCCTGTTTGGGCGTGATCGCTTGTCCTCCCGTTCAGCCCTCTCGCGTTTTTTAGCGGCGTTGACAGAGGTACCTGTCGAAGCCCTGCGCGCCCTGTTTCTGGACGATCTGCTCAGTCGGCCCCTCACGCCCGACAAGCAAACAGGATGCCTGCTGGATCGAGCGGGAAACGCCTGGATCGTGTTCGACATCGATGGGACGCGAGAGGCCGCCCGCCAACGCGCCTTACCCCAGACCGATGACCTTCCTCCGCCCTTTCGCCGGTTGGATGACGTGTGTGCCCCTGGCTACAGAGGCCGCAAGCGCGGAGAGGTGGTTCGCACGAGGACCACGATCAGTCAGGCCCACAGCTACCAATGGCTGGGCTCGTTTGGGAACCGAGGCAATGGTCGATACCGGGAGGAACTGCGCAAGGGGCTTGCGGCCATTGGTCGGTATCTTGCGGCTCACCAACTCACGCAGGAACGTACCCTGCTGCGGCTCGACGGGCAATATGGCAACGGAGCCGTGCTCGCTGATGTGGCTGGGTTCGCGTTTGTGACCCGTGGCAAAGACTATCACCTGCTCGATCATCCGCTCGTTCAGGCACGTTTGCACTTGCCCCCTGACCAATTCCAGCAGCGCCCCGAAAGTCAGATGGAGCGCAGCCTCTATGATTGCCCGGAGGTTCCGGTGGGACCCGAGGGTGTGCCCTGCCGCGTGGTCGTGGCCACGCATCCTGCTGGAAAGAAGAAGAGTCCCATTGGGGTGACACGCGCAGGAGTGGTCTACGAACTGTTCTTCACGAAGCTCCCGCAGCACGCCTTCACAGCTTGCGATGTGGTTGAGTTGTATCTGCATCGTGGCGCCTTTGAGCCTGCACTCTCAGACGAAGACAGAGAGCAGAACCCGGACAGGTGGTGCAGTCATGCGGCCTGGGGACAGGAGTGCTGGCAACTGATCTCCCAATGGGTGTGGAACCTGAGACTCGAACTGGGGCATCGCCTTCATCCTGATCCAGTTCGCACGACCGAGTTTGCGCCTGCTCTTCCACCTCCGCAGCCATACATCACTCCTTCCACCGGTTATGCTCTTCCAGAGGTAGGCTCAACCTGGAAGGCTGGTCGCTTCTCTGGCCAAGACTTCACGTTCCAACCAGACGGGACGCTCCACTGTCCAGCGAACCAGGAGCTTCATGCCCATGAACAGCGTCGAGAGGCGGGTGGAAGCCTGCGCGTGGTGTATGGAGCCAGCATTCACAGTTGTCGTCCCTGTCCACTGCGCGACCAGTGCCAATGGCAAGGCGGCGCTACCAAAAAGCCGCGCCAGGTCAGTGTCCTGCTGCATCCGCTCGTCGTCGGTCCCGCACCGCTCCTCTGGCGAGATTGGAGCCGCAGGGAGCACCGGCGTGTCTGCATGCAACTCGTGCGAGACCAACAGATTGAGGTGAATCTGTCGCCCCTATCACCATCGGTCGAGGTTCAGCCCATCAACCCACACGTGATCCTTTCCCGCGCGCAGCGCGCCCACACGCGCCTCTCGTGGGAGACACGGTTCGCTCGTAATGCACGGCGAGAACCTCTCGGCCAGGTCACGATCAAGCTCTTTGGAGTTCCTACCCACGTTGCACGCGGCCTCTGCCTGACGGTGGGCGAGAGAGCATGAGGTCATCCAGATCACCCGCGTGCATACGCTCGGGGCAACTGGGTGCTGCTCTCGCTCTTTTTCCAGGGCCTGCCCAGAGCCTGTTCACCGATTCTACCCAGGGAAATCCGCCGGGAACCCATGCAGGCCGAGGGTGAGCGAGAGTTCGCCGCCATGGTGCAGGTCATGCTCCAGCACATGCCAGACCACCCAGGCGCGTGACACGTCCACGGGTTCGTCGGGGAAGATCTGGCGCATCTCGTCAGGACTCCAGCGCTCCAGACACGCCGCCATAAAGTCCCAGGTCCTCTCCAGGCCCTGGACCAACGCGTCCGCGGAGGGAATGGGTGCTCCCAACGAGAGCGCCGCCTTGTTCCAGCCCGCGTACGTTTGCATCTCCTCACCGCCGTCTTCGCCCAGGAACCCGGTGAACCAGTAGGCACGGCAGGCAACAATGTGCAGGGCTTGCTCACCGATGGAACGCAGGTGCGGGGCGGCGCGCAGTTCAAGCTGCGAGGCGGTGAGCGGGGCAATCGCCCTGCTAATATGCTCCTGGTATGCCTTCCAGGAAGTGTAGAACGTTGTGAGCGTGATGGGGTCTTCAGTCATCAGAGCAGGGGCTCCTTTCTGTTTTGTTTCGCACATCCTAACACAAAAAGCGGTGAGAAGTCGCCCGCATTGCCTGATTATCGCACTTCGGAAACACATTGAAGCTCACTTAGGGCTCTCCTGACGGTGAGCCGCACGTCACCAAGCGGAGTCCCAACGCACGACGCACGAACACCACGATCCCTCACCGCTCGCTCTTGCGGGGTACGACCGTCGTCCGAGAGCTGCTTCACGCCAAAAGCAACCTCGTTGCGCAATCCGTGGGACCTTCCCTCCTCTTTTCGTTTCCTTTTTCCCTGCTTCTTGAGATGAAGAGAAGAAAGCGGAGTGAAATTGTTATGATCTTTAAGCGCCTCGAAGCTTCCAAAGTCTTCTAAGTATATTCTTGTGGTTTGAATATTAGAATGGCCTAACTCCCTCGAAAGCTTGAATAAATCGCCTCCATTCTCCATGTACTTTTGTCAGTCACCCCATGAGTGAACTCGGGGGGCTTGCCTCTCAACTCCACCGCAATTCCATGTACTTTTGCAAGCGCAAGGCTTTGGCTTCCTTGTCGGAGGTATTGGGGGCAACTGACAACTGCCCCGTCTTCCCCCAGTCCTGCCAGAGGAAGAGCGTTCGCATGACCACATTGCGCGCACCCACCAGATCCGCGTGCAGCTCGTAGTGACATTTGCCGCAGTGGAACACCAGTCCCTTGTGGGGGCGATTGTCTTCATGCGTGTAGCCACACTTCGGGCAGGCTTGGGAGGTGTACTGCGCCTCCACTTTGATCGCCAGCGACCCGGCCAGGACCGCTTTGTAGGCGATC
>DATAYF010000489.1:0-5481 GCA_036272735.1 Ktedonobacteraceae bacterium
CTGGCAACGTTGTCCACACCAGCTGTGGCACCGTTTCGGCCAGCACGCGCAAGCTCTCCTCGCTTGCTTTGAGCTGCTGCTCCGTCCGCTTCCGGTCCTCAATATCGGTGCCGGTGCCAAACCACTTGACGACCTGGCCGGTTTCATCGCGCATTGGCACGGCGCGAGTTAAGAACCAGCGATACGCTCCCGTCTGGCTCTGTTTGAGACGCTGTTCGTGCTCAAATAGGGCTCCCGTCTCCAGGGCATACAGCCAGTGCGCCTGGTTGCGTTCCTGATCCTCAGGATGGACGGCCGGGAGATACGCCCATCTGTCTGTGCCTACTCAAGCGTCAACCCAATGCAGTCCAGCCAGCGCCTGTTCGTGTAGTCGTGCAGGCCATCGGGTCGTGCTGTCCAGACCAGCTGAGGCATAGTCTCGATCAGCGTGTCACCGGACGCAGGAGTAACACGCCTGCTTTGCTTTGTCTTCGACATTATACGGTAAATCCCCTTTTCACATGTTCCCATCCCTGGTGGCGAAGGTGCGTACCTGCTCTGACCTCAAGAATTTTGCTTTAGACAATGTCTAATATATTCAAGGAACAAACGAGCTAGCACTTCGTATTCCCGGTCAGCTGCTTATGATTGGAGTCAAGTGCTCAGGTTTCGGAGCTGTCCCAATTTTGGTGAAAGTATACCAGCACGAGCATTTCAAAGAGCTTGCGTTCGTCATCGCCCAGACCATATTTCGCTAAAAGAAACCCTCCTCATTCTGCGCTCTATCAGCGAAGTTTTAGAAGCAGTGACAGAATGAACAACCCGAATCAGCCCACTCTTTGCCAGCTGCTCTATGAGCTTGACGAATTGTACCATACCGCACCACTGGCAGCATATGAAACCGCGTTACAAGCGGCAGCTATGCAGGTTCAGCAAGCGCTCCCAGACCTGACGATTGCCGCTGCGGAGATCTCCACCGCAGGCAGCCAGCGTGAAGCCCACGGCGGCATACGTCATGTGCTCCTGCCACTGCCAGCACGCTCTTCTTCGCCTGGACCCGACGTACAGAGCAGTACAGAGCAGTACAGAGCAGTACAGAGCATACCCGACATTCACCCCTGTACGATGGTCACGTTGCCCGACGCCTGGCCGACCGCGCAGCGCCACGGACCGCTCAAGCGGATAGTGCTAGCCCGAAAGGTTCTGTAACCAGTGGGCGTAATTTTTAGTAGAACCCTCTGCAGCAAGCCCCCCTCACGAAGAGGGGTTCCTGTATAGGTTGGTGAGCGGGCGGTGAGACCGCTGTCAAGGAAACGGGAGCACCAGCGCGCCTGGATGGTGCTGAACAATTCCCTTGAAAAAGGACCGGGTCGACTCATGATGTCGGTTCGGCAGAAGACATCGTTTTGTTTGAAACACAACAGTAAAGGAGCATTTGTGATGCAGAAAAGCAGCAAAAAGCGCGTTTTCGCAATCCTCTCGTGCATGTTGATCTTGGGTAGTATGTTGGTATTCCTCGCGGCTTGCGGTGGAAGCTCCACCCCTGCTTCGCCAGGAGGGGGTCAGAATAAGCAGCCTGGATATTACCTCCCGGGTGCTTTTCACCATGAGATCCAGACATGGTGGTACCGCTAGTAAGTCATGTGGATAAGTAGACATCCGTTCGTATGGATGAAAAGGAAAATTCTCTCATGATCAGACCTATCACCTCCCAGAGCCGGGCACCGCAGCAGTCCGTCTCAAGGATCGCTCACCTGGTTCAGGTGATCGCACCTCCCGTGTTGCGCGTCACGCTAGGAATCGTGTTCCTCTGGCTCGGCATCACGAAACTACTCGACCCTGGCCCGGTGAGGGGCGTGCTTGCGGGCTCGTATGCGTTCCTGGCCTCTGATACGATTGTGTCTATTCTAGGAGGCCTGGAAATACTCACCGCCTTGTTTCTCTTTGTCGGCGTCGGCCTGCGTTTTGTCGGAGGGCTGATCCTGCTGTTTTTTGTCGGTACCCTCTCCATCTTTTTCATAGAATCCGCATCGATGTACTCGGCTGTAGGCTTCCCCGCGCTCAATGTCACGGGAGAGTTCTTTGTCAAAGATGTGAGCCTGGCTGGCGTCGCGCTGATGCTTATCGCCCAGGATCTGGCCAGGCAAGCGAAGAAGCGCGAAAGCTAAGCGCTCAGGCTGAAGCAGACCTGCTCTCAGCGAGGCACCCGTCCTCTGGCGGGTGCCCCTTTCCACTTGTCTTTGAGGAGTCACTCGATACACTCACGGCATACGTTAGGCATACGTTAGGCTTACACCGAGACCAGGCAGAAGGAGAAAACAGTTATGCCAGCCTCAAAGGGCTCCGATCTGGTCAAAAACTGGCTCGACGATCCCGCGGTCAGAGAGAGCTATGAGATACCACCTGATTCCGGGTATTGGCTTTTTATTAAAGAGGATGCGGTTCTGTTTGAAATTTACCAGCTGGTGACCTATAAAAAAGGGCAACAGAAAGCACGGCGTATCGATCAGGCGTTCACCCTGGAAGAAGCCAGAGCGATAGCACGAGCGCAGGGCGAGAGACATTTAGAACGTCGTGCGAAGCAACGTGCTGGCCCTCCCACCCCGAATCAACTGGCCTTCCTCTTTCAACAAAAGCTTCCCATTCCGCTTGACCTGACCTTTGGTCGAGCCTCTGCTCTCATTTCTGCTCTCATTAATGAGGAAATAGCCAGGTTGAAGCAAGAGCAACACCACTAGTCCTACAGTTGTAGATGGTTGGCGAGAGCGCTTCGGTGTTTGTAATGGCACAGTCGTGCAAGGGCTTGATGTGCACGTCGCCAGCATGACCAGGCCAAATAGTAGGCAAACGAGAACGACTGATTTCCTGCAAGGTGAAAGAATAACCGCCGGATTTCAGCAACACTGAGGGGGATCATCACGGGAAGATCAGCAGGAATCTGGGCTTGAGCAGAATCGCTGGCTTCTGGCTCTGTTGATTGAGCTGGCTGCTCAGACTTTTTTGTGTGCGTGTCCTTCCCCGTTCGCGCATAAGGCTGCTAAAAAGGGTCATAACATTTTTACCCGGCAAAATTCTCGCTAAGCAAAGAGAGAAATAGCAGACAATAGTCCTATTTTCATAGAAAAGCTGTATTCGATTGAGGCCCGTGAGCAGTCAGCGAAGCAGAAAGATGACGCTTCATCCTGGCATCTGAGATGAGAGCCAACCTTCGCGGCTGATTGAGAAGCCATGATGCATATTTTACCCTCACTGCACTAAATGCCATCTGCTTAGCGGGAATTTTGCCGGATAAAAATGTTATGACCCCAATCTCACAGCACTGTAACTTCATCACGTAGTAATACATGAGATTACAAGGTGTGTTTAATGGCATGATCTATGGCGGTTATAAAAAAAACAAATAGCCGTGGTAGTTCCACCCTTACACATACAAGAGATTTCCCACACTATTAATGAGAGGGTACACGTTGAAAAGTATAAGTCAATCATATGTTCCTGTAGGTAAAAGTCCTATTGAAGGAAGTATTATCGTCCTTACCATCCTTACGGCAATCGTCCATTTCTTTCTTGCGTTCGATGGGGGAATGCCAATGGGAACATTGTCTATACTGTTCCTATTAAATGGCATTGGCTACCTTGCCTTACTGACGGCACTCTACCTGCCATCTTTTTCCAGCATCCAACCGGTGGTACGCTGGGTCTTTATCGCCTATACCGCCCTTACTATCGTCCTCTGGGTCATCATAACGCATGCATCCTTCGACCCTTTCGAGTACATTGACAAACTTAGTGAATTTTCCCTGGTTATTCTTCTTCTGATCGAGACTTTCTTATGGAAAATCTCACGCGATGCGCAACGAGCTTATTGAAGAGCTAATCATTGATCCGTAAGCGAAAGTCATGCAGAACCGGACAGGGAAGTCCGTCAGAGCCAGCCAAATCGGTGGAATGGAGAGCAAAAAAGGCAGAAGTGAGGAAGAAGTGAGACCCAGCCGGGAAAAGAGGCCGAGACGCCTTCACTCGGACAAGCTGGCTTCTCCGAGAAGAGGGAGCCTATCGGCGGGGAAGCGCGAAGTTAAGCTGTCGCGAAACCGAGTGAGGTGGCAAAGTCTGTTGAAATGCCGAACAACTTAATCGCGACTTGCCCAGAAGTTTCCGGGCGCGCATTGCGAGCGAGCCGCTCGCTCCACGAGAGGCGCAAGCGCGCCCGTTGCCTTCGGGAGAGGATCGCGTTCGTGGTGGGTGACGAAGCGGCGGGAGGCGACAGGCTCACTTCGAGGCATTGGTGCCGCACGAACTGGATCCAGGCACGCCGATGTTCTCTGCGGCTCCAATCTCGCCAGAGCAGTGGTGCGGGACCAATGGAGAGCGGATGCAGCAGCACGCTGACCTGGCGCGGCTTCGAGGTGTTGCCGCCCTGCCATTGACATTGCTCGCGCAGCGGACAAGGACGACAACTGCGGATGCTGGCTCCATGCACGATGCGCAGGCTCCCGTCAGCTTCTCTGCGCTGCTCGTGTGGGGTCAGCTTCTGGTCAGCAGAGCACCGAAGCGTTCCATCGGGCTGGAGAGCAAAGTTCTGGCCCGCGAAGCGACCGGCCTTCTATACTGAACCCACTTCTGGAGGGGCATAGCCAGAGGCAGGAGCGGTACGTGGGGTCAACGCATCCAAACCTTCGCGTACAGTTTTCAGGTTTGGATGCGTTGACCCCAGCTAGCTAACCTGTGCTCAGCACATCGATCTGAATCAGCCTTAGATAGTGTAAGATTGCCATCGTTTCGCCGATAAAAAAGAGAAAGGAGATGATGTCTAGAACAGCAGAAGTGGCAAAAGGAGCAAGAGACGTATGCGAACGACCATGGGCAGGCGAGCGTATCCCTCCGATCTGACTGACAAGCAATGGGCTTTCTTGGAACCCTTGATCCCTGAGCCATCCACCCAGGGACGGCCAGTGGAGATTGAGCGGCGCGAATTGGTGAGTGCGCATCCTCTACGTCAGGCGTCGTGGGTGTGCCTGGCGTCATCTGCCTCATGACCTTCCCGCCTGGGGGAGCGTCTATTCTTATTTTCGTCGAGGGCCTCGTGAAGGCATGTGGGATCACGTATTAGCCGCCCTGCGTATGCAGATGCGCACGAAGCAAGGGCGCGACGCTGAACCAAGCGCGGCCAACACCCTCAGTCAATCAATCAAAACGAGTGCAGTTCGCGGCCCCCAAAAAGGCTACGACGCCGGGAAAAAAGCGTCATGCCCCGCAGGGCACCATCAGGGATGAAAGAGGATATACTGAGAGGGAAGAGGTCAGGCAGAGGACGACCCACTCAGATTTTATGGACTCGAACGTGAGAAAAAAGCTGTTCCCCAGTGCCTTTTGAACCGCCAGTTGTCGCTTATCAGAGAAAGCACGTAGAGGAAAATACCCTCTTGGCAGGCACCTCCCTGGCCCCTTGCACAAGTTGTCATTCCATCCTATCACCAGGAACAAGGAGGGACGACCATGGAG
>DATAYF010000490.1:0-15476 GCA_036272735.1 Ktedonobacteraceae bacterium
ACAAATTTAGCAATGGTTGACTCATAACGCGTTTTCCAAACGCTTGTTGATAAGACCAGTTACTGTGAGTGGTGATGATGCCGATGTTCGTGCACTGCTCCCTTTTCCACCGGCTTCGTTGGCTGTTGAAGCTGCTCCTCCAGCCATTGAACCACAGCATCCAGCCCGGTGTCGTCTTTCAGGTTGGTCAAGATGAAGGGTTGGATGCCGCGTTGCTGGCGAGCATCGTGTTCCATGACTTCGAGCGAGGCCCCCACGTGGGGAGCCAGGTCGATTTTGTTGATGATCAGCAGGTCGGAACGCATGATGCCAGGTCCGCCTTTGCGGGGAATTTTGTCACCGCCCGATACATCGATGACATAGATGAAGATATCCGCCAACTCAGGGCTAAAGGCCGCGGCAAGGTTATCACCGCCGCTTTCGATAAAGACCAGTTCCAGGCCCGGCAACGTGGCAGCGAGGTCTTCTATCGCTTCCAGATTCATCGAAGCGTCCTCGCGGATGGCTGAATGTGGGCAACCACCCGTTTCCACGCCGCGAATGCGCGCTCTGGGTAGCGTGCCCTGATGGAAAAGAAATTCGGCATCCTCTCTGGTATAGATGTCATTGGTGACGACGGCTAGATTATAGCGCGGCCAGAGTCGCTTGCTCAGACTGTCCACCAGGGCCGTTTTACCACAGCCGACAGGTCCGGCAATGCCAACGCGTCGTGCTCGTTTGGTATCATTTGACATTGGGTGTGTGCTCCTTGTCGCATTAGAAAAGAAAGTAGCGCTGGGCCAGTGGTAAGATGGTAGCTGGCTCACAAGTCAACAACTCCCCATCTGCCCGCACTTCATAGGTTTCAGGATCGACATCAATGCGCGGCGTTGCAGCGTTATGGATCATATTGGCTTTTCCAATATTGCGGCAATGCGCAACGGCGACAGCAGTTTTTTGCAGGTCAAGTTTCTGCGGTATCCCAGCTTCCAGAGCGGCTTTTGACGTGAAGATCAGACTGGTTGCGGCGGTGGCGCGCCCGAAAGAGCCAAACATGGGGCGATACAGTACCGGTTGGGGCGTGGGAATAGAGGCGTTCGCATCTCCCATCACGCTCCAGGCGATGAAGCCACCTTTGAGGATCATCTCCGGCTTCACTCCGAAGAACGCCGGACGCCACAGCACGAGGTCAGCGAGCTTGCCCGGTTCTATCGAGCCGATCTCGTGCGCTACGCCATGGGCGATCGCCGGGTTGATGGTGTATTTCGCGACATAGCGTTTGACGCGATTGTTGTCGCTGCGCTCGGAGTCCTGTGGCAGTGCGCCGCGTTGCACCTTCATTTTGTGAGCGGTTTGCCAGGTGCGCACTACTACTTCACCGATACGACCCATCGCCTGTGAGTCGCTCGACATCATGCTGAAAACGCCCAGATCATGCAAGATATCTTCGGCTGCAATGGTTTCGGGGCGGATGCGACTCTCGGCGAAGGCCACGTCTTCGGGTACCTGCGGGTTAAGATGGTGGCAGACCATGAGCATATCTAGATGCTCGGCAATGGTATTCATGGTATAGGGCCTGGTCGGATTAGTGGAAGATGGTAACACATTGTTGTGGGCGGCGATGCGGATAATGTCGGGGGCGTGGCCTCCACCCGCGCCTTCGGTATGATAGGTATGGATGGTTCGTCCGCCAATAGCAGCAATGGTATCCTCGACAAAACCCGCCTCGTTGATGGTATCGGTGTGGATAGCGACCTGCACGTCGTACTCATCGGCGACTTTCAGGCAGCTATCAATGGCTGCCGGGGTAGTGCCCCAGTCCTCGTGAAGCTTCAGTCCACAGGCTCCTGCTCGTAGCTGTTCGACCAGTGGTTCGGCGGTCGCGGTATTCCCTTTGCCCAGGAAGCCGAAGTTGACCGGCCAGTGCTCAGCAGCCTGAAGCATCCGGGCCAGATTCCAGGCTCCAGGTGTGCATGTGGTTGCGTTCGTCCCGGTGGCTGGACCCGTGCCACCGCCGATCATCGTTGTAATGCCGTTCGAAATGGCTTCATAGACCTGTTGGGGAGAGATAAAGTGAACGTGACTATCGATACCTCCGGCAGTCACGATCATATTTTCGCCCGCGATAACCTCGGTGCTGGAACCAACGACAAGCTCAGGGTCAACGCCATCCATGATATCGGGATTCCCTGCTTTGCCAACTTTGACGATACGCCCGTCTTTCATGCCGATATCGCCTTTCACAATACCCCAATGGTCGATGATCAAGGCGTTGGTAATCACAAGGTCGAGCGCACCATAGGCTCCTTCACGTGTTGCCCGACTACTCTGGCCCATGCCGTCACGGATCGCTTTGCCACCACCAAAGGTGATTTCATCGCCGTAAGCTGTAAAGTCTTTCTCTACCTCTATAATTAGCTCGGTATCTGCCAGACGCACACGATCTCCCACGGTGGGACCATAGAGATCGGCGTACGTACGGCGGGGTATCGGTAAGCTCATGATCTTATACTCCTGTTTCTTTCAATGATCCGTTCACTTTACCGTTGTGACCATAGACGACGCGTGCACCGCCGAGCGTGACAAGTTCCACCTCTTTCTCCTCGCCCGGTTCAAAGCGTACTGCCGTCCCCGCCGGAATATTCAGACGTTTCCCATACGTCGTCTGGCGCTCGAAATGCAGAGCGTTGTTGACCTCGAAGAAGTGGTAGTGGCTACCTACCTGGATAGGACGGTCACCGGTATGTTTCACCAGGAGCCTGGTTGTTGCTCGTCCTACGTTCGCTTGAATGTCGCCAGCAGCCTCGTTGAGAAAATATTCACCGGGTTGCATAATGGTTCTCCCTGTTATCTAATCGGATCATGAACAGTAACAAGCTTGGTGCCATCGGGAAAGGTCGCCTCGACCTGTACTTCATGCACCATTTCGGCCACACCCTCCATCACATCTTCATGGCGCAAAATAGTGGTGCCAAAGGTCATAATCTCGGCAACACGTTTGCCATCACGGGCCGCTTCCATAATTTCGGCACTGATTATGGCTATCGCTTCAGGATAGTTCAGTTTTAAGCCTCTGGCCTGGCGTTTGCGAGCCAATTCAGAAGCTACGTAGATAAGGAGTTTTTCCTGTTCGCGTTGTGTCAGATGCAAATCAACCTCCCTCAACTGTTTTTGATGAGTCAATTGTTGACTTAATACACTTTACGTGGAAGCTTTGCCATCTGTCCGTGCAGGCTCATTTTAGCTGCTTGCCAGAAGGCATACAGACCGGATGGTAAGTTTCGCCCCTGGGTGCTGACGCCCTTGATGACCAGTCCCTCGGCAATCAAGGTACTGACGCCCCAGTACGTCTCGTGCTTGTGACTGTGTTGGCGGGCCAGTACCTGTAATTCATTTTCCAGGTCTTCCCACCGTGCAGCTTCCAGTCCCACCTTACAGATATAAAAGCTACAAAAATAAGGATAATCTGCCAGTTTTGAAAAAGAGGTGAGCCTGCGTAGGTGTGGCTCTAATGTGGCCTGTTCGATGGCAACCGGCTGATTTCTTGCTCTGATTTCAGTCTTCATTGACAGGAGGTCATACTCGAAAAGCTCATCTTTAGCAACTCTGCCGGGAGCGACCACTTCCCACCAGAACAGGCTGGCTCCCTCAGCTAACTCGATCAGCGTGTGTTGCTGATAGCGTGACCCGGCAAAAGGAATTAATTGATCAGGAAGATATTCAAGCAAGGCATCTTCTTTGACGGCAAGGTGGTTGGTTTGGCGGGCCGGTGGCAGGTGGGCGCGGTGGCGATACAAGCGGGTCGCGCTAGTGGTTGTAAGCTGTACATGGGCTGCGTTACCTACTTCCACGTTCATCGAGAGTTGATCGCCACCCAGCACGCCCCCAGAAAGATTATGCACGTGTACCAGCGCTCCACTGTCATCCAGGGGAAAGGCCCGTATGACTTGCAGCGGCATGCGCTGTGCGCTGCTGATGAGATCGGTGCGCTGGCGATGCTTATGATAGGCAAATCGGAGCTGTAGCTCTCCCCGGACAGGCTGGCTTGTTGCAAGTTGACCGTTCACGAGTGCCCCCTCATAGATATCAAATTTTTGACTAGCTGATAAAAAGCCTTGTCTTTAAGGTGGGATGGCGCATGCTGCCAATATCCACAAGCGGTGTGAAACTGGCTACATCGTCGTCGAGGATAGCATCTTCGCCTTGCTGAGCAACTATCAACAAGACTGGCTTTAGACGCCAGGCGAGTTGGCTGGCTTGACTTTGTCCTAGTGGTAATAAACGTTGGCTGGCAGAAATGAGACCCAACAACGTTTGTTGGAGATAAGCCAGCACGGTCGTTGTCACGTCCACGCCGAGCAGGCCACCTACCAGGCCAAAAGCCGGGCTATAATGGGTGGCATCGCCTGTGTGCTGTCCTGCCTGTAACGCTGTTTCAACCTGTGGAAGTTCTTCTAATTGGACTACTAACCGAAGAAAACGGCGACCAAGCGTAATACTGGCATTCCTGCTCTCTCTGGCTGTTTTTTGCGCACTTATGCGCCTGTTCATGACGCACCACGCAGTGCCGAATGATTCTGTGTCCTGATACGTAGCGAGCCGGTGACCTTTTCTACAGTAGATGCTTTCTAACCTTCCAGCCTCCTCCAGATAGTCATGAAAAAACACCTCCATGTCGGCAGCACGCATAGGAGTCTCAACAGTAAGCGATTCTAAGCCGAAAGAGTGCGCGGTTGTGCCAATAGGCAAGGCGCTGTCGGCCAATTGCATGAGTTGCAAGAGTGCCATGTGATCTATCTGCATACTGTTATTATTATAAATAAATCTTTTTTGGTCAAGGCTTCGTAACATAAAGCAGATTGACGCAAACTCCTTGCATCAGGGGTCTTTATCTTTAAACCAAAACAAATAGCAGAATAGTCCTCTGCCATTCCTGCCACCTTAGCCGGTGCGACCATCGGTATCCCTCCTGCAAACTCTACACTGGTGCTCATGGTTTGCATCGATTGCCCACTTTTCCACGTTATTTATCGTTTGCTTGATCAACGCGTCCAATCAAGAGAAAAGACTCTTTAGGAGATGGCGGTCATGTGCTTAATATCCAGGTGATCAACTTCTCGGTTAAGCATGGACTTGTAGGCAAGCAGTTCGTTCTTTGGCATGATCGCTACTTCAACACCGTAGAGGAGGATAAGAGTGGACGCGGCGAAATCGATCAATTGATCTTCCCAGCGACCATCACGATAGTTATAGAAGCGCGGATTGGTGGTAGACTCGGCAATTTCGATCTGCATTCCCTGATAGTTGAGCGCCAGATAGAGAATATCCCACGAAGCACTCAGGTGGGGCGCAAATTCGCGGATGCTATATGGTTGTACCTCATCCATAAATAGCTGAAAATGTGACGAATTCTGTAATGATGCATAGATGTCGATATCAACCAGTGGGCGCATAGCTCCATACGCTTTGGCCGCCATCCCACCACAAATCTGATAGGGAATGCAGTAGCGATTGAGCAGAGAGACAATCCAACCCAGAGCCTGGCCAATTTTCTGAGGGTCGTTGGTCGCTTCGATCATAGCATGATTCCTTTCGTTGAGAGAGACGATCTGCGCTCATCTCACGGAAGAGATTACACCAGCTATGCCCGTTTGTCCATATGTGAATGTACCGTTTCGTTTGAGCCATCGGATAAGTTGATTCATCTCAAGGTAGGATGACCTGGAATTTTACCATTACGAACAATGGCACACAGGGATGCTCCACTATGAACGTGCCTATATCTATTGAAGATCCGGCGGGGGTAAAATACGATGGTAGTGCTCCTGGCACCTTGACTGATTATACGCCACTTGGTGCAGGTCAATCGCTGGATGAGTATACAACAATCTCGTTAGTACCGAAATCAGGAGTGACCTACACGTTACAGGCTTCACCGGCTTGTAGCTATAGTGGAGATACCGATCAGACAGAGACATTCACATTCTAGACCTCCTGCTACAAGAAAAGTGCCCCACATATAACGTAGTGCTATGTGTGGGACGCTTTTGCCCTCTTGTTTTATGAATAGCAAGCGCGTATTCCCTACTCAGAGATATCGGCTTGCGAGAGTTCCCTCAGGCCCAGGACCGCCAGGAAGGAGATGATCGCTAGAATAATAATAAAGATAGCGATGGGTATGTAGGAACCAGCGTAGTTGTGCAGGAGCTCTTCTGCAACGAGCGGAGCAAGACCGCCCGCGAAAGGCGCTGCAAGCTGATAGCCTATCGAGGCTCCACTATAACGCAGCCTGGTGCTGAAGTGTTCCGCAATCAAAGCGGCTTGTGGACCATACACGAACGCGTGGAAAACGGCAAGCGAAAGCACGATGCCCAAGATTACCAGCACAACGCTTCCGGTATTGAGCAATAAGAAGTAAGGGAAGGCAAACAGGAGCATCAGAACACAGCCAGTAAGGTACCAACGTTTCCGACCGAAGCGATCTGAGAGAGAGCTAAACAAAGGAATGGTAAACAGCTCGATAACAGCCCCGATATAGACGCCCGCCAGAATCGTTTGTTTACCCAGGTGCAATTGATCAGCACCATAGACGAGGACGAATGTAACAAACAGATAGAAAGGGGCCTGTTCCACGAAACGTGCTCCTGCACTGAGAAGGATCTCCCTCCAGTTTTTGACGATCACCTCGGCAGCAGGCACGGCTGCTGTTTGTTTTTCTGCGAGCACTTTGGCAAACAGGGGCGTTTCCAGGATACGCAGGCGAATGAAGAGACCAACGATGATCAGCACGGCGCTGAGGTAGAACGGCACACGCCAGCCCCAGGTATCAAATTGTGCGCCGGAAACGCTGGCGAATATGGCTACCAGCCCGGCCGAAAGCAATAATCCCAGAGGAACACCGGCTTGCGGCCAGCTTGTCCAGAATCCCCGATTTTTCTCGTGCCCATGCTCCATTGCTAGCAGCACAGAACCACCCCACTCACCACCAACGCCAATACCCTGGCAAAGACGCATAAGCGAGATGAGCAAGGGCGCAGCAATGCCGATACTCGCATAGCCAGGGATAAAACCGATCACAAACGTAGAGATACCCATGAGTAGCAGCGTCGCAATCAGGGTTGCCTTGCGACCTATGCGGTCCCCAAGGTTACCGAAGATGACACCACCAATAGGACGTGCGATGAAACCGATCAAGAACGTGGTCAATGATAGCAGTGTGCCCACGAATGGATCGAAGGTAGGGAAGAAAATCTTAGGAAAAACGAGGGTAGCTGCGGTCCCATACAAGAAGAAGTCGTACCATTCGACGGTGGTACCCAAGGTGCTTGCCAGAATGATAGGAAACATACGTTGGGTTGTTGTTCCCTGCTCCTGTCCAGAAATAGTTGCCATAAGTCCCTCCAAATAGCGTGAAATAACTTGCGCTGTTTAAGGCGAAACGCACTACATTGTGTATGGCTTGTGTGTCCAGTTCTAATACTATCACAGGTTACTAGAATATTGTAGGGGATGATCAGCATAATCGTCCCCTACAACGTGAAAAGGCAGCAGCGTTAGGGCCAGACCGAGGTGGCTTTGATGAAAGGACTGCTGGGAGCAAGTTGACCGTTCTTAACCTGAAAGAACATGAAGTCACTGACCCCGCCATGCTGGGAGGGCGACCACGTGATCGTTGGGCCAAATCCGGTGTCGTAATTCACGAAATCGTGATCAAGAGCGGCGCGCAAACTATCGCGGGTCAGGTTCTTCCCAGCCTTATTTAGTGCATCGGTAAACAATTTGCTATTGATATAGCCGTAGAACTTATAGGCGCTGAAAACGGGATCGCTACTGGTGGCTTTCAAGTAGTCTTGTGCCAGAGGGGAAGTGGTGCTGGTATAGCCACTTACATAGATGCCCTCACCCGCGCTCCCAAGCACCTTAGGCCATGAATTGTCTGCCATTGGATAATTCGCCAGGTAGCCCAGATGGGGGCGATACCCCTGTTGCGCTGCCGTTAAGACAAATTTTGCAGTGGGTCCGGGAAGCCCATTGAGAACAATGATATCAGGATTGGCCGCCTTCAATGTCTGCACCGCTGCTGAAAAGTCCGTTTGGGTTGCATCGTAGCCTACCGAGGTAACAAGTTGACCGCCATACTTTTGCAGCGATTCCCTCAATGTTTTCTTTTGCTGGAGACCCAGCACATCTTGCTCATACAGCAGCCCGACGGTTTTCGCTTTGAGGGTTTTCGTCAGGTAATTTCCCATAACGTGCCCCTCGTCGCCATAGTTTGGCTGCGTCATCCATTCCCAGGGAATTGTCTTCCCCTGCGCATCGGTGTAGGTTGAGCCGCCACCAATGGGATCGACGAAAGGAATGCCCTTTGGGTTCAGATAGCTTTGCGCGACGTTCGCGTTCCCCGAACCACAGACTTGAAAGATGGCAAAAGCATTGTCCTGTTCCACAAGCTGACGGACCGCATCTTTGGTCTTGGTTGGATCACCGCCATCGCTGACCTGAACCAGCTTGACCTTGCGGCCATTGATACCACCCGCTGCGTTGAGCTTGTTAATGTAAAGCTGGTCGCCTGCAAGGATCGGCGCGCATATCACCTTGATCGCGCCTGTAGTATCGAGTACCGCTCCAATTGTAATGGTGTCGTTGGTTACTCCGGGAACGTTCTGCGAAGCTGCTGCGCTACCACATGCTGCCAGTGTTAGCAGTATGATCATGACTGTACCGAGCGTCGCGTATCGCCCCTGTTGATAAAGCCGTGCGAAGAGTCTCATCTGCGTCACTCCTCCTGTTGAGTTTCCTACGTGCATAGTAGGACGACCTACGATTTATCTGACGCCATTGCTGAAAATAGGATAGAGTATATGAAATATGACAAGTGAGTCATGTATCATATACCAGATCAGTAGGGCTTTGTCAAGCGATGCGTTTGCCACTTGACAAATTGCAGCCCATCATGGCATCATATCTAAAACATGACTCATCTGTCATATTTTTGACCGGTAACGTATGAGCGGTTTCCTGCTGGATCAGGAATTAAGGAGCAACGCATATGCTCGCATTGCTACAGGTCAGCATTGCAGGTCTCGTCACTGGTAGTTTGTATGGTCTGCTTGCCCTTGGTATTGTGCTGGTCTATCGTACGACTGGCGTGCTCAATTTTGCCTATGGTGCCATTGCCGCGTTCTGTGCTTGTTTTATGTACATATTGCTGACTGCGCTCAAGCTCAATTTCTGGCTCGCCTGTGTTGCGACGGTGCTATTTGCTCTACTGATTGGCATTGTGCTGGAACGCGCCTTCGCTCGTCCCGTCATGCATGCTCCCATTTTTACCAAGGCGATTGCCACACTTGCCCTGGCGCTGGTATTGGAGACCATCGCGCAACAACTTTGGCCGCAGTTGGCCTCGCCGGTACATTTTTCAACGCCGTTCGAGGGCCATGCGCTACACCTTGGGGGAATCTACTTCTCATTAATTGATGGGGTAGTGGTTCTCATGACCGTTCTGCTGATGGTTGGCTTAAACATCTTTCTTACCCGCACAAAGCTTGGCATCGCCATGCGTGCCACCTCCGATGGGCTGCAAACGGCTCGCTTAATGGGTATTCCTGTTGGTTTTGTCTTTCTACTTGTCTGGTCGCTGAGTGCTCTGGTGGCCGCGATTGCCGGTGTGCTCTTCGCAAGCCAGCAGAATATTATCGACGTGCGTTTCATGGACCCCATTTTGCTGCTGGCTTTTATTGGAGCGGTGTTGGGTGGCCTTGATAGCCTGCCTGGCGCACTGATTGGCGGTATCCTCGTTGGCCTGGTTGATAACCTGTTGTCGTTGCTATTAGCAGGCCACACGATTGGTGCGCTCAACCTTGGCGATCCTGGTATTCGCGAGACCCTGATCTTCGGAGGTTTCGTGTTGGCGTTGCTTCTACGACCGCAGGGCTTGTTCGGGCGCGCACTCGTACGTCGTGTGTAATTGGAGATGTTATGGTAATTCGAGCCTTATTTATACCAAGGGAGTTAGTTGATGGCAATCAAAAAGACACCAGGAAGCTCAGCATCAACGGTGGCACCACTTCCTGAAACGCAAAAGGCCAAAGAGCGGCCCTGGCAGCGTTATTTCCGCTCCTCACGTGGCTGGTTTATCGCGCTTCTTGGATTCATCGTGCTCGCCTTCCTTCCTGTATTGTATGACCAGCTATTCGGCTTTAGCGCGGGCTTTCAACTGCATCGTATCACCTTGATCGGTATCTTTATTCTCGCAGCCCTGGCGCAAAACATTCTCACAGGCTACGCCGCCCAGCCCTCGCTGGGGAATGCCGCCTTCTTTGGCGTTGGTGCATACATGCTGGCCTGGTTAACCAACGATCTGAACCAGCCGTACTGGGTCGGTATTCTGGTGGCGCTGCTTGTCTCCCTGGTGCTGGGCATTATCGTCGGTGGTCCGGCATTGCGCATATCGGGCGCGCACCTGGCGATAGCGACGCTGGGTCTCGTGTTTGTGGCGGGTGCGCTACTCAATCTGTGGGATGTCACCGCTGGCAGGCAAAGTTATGATTTGAATAACCTCCCACTGGTGTTGACAGACGATCATTCTCTGTATCTGATCGTGCTGGTCGTGGTCACACTGATACTGTTTTTCGGATATTATCTGTTACGCTCACGTGTCGGGCGCGCGTGGATTGCTATTCGCGATGACGAAGCAGCGTCGGAAGCCTTTGGGGTAAACGTGACCAGGTACAAACTACTGGCGTTTGTGGTCAGCGCCGTCCTCACGGGATTGTCGGGAGCGTTATACACCACGTGGGCGTCGACCGCGAGTTCCACGATGTCCAGCGCGGATCAAACGATTGCCTTTCTGGCGATGATTGTCGTTGGTGGCCTGGGATCAATCACTGGATCGGTGTTAGGTGCGGTATTCGTGGTGTTCCTGCCGCTGTTATTGGGTCAGCTCCCCAGCCCATTCATGATCGGGTCGATGCAGGTCCAGGCTTCAACATTGACGACCGGCATCTATGGTTTGCTGCTGTTACTGGCCTTGATCTTCTTTCCCAAGGGATTGCAGAGCATACTGCAACAAGGTCGTGTGCTGATCTGGCGCGTCATGAAAAGAGGAGTCCAGCATGACCAATAACTTCCATGCTTCAGCTGCGCCGTTGCTGGAAATTCGTGGTTTGACCGTGCGTTTTGGGGGCCTGCTTGCCGTGTCCGAACTCGATTTGCAGGTCGAGCAGGGACAGATTTTTGTGCTGGTTGGCCCGAACGGCGCGGGTAAAACGACGGTGTTAAATTGTATTAGCGGCTTCGTGCGGCCTTCTGCTGGCTCGGTTACGCTTGATGGAACGGCGTTGTTGCCGCTTGGACGTGATCGTCGCGCACGGCTGGGCATCGGGCGCACGTTTCAGCAATTGCAACTGTTCTCGACAATGACAGTGCTGGATAATCTGCTCACGGCGCAGCACACGCAGCTACGAGCAGGCTTGTTACAGGGCATGCTACCATTTGGGCCAGCAAAAGCGGAGGATAAGCGAGCGCGTGAGCATGCCCGCGCGATACTTGCTCTGCTCGGACTGGAAGGGTACGCAGAGAGGACTGTGAGCACACTGCCCTTTGGCATACAAAAATTGGTTGGCGTGGCACGCGCGCTTGTGCTGCGTCCGCGTCTTGTCTTGCTTGACGAGCCAGCGGCGGGCATGACCCACCAGGAGACGGAGCTGCTTGCCACGCATTTACGGCACTGGCGCGACGAGCTTGGGACTACATTGCTGCTCATCGAACACAACATGCGTCTTGTACAGGCTGTTTCTGATTGCGTTTGCGTGCTTGATTATGGTCGTAAGCTGGCCGAGGGACCTGCGAAGGTAGCGTTGGCTGATCCAGCAGTGCTCAAAGCCTATCTGGGCAGTGAGACGCTGAACGTGGGGGAGGATCTGCATGCTAAAGGTTGAACAACTCAGTGCAGGGTATGGAGCGATAGAGGTGCTGCACTCGGTCTCTTTCGAGGTGCCAGCACAGAGCATTGTGGCGCTGCTCGGTGCGAACGGCGTGGGCAAGACCACTATGATGCGCGCACTCCTGGGGCTTATACCCGCGCGCCAGGGCACGGTTTCCCTGGAAGGGACGCCCATTGAGCATTTTTCGACTGAGCACCGCGTCAAATGTGGTCTGTCACTGGTGCCGGAAGGCCGCGAGCTTTTCGGTTCGCTTACCGTACGTGAAAATTTGTTGGTGGGAGCCTTCACGCGTCACGACCACCAGGAGACAGAGACGCAATTGGCCCGCGTTCTCGATTATTTTCCCCGCTTGAAGACGCGATTGTACGCGCTGGCCTCAAGCCTGAGTGGTGGCGAAGGGCAGATGCTCGCGATAGGACGAGCACTAATGTCTCAGCCTCGTTTACTGTTGTTGGATGAACCATCGAATGGGCTGGCTCCTGTTGTTGTCGATACCGTCTTCGACGTGATTGCTCAGTTACGTCGCAAGGAACATTTGACGATCATCGTTGTCGAACAGAATGTACACAAAGCGCTAAAAGTTGCCGATATGGCCTACATTATTCAGGGCGGCCACATTGCCCTGTATGGCACACCTGACACGCTGGCACATAACCCCGCGCTCCAGGAGTTATACCTGGGGAGCTAGAGCGAAGTTTAAGAGGAGATTTTATCCATGACGACGACCCCTTTCATTCCTGGTATTACGCAACGCACAATTAGCACTGATCGTTTGATCGTGGCCTACCTTGAAGCTGGTACAGGCACAATTCCCATCGTGCTGGTGCATGGGAATTGCTCTTCTTCGCTCTTCTTCCAGGATTTCATGCTGGCGTTAGCTGCAAACGAACGCTATAAGATTTACGCGCCGGATATGCGTGGCTATGGCGATAGCGAACTCCTTGCGCTCGATGGTACACGTGGCGTGCGGGACTTTTCTGATGACCTTGCCGCCTTTGCTCGTGCGCTGGAACTTCCCCAATTTCATCTACTAGGCTGGTCGCTTGGTGGCAACGTGGTGATGCAGTATGCCATCGATTATCCAGGGACGCTTCGTTCGCTGATCCTGGAATCGACCGGCTCACCTTTTGGCGTCGGTGGCACAAAAGATGCTGATGGTACTCCTGTGTGGCCCGATTATGCAGGTTGTGGTGGCGGCATCACAAATCCCAGTTACGTCGAACGCCTGGCACAAGGTGATCGTAGCAGCGACCAGATCTCGCCTCGCACGACGATGAATACCTTTTATTTTAAACCACCGTTTCGTGTCTCGCCCGACCGCGAAGAAATTTTTGTCACTTCTATCCTTTCAACCAGGGTCACGCCAGGGAATTATCCGGGTGATCTTATCCCATCTGCTAACTGGCCCAATGTTGCTCCGGGGAAGCAGGGCGTGAACAATGCGCTCTCACCTAAATATCTTGATCAGCGCGACTTCGCGGCGGCTCGCGTCAAGCCAGCGGTGCTCTGGATACACGGCGTAGATGATCAAATCGTCTCCGATAGCTCGTTTTTCGACCTGGGCTTCCTTGGGCAGATCGGGTCAATCCCTGGCTGGCCTGGGGCCGAGGTCTATCCTCCGCAACCAATGAAGACACAGATCCGCACGCTGCTGGACAGGTACCAGGCCAATAGTGGTCAATACCGCGAAGTCGCTTTGCCAGATTGTGGGCACTCACCACATATCGAGAAGCCAGCGGACATGCTACGCCTCTTCACAGAGTTTGTGGACGAGCACTAATCTCTCTAAGGGATGTGAACCATGATGGCGTTGCTATAGATATATGTTCATGTCTGTATGGGCCAGGTCTCATACAGACATGAACATATATCTATAGCAACGTTGAACCCTAAATCACCCCAAATACTGTTTGCGTAACTCGGCTTTCAGCACTTTCCCCATCGCATTGCGTGGGAGGGGGGTCTGGGCAAAGACAACGCTGCGGGGAATTTTGTAACGAGCCAGCTTGTCGGCGCAGAACGCCGTGACCTCTTCGGGAGTCAGACTGTGCGGATTGCGCAGCACGACCACGGCCAGGCCAGCTTCACCCCATTTAGGATCAGGCTGGGCGATGACTGCCACTTCTGCTATCGCCGGATGGGTCGCCAGCACATTCTCAATTTCGGCAGGGTAAACATTCTCGCCGCCAGAGATCAACATGTCCTTCTTGCGGCCAACGATGGCGTAATATCCTTCGTCGTCGCAACGCGCCAGGTCGCCGGTACGCCACCAATCACCAAAGCGAGCTTCGGCGGTGGCTTCTGGTCGCTTCCAATAGCCGGAGCAGACATGCGGCCCTGCGAGCAATAATTCTCCCACGGTGCCAACAGGAAGCTCCTGGCCCTGCTCGTTTGCGATACGTGCACGCGAATGAAAGACTGGTTTTCCGACTGAACCAGCCTTACGCAACGCATCTTCAGGGGCGAGACTAAAGCAATTGACTCCGACCTCGGTCAGACCGTAGCCTTGTCTGAACACCAGATCGCGTGCCGCGTACTTTTGAATGATTGGCAATGGACAAGACGAACCACCTGTCACACAAAAGCGTAACGACGACAGGTCACGCCTGGCGAAGTCAGGGTGTTCCATAAGCATCTGGAAAACCGTTGGCACGGCAAAGACTATCGTACAGCGCTCTTGCTCGATAGCATGCAACACGGCAGCAGGTGTGGAGGAACGCAAGAGTACCACTGTGCCTCCGCAGTGATACAACGGCGTTGTGAGGACGTTCAAGCCGCCAGCATGGAAGAATGGGGCGAAGGTTGGGGTAACCTCATTGTCGCGCAATCCCCAACTTACCTGGGTATTGATGGCGTTCCAGGTCAGCATACGTTGCGACAGCATGGCACCTTTAGGGGCGCCTGTCGTGCCAGAGGTATAGAGAATTAATGCGATAGCCTCGCCATCGGTCATCTGGAACGGGACGGCGCGTCGGGCGAGTTGAGCCACATCTCCTGGAAATGTTGAGAAAGGAAGGAGTTGTACAGATCCAGTTGGGCCAGGGTTGATCATGTTTGAGGCGTCGCTCGCCTGTTGATGATGCTGGGTATCGTGAAGCAGCAACTTAGGTTGGCAATCGGTCAGGATCGTCGCCAACTCGCGTACCGTTAGCCGGACGTTGAGTGGCACCAGAATAGCGCCGATCAGTGTGCAAGCAAAGAGGGCATCCAGGTACTCTGGAGCATTTAGAGCCAGGACTGCCACACGATCACCGTAGCACACGTGGTAATCTTCTTGTAGTATTGTTGCCAGCGCACGTGCTCGCGTGTTCAGTTCGCGATATGTGAAGCGTTGTTGCGTTTCAACATCAATGAGGCCGATGGTGTTAGGGGTAAGTTGCTCACGGCGAGCAAGCCATTCTCCTACGTTGACGAAGATCATAGGTTAGCCTCCTTGCGCTCTTTCGTTGTTTGTTAGCACCACGATGTGCTAAGATGCGTACCAGTGCCCTCTAAAATATCGTCTTGCCATAAGACACGCGTCACCTGCTCATAGCGTAATGCTTTCAGCCA
>DATAYF010000491.1:0-10986 GCA_036272735.1 Ktedonobacteraceae bacterium
AAGAAGTTGCGTCCTGGTGATCCGGCCACGCTTGATAATGCGCGCTCGCTGGTGAAGAATCTCTTCTTCAACCCACGTCGTTACGACCTGGGGAATGTGGGCCGCTATAAACTGAATCGCAAGTTGGACGAAGCTATTCCACAGAGCCAGCGTATTCTCACGCAGGACGACCTGGTCAATATCGTACGTCGTATGGTCTCCCTCAATAATGGTCATGGTCGTAAAGACGATATTGACCACCTTGGGAACCGCCGTGTGCGTTGCGTGGGTGAGCTTATTCAGGCACAATTTCGTGTTGGCCTGTTGCGCATGGAGCGCGTCGTCAAAGAGCGTATGAGCATTCAAGAGCCTGGGCAGGCGACCCCTAACGCTTTGATCAATATTCGCCCGGTGGTGGCTGCGATGAAGGAGTTCTTCGGCGGTAGCCAGCTCTCGCAGTTCATGGACCAGGCGAACGCGCTGGCCGAAATTGGTCACAAACGTCGTCTCTCGGCACTTGGTCCTGGTGGTCTTTCGCGTGACCGTGCAGGCTTTGATGTGCGTGACGTTCACCAGTCTCACTATGGTCGTATCTGCCCAATCGAGACGCCTGAAGGTCCAAACATCGGTCTGATTGGTAACTTAGCGACGTATGGTCAGATTAACCCGTATGGTTTTATTGAAACGCCCTACCGCAAGGTCTACAAACGTTTACAAGCCAACGACCGTCGCTTGATTGGGCGTGAAATTCGTAGCGTGATCGGGCGTGAACGGGAAGATATCGCGGCGTCCGATGGCGAGGTGTTGCTGAAGGCGCATACGCCTGTACGTGTCGATGAGGCACTTTTCCGCAAGCTTTCCAATACGTTGAACGATGCGATGGTGCGCGTGCGACCTTTCCTCACGGAAGAGGTCGATTACCTGACCGCCGACGATGAAGAGAACTTCTGGATCGCGCAGGCCAACGCCATCATTACCGAAGACAATGAATTCGGCGAGGAGCGTGTGCTGGCCCGTTACCAGGGTGAGTTCTTCCTGGAAAGTTCAGAGAACCTCGATTACATGGATGTTTCACCGCGCCAGACGGTGAGTGTGGCAACCGCGTTGATCCCGTTCCTGGAGCATGACGACGTGAACCGTGCCTTGATGGGTGCCAACATGCAGCGCCAGGCTGTGCCTCTGCTGCGTCCGCAGTCGCCCATTTGTGGAACCGGCATCGAGCGCCAGGTGGCTATCGATTCGGGCCAGGTGATCGTTGCCAGGAAAAGCGGTGCTGTGGTTTCTTCGACAGCTCGCAAAATCGAGATCGTTGACGAAGAGGGCGAACTGCAATCGTATACGTTGCGCAAGTTTGTGCGCTCGAACAACGGGACCTGCATTAACCAGCGACCGATAGTACATAAGGATGATTATGTCAACGCTGGTCAGGTAATCGCTGATAGCTCTTCTACTGAAATGGGTGAGCTGGCTCTTGGTCAAAATATTCTGGTAGCCTTCATGAGTTGGGAAGGCGGTAACTTCGAGGATGCTATTCTCATTAGCGAAAGAATTGTACGTGAAGACCTGTTCACGTCCATTCATATAGAAAAGTACGAGGTCGATGCTCGCGATACCAAACTTGGTCCCGAAGAAATCACCAGGGATATCCCAAACGTTGGCGAAGAGGGACTGAGGAACCTGGATGAGCGCGGCATCATTTACGTGGGTGCGGAAGTCGGAGCACAGGATATCCTGGTTGGTAAGATTACTCCAAAAGGTGAGACTGAACTGACGGCTGAAGAGAAGCTGCTGCGCGCTATCTTTGGTGAGAAAGCTCGTGAGGTGAAGGATACTTCCCTGCGCGTGCCTCACGGAGAGCGCGGTAAGATTGTCGAGGTCAAGGTGTTCTCGCGCGACGCGGGTGATGAACTTCCTCCGGGAGTCAATCAGCTTGTGCGTGTCAGTATTGCGCAGAAGCGTAAGATTGGCGCTGGCGACAAGATGGCTGGACGCCACGGGAACAAGGGCGTGATCTCGAAGGTACTGCCTATCGAGGATATGCCGTTCCTGCCCGATGGTACGCCGGTTGATATCATTCTCAATCCGCTGGGTGTGCCGCACCGCATGAACATCGGTAAGATTATGGAGACGCACCTGGGTTGGGCTGCTGAGGCGTTAGGCTTCAAGATCGCGACGCCGGTCTTTGATGGCGCAACCGAGGAAGACATTGAAGAAATGTTACGCCGCGCCAATCTGCCCGATACAGGAAAAGTGCAACTATTCGATGGCCGTACCGGCGAACCGTTTGATCACGGGGTTACCGTTGGCTATAACTACATGTTGAAACTGGCCCACCTGGTGGAAGACAAGGTGCACGCCCGTTCAACTGGTCCATACAGCTTGATTACGCAGCAGCCACTGGGTGGTAAAGCGCAATTTGGTGGTCAGCGCTTCGGTGAGATGGAGGTGTGGGCGCTCGAAGCCTATGGTGCCGCGAATATTCTGCAAGAAATCCTTACTGTGAAGTCGGATGACGTGGTAGGCCGTGTCAAGACCTACGAGGCGATTGTCAAGGGCGAAAATATCATGGAACCCGGCGTTCCAGAGTCCTTCAAAGTGTTGGTCAAGGAATTGCAAAGCCTGGGCATCAATGTTGAGGTGTTGAACGAAGATGAGCAAAGGATTCAGTTCGTCGAAGATACATCCAACGATGTGATGCCGGAACTGGGAATTAACTTGTCCGGTTTCGAAGGAGACCAATAGACGTAAGGAATTTGGGTGTAGAGGCGGTGCTGGTTGTCTTACGGCCAGCACCCCTACTACGTCCATTCCCCGGAGGTAGCATGCTCGAAGTAAACGATTTTAACGCTATCCGTATTAGCCTCGCCAGTCCAGAGCAGGTTCGTGGCTGGAGTTATGGCGAGGTCACGAAACCGGAAACTATTAACTACCGCACGCTGAAACCAGAAAAGGATGGTTTGTTCTGCGAACGCATTTTCGGACCAACCAAAGACTGGGAATGCTATTGTGGTAAATATAAACGTGTGCGCTTTAAAGGCATTGTTTGCGATAAGTGTGGTGTCGAGGTTGCCCGCTCGAAAGTGCGTCGTGAGCGCATGGGCCATATTGAACTGGCTTCACCTGTTAGCCATATCTGGTACTTTAAGGGAACTCCCAGCCGTATTGGTCTATTGCTCGATCTCTCGCCACGTAACCTTGAGCGCATTTTATACTTCGCCCTGTATGTGGTGACGAACGTTGACGAGGAAGCGCGCCAGCGCGAACTCATGCGCATTGACGAAGAACTGGTCGGCCTGGATCAAGACCTGGATACACAGGTCGTGAACCGTATCAACGATCTGCGCGCACAACGCGACGAAGCCATTCGCGAGGCTGAGCAGCGTTTCTCGACTGCTGATCGCCAGGATATCGAGGAGCGTCGCGAGCATGATCTGGAGCAGGCGCGCCAGGCTGAAAGTGAGACGCTGGAAACTCTGCGTGAGCTTATGGGCAACGCGGCAGAGGACAACATTGTCTTCGCGCCCAATGACCATGTGATCGTAAAACAGGGTGAGGTGGTTGCAAGCAAGCACATCGAAGCTTTGGAGCGCATAGCCGAGGCCGCGCGCAATGATGTTGCCGAGCGTGCTCGCCGCGAACTGGAAGCCCTCCAATCCGAGAGCCAGCGTGAAAAGAGCCGCATTGACCTGGAAATCCAGGGGCAGATCGATGTCGCGCAGTCTCAGGTTGAGAAAGAGCGCAACGAGGCTCGCCAGCGCCTCGATCAGGCACGTCGTGATGTGCTCGATATCAAGAAGATGGACCTGCTGCAAGAGAACCGCTATCGCGAGCTGAAAGACAACTTCCCCGACGTTTTTCGTGCCGGTATGGGTGCGGAGGCCGTGCGCGAGTTGATTGCGGACATCAGCATGGATAAGCTGGCCCTTGACCTGCGCCACGAGATCAGTTCAACCGTTGGTCAGCGTCGTAAGAAGGCAACCAAGCGTTTGAAAGTGGTCGAGGCGTTCCGTAAGTCGAGCACCTCACCCGAATGGATGATTTTGACGGTCTTGCCAGTGCTTCCGCCCGATCTGCGCCCGATGGTCCAGCTCGATGGTGGTCGTTTTGCCACGTCCGATCTAAACGACCTGTACCGCCGCGTGATCAACCGCAACAACCGCCTCAAGCGTCTGCTTGAGTTGGGTGCGCCGGAGATTATCATTCGTAACGAGAAGCGCATGCTGCAAGAAGCCTGCGATGCTCTGATCGATAATGGTCGCCGTGGTCGTGCTGTGGCTGGCTCCGGTAACCATAAACTGAAGAGCCTATCCGATATGCTCAAAGGCAAGCAGGGCCGCTACCGTCAGAACCTGCTGGGTAAGCGCGTTGACTACTCTGGCCGTTCGGTCATTGTGGTTGGGCCTGAGCTGAAATTGCACCAGTGTGGCCTACCTAAGCGTATGGCGCTTGAGCTGTTCAAGCCGTTTGTGATGCGCAAACTTGTCGAGCAAAACTTCGCTCACAACATCAAGAGTGCCAAGCGTTTTGTTGAGCGTGTCAAGCCGGAAGTATGGGATGTGCTGGAAGAGGTCATCAAAAACCATCCCGTGCTGCTCAACCGTGCTCCAACGCTGCACCGCCTGGGCATTCAGGCTTTTGAAGCCGTGCTGGTGGAAGGTAGCGCTATTCAGTTGCATCCGCTGGTCTGTTCGGCCTTTAACGCCGACTTCGACGGTGACCAGATGGCGGTTCACGTCCCGCTTTCCGAAAAAGCGCAAGACGAGGCACGTCAGTTTATGATGTCGACGCGTAACCTGTTGTCTCCCGCTCAAGGCGAACCATCGATTGGTGCTAGCCAGGATATGGTGCTTGGGTGCTTCTACCTGACACAAGATCGTCCAGGGCTAAAAGGTATCGGTCGTGTCTTCTCTGATTCGGGTGAGGCATTGTTGGCCTATGAGCATGGGTACGTCGATCTCCAGGCGCTTGTTAAAGTGCGCCTTGGCGATTACGATGTGTACGATCAGCCACCCCCAGAGAAGCCTACTATTCCGGAGGCCAAGGGGAAATTGGTCGAAACCACGGTTGGACGTATCATCTTTAACCAGGCGCTGCCAGAGCGAGTACGCTATCGCAACTACGCAATGAAGAAGGATAATCTCAAGCAGGTTATCGCCGAATGCTTCAAAGAGTATGGGCGCGTGCGTACGGTCGAATTGGCCGACGAGATCAAGCACCTTGGGTTTACGTATGCTACCAAGGCCGGTATCACCGTCGCGATCAGCGATGTCAAGGTGCCGAGCGGTAAGCAAGAAGAGTTGGTGCGTGCAGACGCTAAGATCATCGAGTTGGAAGAGCAGTATAGCGACGGTTTGATTACTGAGAACGAGAAATATCAGCAGACGGTTGAGATCTGGACCGACGTTTCCGACAATGTCACCAAGATGGTGGAGGAGACGCTTGATCCGTTTGGCACGATCTACACCATTGCGAAATCTGGTGCAACGAAAGCGAAGTTCCAGCAGATTCGTCAGTTGTCTGGTATGCGTGGTTTGATGGCGAGCCCGTCTGGTAAGATTATTCCTATTCCTATTCGCGGTAACTTCCGTGAAGGATTGACCGTGTTGGAGTACTTTATCAGTAGCCATGGTGCTCGTAAAGGCCTGGCTGATACCGCTCTCCGTACGGCTGAATCTGGCTACCTGACGCGTCGTCTGATCGACGTTGCCCAGGATGCCATCATTACCGAGGAAGATTGCGGGACGCCTGAGGGCATTTTGATCACCGATTTCGACTCGAAGGACATGGGCCTGGAGAATATGCGCAGCCGTCTGGTTGGCCGCGTGCTTGCCGAGGAGTTGCCTGGTCTTGAGCATATCGAGGTTGGCGACGATCTCACCGATGAAAACATCGATGACATTATTGCAGCAGGTATTCCCTCGGTGCGTGTCCGTTCTGTGCTCAATTGTGTGGCACGGCGTGGCCTGTGCCGTAAGTGCTATGGCCGTGACCTGGCGGCTAATTCGCTGGCGCGTATCGGTGCCGCAGTTGGTATCGTAGCGGCCCAGTCGATTGGTGAGCCTGGTACGCAGTTGACCATGCGTACCTTCCACACTGGCGGTATCGCTGGTGCGCAAGGTGACATCACGCAAGGTCTGCCGCGTGTTGAAGAACTCTTCGAGGCGCGTGTCCCCAAGGATAAGGCTGAGATCAGCGAGATCGATGGCGTTGTTGAGATCACGAAGGATGAGACCAGCGGCGTACGTACGGTGCGTGTCGTCGCAGCCAACGTCTTCTTCGACGAGTATACTCTGCCGGAAGGCACGAAGCTGCTTGTTGGGGATCACGATCAAGTCCAGAAGGATCAGATTATCGCCCTGATGCCTGCTGAAGATGGTGGTGAGCCGGTTCCGGTGTTGGCGCGTACAGAGGGTGAGGCTTTCATTAATGCTGACGGTCCATTCTCTATTCGTTTCGAGGAGCGCGAAGAGCGTTCTTACCCGGTGCCCGCGACACGCAACATTGTGGTAAGCAATGGTCAGCAGATTCAGGCTGGAACGCCGATCACCTCTGGCCAGCGCGATCCACAGGATGTTTTGCGCATCCAGGGCCGTGAAGCTGTGCAGTTGTACCTGGTCAAAGAAGTGCAGCGCGTCTATCGTAACACTGGTGTGTACATCAACGATAAACATATCGAAGTCATCGTTCGTCAGATGCTGCGACGTGTCAAGGTTGATGAGTCCGGTGATACGGAGATGTTGCCGAACGACCTGGTCGAGCGTTTTGCGTATGCCGACACCAATGCACGCGTCATCGCGGAAGGTGGCGAGCCTGCCACCGCACAGACTGTGCTGCTTGGCGTTACGAAGGCATCGCTGAATACCGATAGCTTCCTGGCGGCTGCCTCCTTCCAGGAGACGACCCGCGTGCTGACGGAGGCCGCGATTGAGGCACAGACCGATCATCTGGTTGGTTTGAAAGAGAACGTCATCATTGGTAAGCTCATACCGGCCGGTTCCGGTATAGCGCAGCGACGGCGTGATCAGATCGAGCGCCAGCGTGCAGCGGCAGCGCGTATTCAAGCGCAATCCGAGCCTCCTGTGGTGGCGGGCGCGGTCGCTAGTAGTACCGCGGCTGCTCCACTTGGGCTGACGCTTGACAGCCAGGGTGATGAGTGATAACATATGCAATCGCGTATGTGTTAAAAAAGAGGGCGCGGATAGCAGCAAACGCTATCCGCGCTTAGTCCAAGGGACAGGGAGGATCTTTCCTTGCCGACAGTTAATCAATTAATTCGTAAAGGCCGTTCACAAAAGCGGAAAAAGGTGAAGGCACCTGCGTTATTATATTCGTATAATGCTTTGAGGAATAAGACGTCGCGGCTACGTGGGTCTCCCCAGAAACGTGGTGTTTGTACTCAGGTGCGTACGATTACGCCCAAGAAGCCGAATTCGGCGATGCGTAAGATTGCTCGTGTTCGTCTCTCAAACCAGATGGAAGTAACCGCTTATATTCCGGGTGAAGGGCATAATTTGCAAGAGCACTCGGTTGTGCTCATTCGCGGCGGTCGTGTAAAAGACCTGCCGAGTGTACGTTACCATGTCGTCCGTGGAACATTGGACAGCGATGGCGTTTCGAAGCGGCGTCAGGGCCGCTCGAAATATGGAGCCAAGCGACCGAAACCCGGACAAGCAGCCGCCCCGGCTAAGGGTGGGCGAAAATAACAACGCAGTGTATGGGTGCGGGGGTCGATGGAAGATGATGTTGATGGCTCCTGTGCCACTCTCGAATTGTTGAGAATGTTGCAACGTTGAGAGTGCTGCAAAGATACCGCCTGAACGCCATCAGGTGGGTCGGTAAATCGCACGTCGTCACATGTATGTTCAATTTATCGTATTTGAGTATCTACGTGTGATGATTGTCGGGTGTTCTCCTGCTGTACTATTCACGCTCTGTCGTGGTGCCGGTACGCATCAAAAGGATAGTCGCCAGCGTGTAGGCGTCAGAAGATGACCGAGGTCTATCCCCTGGTTCAGATTGACGCCTTTTCTGATGTTTACAAACTAGCTAGCTAGCCGCGAAGTGACATACTACTGAGGAGGCAGAACTTGCCAAGACGTAAGAGAGTGGTGCGACGGCCTGATGTGCCGGATGCCAAATTTAAGAGCCGCAATGTGGCCCGCTTTATTAACAAGTTGATGTTGGATGGCAAACGTAGCCTGGCGGAGCGTATTCTGTATGATGCCTTTGAGATGGTCGAGGCGAAACAGAGGCGCGCTTCTATTGAAGTGTTCGATCAGGCGATTCGCAATGCTACGCCCAGCATTGAGGTGAAACCGCGCCGTGTAGGTGGTTCCACATACCAGGTCCCGGTTGATGTGCGCAAGGACCGTGGCATTGCCCTTGCCATGCGCTGGTTAATCCGTTCTGCGCGCACTCGTAATGGCCGTTCCATGGTGGAGAAACTTGCCAGCGAACTGATGGATGCAGCGGCGGGTCAGGGTACTACTATTCGCAAACGTGAAGAGACACATAGAATGGCGGAGTCCAATAAAGCTTTCGCCCATTATCGCTGGTAAGAATATATTATGCCAAGAGAATTCCCATTAGAGAAAACAAGAAATATTGGTATCATTGCGCATATCGACGCCGGTAAAACGACGACCACGGAGCGCATCCTCTTCTACACCAAGAAAATTCACCGCATCGGTGAGGTACACGAAGGGGCTGCCACCATGGACTGGATGGTGCAAGAGCAGGAGCGTGGTATTACGATTACCTCGGCTGCTACGACCTGTTTCTGGCAGGATCACAGCGTCAATATCATTGATACCCCTGGTCACGTTGACTTTACCGCTGAAGTCGAACGCTCCTTGCGCGTGCTCGATGGTGGCGTTGTTGTGTTCGACGCGGTGGCCGGTGTTGAGCCTCAGTCCGAAACTGTTTGGCGTCAGGCGGATAAGTACAATGTTCCGCGTATCTGTTTTGTCAACAAGATGGACCGTATGGGTGCTGATTTCTGGCGCTGCCTGGACATGATCCGCGAACGCCTGGACGCAGTCCCGGTCCCCATTCAGATCCCTATCGGCAGTGAGCAGAATTTCAAAGGGTATGTCGATCTGATCGAGCAAGCAGGCATCGTTTTCGTTGATGACCTGGGCACTGTCTCCGAACATACCGCGATTCCTACCGGTATGGAGGCCGAGTTCCGGCAGCATCGTGATGCGTTGATCGAGCGTGTTGCTGAAACCGATGAAGAGCTGACGCTGAAGTATCTGGAGGGTGAGGAAATCACTCCCGCAGAGTTGATAGCGGCTTTACGTCGGGCAACCATTGCCAATAAGCTGGTTCCGGTATTGTGTGGTAGCTCTTTGAAGAATAAAGGCGTGCAGGCAATGCTGGATGCAGTAATTGCTTACCTGCCCTCTCCATTGGATATCGAGCCTCCCACGGGTATCAACACCGATACCGGCGAGGAAGAGGTGTGCGTTGTCGATGATGATGCCCCCTTTAGTGCCCTGGTCTTTAAGATTGTTTCAGACCCCTTTGTTGGCCGCCTCTCGTACCTGCGTGTCTACTCCGGCAAGATCTCCAAAGGTGCTTCCGCAGAAAATAGTACTAAGGACAAAACAGAACGTATTGGTCGCTTGCTGAAGATGCATGCCAACCACCGTGAAGATATCGACGAGATTCGCGCCGGTGACATTTG
Organism: Ktedonobacteraceae bacterium; assembly: GCA_036272735.1. GTDB lineage: Bacteria > Chloroflexota > Ktedonobacteria > Ktedonobacterales > Ktedonobacteraceae > DATAYF01. The sequence continues at coordinate 9,668 of DATAYF010000491.1, forward strand.
TGCGGCGGTGGGCTTGCGCAATACCTTCACTGGTGATACACTTTGTGATGCTCAGCACCCGATTATGCTTGAGTCAATTACGTTCTCTGAGCCCGTGATCGAGATTGCTATTGAGCCGAAGACGCGTGCAGATCAGGATAAGATGTCGGTTGCACTTAGTAAGCTGGCGGATGAGGATCCTACGTTCCGTGTACATACTGATCCTGAGAGTGGTCAAACGATCATTGCTGGCATGGGTGAATTGCACCTCGATGTGATGCAGGATCGCATGTTCCGCGAGTTTAAGGTTGATGCGAACGTGGGTCGCCCGCAGGTGGCTTATCGTGAAAGTATCACCAAGAATGCGCAGGCTCAAGGTAAACACATACGCCAGACCGGTGGTAGCGGTCAGTATGGTGACGTCTGGATTCGCGTGGAACCGAACGAGCGCGGCAAAGGCTTCGAATTCGTCAATGCGATTGTCGGTGGCTCTATTCCGAGGGAATACATCAAACCGGTTGAAAATGGTATCCGCGAGTCTCTGGAGAACGGAATCATCGCTGGTTATCCGATGATCGATGTGAAAGTTACCCTGTACGATGGGTCCTATCACGAAGTTGACTCAAACGAAATGGCCTTTAAGACTGCTGGTTCGCTGGCCATTAAAGAGGCGACCCGCAAGGCCAGCCCAATTATCCTCGAACCGATTATGCTGGTGGAAGTGACAACCTCCGAAGAGTTTTACGGGGATGTGATCGGCGATATTAATCGCCGACGCGGAACGATTTTGGGCATGGAATCGCGTGGAACAATGCAAGTGGTACGTGGTCATGTTCCCCTGGCTGAAATGTTTGGGTATGTGAACGAACTCCGTTCGATGACCAGTGGACGTGCGAGCTACTCGATGGAGTTTGATCACTACGATCCCGTGCCAAGAAACATTGCCGAAGAGATTATCGCCAAGTCAGGTCGCTAAAACGCGTCGTGACTTTTAGATAGGAATACCCATTGGAAGTAATGGGGCATGGAATTCCCATGTCCCTCTCTCCTTTTCCCATTCTTGGGAAGAACAACAGGTAGTTGTTTTAACGGCTACCTGGCTCGGTGCCGAGTTCAGGGAATAGGCCGCCCGAGCATACATATCTTTTAGGGGCTTACTGCGGTAATGCAGGATGCCTAAGAAAACAAAGAGGAATTACATGGCAAAACAGAAGTACGAGCGGACTAAGCCGCATGTCAACGTTGGAACGATTGGGCATATCGACCATGGCAAGACGACCCTGACCGCCGCGATCACCAAAGTGCTCGCGACCGCCAAACTGGCCAAATATACCGCCTTC
>DATAYF010000492.1:0-28545 GCA_036272735.1 Ktedonobacteraceae bacterium
GTGAGCAGGGCAGTACCGGATGGCGATGCCACCCTACCATGATAATGCGCTATCAGTTCTCACTTTCTTGATCGCTTTACAAATGTGGATACACCCCAAATAATACCAGAAACGACCACCACAACAGGACTTATAAATATCGACACCGTTGCGAGATACACTAATACCATAAAAAAAATTGAAATAACTGGAGGGTAGTATTTCAGAAAAGTAGCAGCATCAAAGAGATTTTGAGAGCTTACACCCGGCATACTAGAATTTATTGCACTAAAAACTATAAGTATAACTATCGATGCCCCAAGAGATATTAAGGATGCCCAGAAAACTCTGGACGATTTACGACGACGGCGAGGTTGAAGAGATGCATGCGATGGAACAGCATAAGGATTGAATTGCTCGTATGGAGTTGGTGGCGGCGGCGGTGTGGGTATCTGCACTGGAAATGGAGCATATTGAGTTGGTGGCAGTAGTGATGGCTGCGGAGACGCATCAGGAGAGGATAGAGTCGTCAGATTATAGGGTGATATTGAAGAGCTAGAAACAGAGTACGGCGTGACTGCTCCACACATAGGACAATGCGCCACTTCCGTAGGAAGCTGAGCATTACACGAACTACATTGCATGAAAGTTCTCCTGATCATTATTCTGAAGCATTTAGGGGCAGGTTTCTTATATCATTGCCCAGGAAGGCGATGGCTACAAACGAGAGTGTTTCCTCGATATTTATTGAAGAGCTTTAAGCCCCATCTATTATACGTTACCGTTGACATAAACTCAACAGGTCGTTGCAAATACCTGAGCCGTAGGCCAGGTGCATCACGTCGCTGTCGGTCTGCATAAGGTATTCGTCTTGTTGCATAGCTATTCTACCAATTGAAACGTACTATAAGGGATAAGAGCGTTGTGTCCATAGACATAGCTGCCTCTTGTTCTCTACTGATAGAATGTAGGGATGGTACTCATAAATAGGGCACCAGAGCATTCAAATCAACTGGTATTATTGTTTTTCAACGAAATTATCGTGTTCGTCATACGAGGTAGAGCAGCTACGGTGAGAATGTGCGCAGCTACAACCTCCGGCCGTGCTGCCAGGGCTTAGATTTTCGCCCGATCATGGTTCATCTGCCTCAAGACAAAGGCACTGGACTTTGAAAGGAGTATCGCATGTTTTTTTGTGGTCAATGTGGTCTGCAATTGGCTCCTAATATCACCCGCTGTCCACGTTGCGGAGCAACAGTAGATCCAAATGCACAGCAGGGAGGGAATGCACATGCTGACGATCAAACCGTCGCCTCGCCCTCGCTGTCAAACCAACTAGGGCAGCATCCCTCCCAACCAGGTACCCAGGGACCTTTCACACCGCCAAATCAACAACGCCTGGTGCTAGGTTCAGACAGTGGAGGAAACCACGAGTACGGGACGCAAGGGGCATTCGACGCAACCAGCCGGATGGGGTCCACGTCCAATCCCGTTTCGAACGTACCGCCTGTCAATCCAAACTACTATCCGCAAAGTGGAGGGAACTACCAGGGCTACTATCCACAACAGGGTTTTCAGAGCGGCAACGCGTATCAAACGCAAAATCCGTCGTCGCTTCAGAGTTTCGCAACACCTGACGCTGCTCAGTACGCGCAACAGCAGGAGCAGGTACAGCGTGAGCAAGCGCAGGCCAAACGGATCAGCCAGGGCAAAGCGACTGGCCTCGTGCTCATTTTAATTGGCTTACTCTGCGTACTGGGCGCTATCGTGCTTTTTATCGTGCACGGCAGTTCATCTCAAGGGTCCAGCACAACGTCAGGCAGCGCTATTATTCTTCCTGCATCTCAGCGCACAGCAGCACTTGTCTCACCTTTGAACGTCAACCTACACGGCACATCCTTTTATACCCAGGCAGGTTGGCAGTTCCGCATACAACCCGCAGCTTTATAAACCTTTCCGATAATGTGGATACATAGATAATCATTGATGGTCTGGTCGGACCATCAATGATTATCTATGTAGAAATAAGCGCCTTTTTACAAGAAAACAAGTCACATTGAAGAACGCTGATGGTCCGACCGGACCATCAGCGTTCTTCAATGTGATAGCATTTTAGCTACACTACAGAAATATGTTCCTCCCACATATTGAAGTCTCCCAATTCCAATACACGTGTAAAATAGAAGTAAAGCAACAATTCGTGCCTAAGCAAATTTTTGACTACATGCAAGGAAATGGGATGCAACCACAACTTCTCCCTTTCGAACTCAAACGTTCCGAAAAACCAACGCCCGCAGCACGCCCACCCCGAAGGCGGCGCCCGTTTGTTCTACTCGCAATCATTTTGGGGTCTATCGTGCTGCTGCATCTTATCGCTTTTACGCATACGGCCGATCCTAGCAAACCCATTCGGAACTGCCTCGACATCGTACGCTACAATAACTACAGCCAGTTTGCCATCGCCACCCAGCAGAACGAAAAAATAGGCAACGTCCAACTTGTTGACCAACTGATACCCGGACAAACAACCGTCGTTGTGCCCATCGTGCCTAGCGTTGATGCTGGCACCCCTGAGCAATTACTCGACCTCTACGTTTATAGTTGCGCCGTCAGCGATAATCACCCTGAGATTGCACTCCAATTCAAACAACAACACCTCGTAAATGCTACATTTACCGTCACCCAGGCACACACTCTCGACGTTAGCGAGCTTGACCCGCTTCAGAGTACAGATACAAACACGTCAACACCATTCCAGCGGATGGTGAACCGCGAATACACCTGGAACAACGGCGCTTTTGTGCAAACGTCCTTTCCCGGACTTTACCCCGTCACCAGCCGCGTCGAGGCGCAAGATCTGCAAACGCAGTCCAACCAGGGCCGCCCTTTCCAATGGTTAGACCCCCTGATAACGACCAGCCAGATGGCGAAAGACCTTTTGCACTGGAACGCCGGGACTTTCTCCGCCAAGTTACTCACGCAGAGCACCAAAGAGGCGCACGTGTTATTAACACAGCGCACACAACACTTCACGGTGCAGGTCACGCTACAACGGCTCATTCAACCTGATGAGAATGGATTATGGTTCGTCACCCAGGCGCAAAGCAGCCACATGAGCATCGACACATTTCCACTACAAAGTCCAATCTCCTCCCCAACGACGATTCAGGGCACAATGATGCCCACGCCAGGCCACAATACCATCACCATGTTCGATCACATGCTTTCACCTCTGCCAACCCAGGTATCACCAACATTCGCATTGCAATCACACAGAAACTACACAGGTAGTGTCTTCTATACGAATACGATCCCCAATCAACCAGGGCTGCTACTCATCGAACGTATTCCAAAGGGGAGCGATTTGTCGGCTCAGCAAGCTGCTGGACAATTATTACTCACCAGCGTCCTACTGGACTAGTGAGAGATGAGTACGTCAACACATTGGCGTCTCTTTATGGTTGCTGCTATTTGGGCGAAACTTAGGCCATGGAACCATCAATGCTCATCTATATTGCCATCTGGTAATACGCCATTTGCATAGGAGCCTCTTCGACCCCCACGGTGAGCGAGTGCACCCGCGCAATATCATACTGTTGCGCTAACGTCGCATGAAGCTCGTTGCCAACATATTCCGCGAGGCGCTCCGCCGTTGAATTATCAAGAGGAAGTTCGATCACATCGGCACGAGGAAAGACGTAGCGTTTCTCTTTATAGCGCAATTCCCAGGAATCGAGCGAGGGAATCAACTCGAAATGTGGGTTATGCATTGGTAGCAAGAAGCGATGGTCCAGGCGTTGGCAAATTTCTCGCGTCAGACGCTTCAGCACCGTAAAATCAAAGACCAGCTTATCCTCACCCAGTTCGCCCTCCATCTCGACGAGCACCTTATAGTTATGACCATGCAACCGTTCGCACGTGCCGCTGTACGTGATAAAGTGGGCTGCACTGAATTTCAGATATCCCCCCTCAACCTTCACCCTACGCGTGATCCGCTTACCCGACATGACAAAGCCCCATTTCCGCTCTGATCTCAAGATGACAACCAGATTATTTTTTGTGCTCTCAGGATATCATTCACCGGATGAAGAAACAAGAGAGAGACTTGTCGTTGTTCGCACCTCCAGCGTGCCTAAAAAGCGATGTTGGTAATCAGAGAGGTGTGCTATACTGTAGCAAAGCCAGCAGGAGCCTATCCTGCGTGCTCATAAAAGGAGAATTAAATGACTGTAGAAGAAACCTTCGAGGCGATGCAGCACTTATTTAATCCAGCGGCAGCATCCGGCGTAAACAAGACCGTGCAATGGAATATCAGTGGCAATGAGGCAGGCGTGTGGGCCGTAAAAATTGCCAACCAGGCATACGAACTCATCAAAGGTGGCGTCGAAAAACCGGACCTGACCATGAGCATGAGCGATGAAACCTGGATCGCCATTGCTGAAGGAAAACTAGACCCGGTCAACGCCTTCATGAGTGGCAAAGTAAAAACACAAGGCGATGTGATGCTGGCGATGCGCATCAACCAGATATTCCCCCGTAAGTAGCATTACAAGGTAGATGGTTGAGTTTGTCGTAGGCCGAAAAATCACAACATTCCCAACCATCTATTTCAGAAAGAAGGCATGCTTGCACAAGCGAAAAAGGCTATGGTATACTCAAGGTAATTAAGACTGAACCCTTAGTTGGCTATCACTTGTAGCTTTTAGCATCGCAACGGACAACCGTAGAAAGGACCCACTATGGTTCTGAGGAGTGCCGAGTTACAGCGTAACCTACAGCATCTTAACGGTATGCTCACGACCCACGAAGCAGCCAAACAACTCGATCTTAGCTATTGGCACTTTATGCATTTAGTAGAAGCTGGAAGAATCCCAGGTGTTCGCGTCGTTGATCGATGGCTCTTCTCTCTGGATGATCTCGACGAGTATCGCAGAAGTAAGTATGGTGCGCTGGAAGATCTGGCAAGAACAGCTCTGACCCATACAGCCGTCAATCTGACCGAGAAACAATCCACCATTTGCCACTACCTCAGCGCCAACAAACGCCCCTCAGAAATTGCCCGCATACTTCAACAATCTCGCCAGGCCGTTCACTCACAAATCGCCTTGATACGAGAAAAAGTCACGCGCTACATGCTGCAAGCAAATAGTTCGCCCGGCCAACGTCGTTCCGCTCGCAACAGACGCCCAACCGTCCAACTCCAAGCCTGAACGCGCAATCATAAAATGTCTCTGTCGCGTTAAGCAGGCAACTTGTGGCCTGGCAAACCATCAACGTTCGTGTATGTGTCCAGGACGCATTAATGTTCCTTTATGTGTTCTGAGTACATAGACGTTGCTACATGTGTCCAGGGCACATGTAGCAACGTCTATGTATCACACTAAGCAAGCTCTATCCAAATTGGATAGAAACAGTGCTTTCTGCATTCATTATAAGCGTGAGAGCAACGATGGCTCGATCAGTGGCGCAAGCTGTGGAGCGTGATCGGCGAGCGCACGCAAAAGACCAAAATTACCGGTAATCATCATATCACCATGGGGCGTTGCTTCGTAGGGCTTGAGATGCGAGCCGCGCAACAATTCCCGCCGTGGCCCGGTGACCGCCAGGAAAGGAAAAGCGCGCTGTGCGGATGCCTGACGTGCGAGGATTAACGCACCATGACCGCTATCAGCAAACACCTCGTCATTGGTCAACACGCCAGCAGCAAGTTTGGTCAGTAGTTCTTCCAGGCGTTCCCGCGTAATTTCGCCCGTGTGATGCTCAAAAATGCCAACGATCTTGCCATCTACCAGGTGAAATCCCAGCGTATGGAAGTTGCCAACGTTGCAAAGAATACACTCGGATTGCGCCCGCACACGCGGATCCTCCAACGCCCCCAGTACGGCAGCAGAGCCGGTATCCATCAACAGGATTGGGGCCTGGGCAGTGGATTGGCTCAGGCGCAGGTAGCGTTGGGCACTGCCAATAATGGATTGTAAACGCGTGAGTTCGGTGGGAATATGCTGCGCGGCATACGCGAAAGCGCTAGGAGTCGGATCGCGCTGTACGGTACGAGCAATAAAATCGAAGCGGAAACGGCGATCACTCACGCCCGGAGGAGCCGCACCATGATCGAACGCCGCCAGTGCCAGTGCATCTACACGCACATCCACATCGAACGCTTGCAGTGCCGTAATGATGGCCTGGGCATTGAAATCTTGCAGTTCAACGTGCACAGTGTCGGGTAGCGCGGCCCGACGAGCCGATTCGTCCTCGTCGACAATTTCAAAGCCCATTTTTTCGACCATGCTCAGGTCATCATCAAAGGTGCGGCCAGCTTCGGGAGTCACAGCAACAGGATAGCCCGCCAGAGCATGGTCACGCGCCGCCCAGTGGCAGGGTCCGCCGCCCATGGTCACACCGGTCAGCACTATGGCCTGCTTTTGGGCCGTGGCCTGCTTGATGCGTTCTGCGATAATCACTGTAGGCGACGGCATGACCATTTTGAAGCAATTCTCTATCGTCTTCCCACTTTCGAAAAGTAGGATATCTTGCGTTCCTGTACCCACATCAATCGCCAGAATCCGTAGCGAATCTGCTATCATGTATCGTCTCCTCACTATTAAGAGCTTTTTCTAAAGTATACAATGCGCAACGCGACCAATGACAGAACGAACGTTCTCATGCATATAGATGGTGGTGTATGGGGCCGGGCCCCATACACCACCATCTATATGCATGAGAATCAAGCAAAGCCGGGCGACAAAAAAATACAGCGTTGATGAGACAAATAGGCTTATTTTACATCCATATTCACGCAAATTGCTGTATACTCATTAGAATAGCAAAAATAGCAAGGGAACAAGACATATGCCCAAGGAAGATACAACAAAAAATCCATATCTGCCAATCGAAGACTATGCCATTATTGGCGACCTGCACACGGTCGCGCTCGTGGGCAAGAATGGTTCAATTGATTGGTGTTGCCTGCCACGTTTTGACTCACCGACCGTGTTTGGAGCACTCCTCGACGTGAACAAAGGTGGCTTTTTCCGCATCGCTCCACATACCAATGAGCACGTCAACTATAAACAGCTCTATATGCCGGAAACTAATATCTTGATTACGCGTTTCCTGACGGTAGACGGTGTCGCGGAAGTGACCGATTTCATGCCAATCAAACGTAGCTACAACCACGCGCACCAGCATCACATTGTACGATCCGTAGCGGTGGTGCGTGGTTCGCTTTCGTTCGAGATGACCTGCCGCCCGGCATTTAACTACGCCCGTGACGAACATAGTGTCACATTATCAGAGCATTGTGCAATATTTCGTAGCCCCTCGCTTTCACTTGGTCTGATCGCATCCGTACCTCTGCTAGAAGATCAGCACGGAGGTGCACGCACCATTTTCACGCTGCACCAGGGTCAATCAGCACGCTTCATATTGGAAAGTGCCAAGGACAGCGATATCGAACTGAAGGATCACTCGCAAAGCTATTACCAAACGGCTTTTCAACAAACGAGGAGCTACTGGCAAAACTGGTTGTCACAATGTCAGTATCAAGGGCGTTGGCGCGAAATGGTGCAACGCTCGGCGCTGGCCTTAAAACTCCTTACCTACGAACCAACGGGAGCCATCGTTGCCGCACCAACAACCAGCTTGCCCGAAACCATCGGCGGGGATCGCAACTGGGATTATCGCTATACCTGGCTACGCGACGCCGCGTTTACCCTCTACAGCCTGCAGACGCTTGGTTTCACCAGTGAAGCAGAAGCTTTCATGGGTTTTCTCGATGCGCGCTGTCATGAACTCAAAGGCGACGGTGCTCTGCAACCGATGTATACGATTGATGGAGGCCACGAACTGCCCGAATTTACGCTTGACCACCTGGAAGGCTATCGAGGAAGCCGCCCTGTACGCGTCGGCAATGCCGCATATAAGCAGAAGCAGCTTGATGTATATGGTGAGCTGATGGACGCCATTTATATCTACAATCGGCACAACGCCATCTCTTACGACCTGTGGAAAAATCTACGTCGTTTGCTCAATTGGCTCGGCCAACACTGGCAGGATCCAGATGAAGGCATCTGGGAGGTACGTGGAGGATCCATGAATTTTCTGCACTCGCGCTCGATGAGTTGGGTAGCCTTTGATCGCGCCATACGCCTGGCACGCCAGCGCGGACTTCCGGCCCCCATGACGGAATGGACAAAGACCAGCGCCGACATCTACGAGGAGATTGTGGACAAAGGGTGGAACGACAAAAAACAAAGCTTTGTCCAGTATTATGGGAGCGATGCCGTCGATGCCAGCGCCTTGCTGATGGTCATTCGGAAATTTGCCGGGCCTACCGATCCATTGATGCTGAAAACCATCCAACGCATTCAAAAAGAGTTGAGCAGCGACTCGCTGGTCCACCGCTATAATCCCCAAGAGGCAGCGAGCGATGGCCTGGGAAGCCAGGAAGGCACGTTCAGCGCGTGTAGTTTCTGGATGGCGGAAGCGTTAGCGCAAGCAGGACAGCTCGACGACGCTCGCTTGATGCTGGAAAAAATGCTCACCTATGGGAACCATGTCGGCCTCTATGCCGAAGAAATTGGGCTCACGGGCGAGGCGCTGGGCAATTATCCGCAAGCGTTTACCCATCTCGCCTTGATTAGCGCCTGCTATAACATTGACCAGGCTTTGAATAATCGCAAGATGCCCAAGACAAACTGAAGACTGCACCCGCAAGGAGACTACCCACATGACCAATGGTTTGCTTCAGCTTGACGTCATCTCTACAAATGGATACAATAAGAGTAAGTAAGTGTCGGTAGGTAACATTCCTATGTGCCGGACGGCTTTTGTCGCCCGGTTTTCTTATGCTCCTGGCCTTCTAGATAGTAGTGACACAGAAATAGAGATAAACACAATATGCAGCAGCTTCAAGGCGGTTCTAAAATTCATAATGGACAACTACGAGAACGTACCGACATTCGCAACGTCGCGATTATCGCCCACGTCGATCATGGAAAAACGACCCTGGTCGATGGCCTGTTAAAACAGAGCCACATTTTCCGTGACAATCAGCAGATGGGCGAACTAATCATGGACTCCAACGACCAGGAGCGTGAGCGCGGTATCACCATTCTCGCCAAAAACACAGCGGTGAATTATCGCGGCATCAAAATTAACATCATTGACACACCAGGGCACGCGGACTTTGGCGGAGAGGTCGAACGTGTCCTCAATATGGCCGATGGCTGTATTTTGCTTATCGATGCAGCCGAGGGCCCGATGCCACAGACGCGCTTCGTCCTCAAAAGAGCATTAGAGCTACACTTACAGCCCATCGTGGTCATCAATAAGATCGACCGTAGAGACGCACGCGTCGACCAGGTCCTGGAATGGACGCAGGATTTATTCCTGGAACTCGCCATTACCGAAGACCAGCTCAATTTTCCCATTCTCTACGCTATCGGGCGCGAGGGCGTCGCTATGTACGAGCCTGGTGATGAGCGCAAAGACCTGGAGCCACTGTTTGAGGCCATGGTCAATACCGTGCCTGCTCCACACGTCGATGTGGACGGGCCATTGCAAATGCTCGTCGCCGCCCTCGACTACGACGATTACAAGGGCAAATACGCCATCGGGCGTATTGTTCGTGGGCACCTGGCAGCCAACAGCCCGGTAGCACGCATCAACCGCGATGGCGAGATTTCGCGGCAAAAGGTCAATCTGATTTATGCCTATAACGGCTTGCACCGTCAGGAAGTACCAGAGGCCCAGGCAGGCGATATTATCGCGCTTACCGGTATTGCAGACGCCAACATTGGCGAGACTATTACCGACGCTGAAAATCCGGAAGCATTACCAGCCATTGCCATCAGCGAACCAACGTTGAAAATGACCTTTAGTGTGAACACGAGTCCTTTCGCGGGCCGCGAGGGCAAATATCCCACCTCACGGCAATTGCGTGCGCGCCTCTACCGCGAACTAGAGACAAATGTCAGCCTACGCGTTGTGGATGGCGGCACGCCAGACGAATTTGTCGTGTCGGGTCGTGGCGAACTGCATCTGTCTGTGCTCATTGAAACGATGCGCCGTGAGGGTTACGAATTCCAGGTCTCACGCCCAGAAGTCATCACGCAAGAGGATGAGCAAGGGAAGACGCTTGAGCCGTTCGAGCACCTGATTATCGATACACGCGATAGCTACATCGGCGTGCTGACCGAGACCCTGGCCTCGCGTAAAGCTCAGTTAGCCAACATGACCAATGACGGCAACGGCAACGTGCGTCTGGAATACACCGTACCAACACGTGGGCTGATCGGCTTCCGCAATGTCTTCCTGACACTCACGCAAGGCAACGGAGCGATGAGTAGCATGCTGATCGGCTTCCAACCCTGGATCGGCAAAATTGGCACGACACGGATGGGATCGCTCATCTCCTCGGATCTGGGTGTGGCCGTGACCTATGGACTCAACAACGCCCAGCAGCGCGGCGATACCTTTATCGAGCCTGGCACGCCCGTCTACGAGGGTATGATTATTGGTTTGAACGCGCGCCCGGCCGATCTCGCAGTCAACGTGTGTAAAGAGAAGCAGAAGACGAATGTACGTTCATCGACCTCGGATATTGCCGTGCGTCTGACGCCTCCTGTGTTGATGAGCCTTGAACAATCGCTCGACTTCATCAATAACGACGAGCTTGTCGAAGTCACGCCGCAGAATATTCGCTTGCGCAAACGCTACCTGACGCAGCAGGAGCGCAATCGCCATCGCGACGAAAACTAAGCTCTTATTCCGCAAACCAACGCCACTAGCGTGGCGAGCGCTGCGCGCTCAGATTTTCGGAGAAGTAGTAAAGCGACAGCACCATGACACAGCCAAAAGTGACCTTTTACACCAAAGCGGGCTGCCATCTCTGTGATGAAGCCCGCGACCTGCTCGACGAGATTGCCGGGCAGGTAGATTATGATCTGACGGAAATCGATATACGTAGCGATGCGGCACTGTTTGAACGCTACCGCTATCGCATTCCGGTGATACTCGTCGATGAAGCTACCGTCGAAGGGCGTATAGAGTATAACGAGTTAGTGAGCGCATTCAAGCTGTAACCTACGTCCGAATAAGGGCTTGAAACGATAAAACCATTACCGTCGAAGAACGTATAGAGTATAATAAGTTGGCAGGCACAATCAACCTTCAATCTAAGCCCAAATGAGGGGCTGAAACCATTCAACTTGTAACAACCAGGGTCGCGGACAAAGGAAGATGGATGCTATGGCAATACAAAGGATTCAGCAAGCGACACAAGCTGCCAGACAGCCAGCGCAAGCAACGTTGCACAACAGTAACCTTGACCGTGTGATGCAAAAAGTAGGGGACTGGGTACTGGAATATTGGGCTGCTGCTATTACGGTGGGGCTGGGAGCGTTGGTACTGACAGCACTGAGCATCCCGTACCTGTCGTACTTCGGACTGGATTTTCTCTCAAAGCCGCTTTTCTTCGCACTGCATACCGTTTGTGCGCAGATTCCTTCGCATTCGTTCTACATCCTGGGTCACCAGGTTGGATTATGCGCCCGCAACCTGGCAATCTACTCCGCAATGTTTATCGGGAGCGCGATCTTCACGTTCAGCAAGAAACGCATGAAGGGCATTCCCTGGTGGTTCTGGCTGCTATTGATCCTGCCAATGGCCTGGGATGGGGTGACGCAGATGTTCGGCTTGCGCGAAAGCACCTGGGTGTTGCGCGTGATTACCGGTGGTCTTTTTGGTTTCGCAAATGTCTGGTTTGTCTTGCCATTTATGCAGAAAACCTTGCTCGAAACGACCCCGCCGCCAGCCATGCGCCAACCAATCAGGCCTTTCCAGCAGTATGCACCACAACCCATATATGCAGTCAACGCACGCCAGCAGTTACATGCCACGACCGCTACAGACGAGCAAGCATAAACGAAACGAAATGAGGAAGAGGCTCACAGCTAGTAGAAATCATGTCGGAGCAACCAACCAGAACAACATTTGCAGTTACCACGCTTGGCTGCAAGGTCAATCAGGCCGATAGTGAGACCATCGGCGAAGAAATGAACGCGGCAGGCTTCACGCAAAAAGATTTTGACGATATCGCGGACGTGTATATCGTGAATACCTGTACCGTCACGCACCTGGGCGACCGCAGCTCACGTCTACTCATCTCGCAGGCGCATCGTCGTCACCCCGAGGCATTGCTTGTCGTCACCGGTTGCTATGCCGAACTCAACCCCAAAGCGGTCGCGGCGCTACCAGGCGTTGACCTTGTCGTGGGGAACAGTGGTAAGGGTGATCTGATACAAACCATCTCCACACATCTTCAGCAGGATACGCCCGGCGACGTTAACGATAACGAGGGCACAGCAGGCAAGCATCCATTGAAAGTGCTGCCCGTATTACCGCTGGATACTCAACATATCGGCAGCGACAACGCCCTCGCATTTCAAGCAGCCGAAGAGGAGCCACAGCCCGACAATCCACCAACCTTTTCACCATTAACCGATAGCACACAAACGGGCGAGCAGAGCAATGCACGCCTGTTCTCGCGCACCCGTGTGCAAATGAAGGTGCAGGATGGTTGCAATAATCGCTGTACCTACTGCATCGTGCCGTACGTACGCGGCAACTCGCGCAGCCGTGGCATGGCCTCGGTCGTCGAGCAGGTGCAACATAAGGTACGCGCAGGTTTTCAGGAAATTGTGCTGACTGGCATCCATCTGGGGGATTACCACCCAGACGAAGAGCGCAAGCTCGACCTCGGTGATTTAATCGCTACACTGCTAGAGCAAACCGAGATACCACGCATCCGCGTCTCCTCGCTTGAGCCAGAGGATTTCCAGCTATCGTGGCTGGAACTGTGGAAAAATCCACGCATGTGCCGCCATTTCCACCTGCCAATGCAGAGCGGCTCGGACACGATTTTGCGCAAAATGGCACGCCGCTACAATAGCGAACGCTATCATACAATTATCAGCACTGCCCAGCAATTAATCCCTGGCGTGGCGATCAGCACCGACATCATCACCGGATTCCCTGGCGAAACCGATGAAGATTTTGAGCGCACCTACCAGCTGGCGCAAGAACTGCACTTCGCCAAGGCGCATGTGTTCCGCTTCTCGGCCAGGCAGGGTACAGCGGCCGCCCGTATGCGTGGACAAATCACCGACCAGATTAAGAAAGCACGCAGCCACCGTCTACTTGCGCTGAACGAGGAACACGGTCGCCAGTTCCGCACCCAATTCCTGGGCCAAACCGTCGAGGTCCTTGTTGAACAAAGCAAACATGGTTACTGGGAAGGCTTGACCGACAATTACCTGCGCGTCGAAATCGACGGACTACCAGACCTCACCCGCAACTGGCATAATACCCTGGTAAAAGTACGCTTGACGCAGCTCATCGACGATGGTATCCAGGGCGTTTACATAGGCTAGCACGAGACAAGACCCGGAATATTACGTGCAAGGAACAACTCTTGTGAGAAAACGTCTGCCATCACTCTTCGCTGTATGTATACTGGCGTGCCTTTTTAGTGCCTGTGCGACAAGCAACCCACCTCAGGCTACTGTGCCAGGCACAGGAACGATAGCAGCAGGAACCATGCAAGAATATAGTTTACCCCTGGCGAACAGTGGGGTGATGCGACCAGCGCTTGATCACGAAGGGCGAATCTGGTTTGGTGAAATGGGCCATAATTACCTGGCGGTCTTTGATCCAAAAACCCAAAACTTCCAACAAATCACACCGCCGCATGGGGCTTCGGGCATCATGGGCATGACTGTCGCGAGAGATGACACCATCTGGTTTGCCGAGCTGGATGCTAACTACATTGGGCAATATAACGCGAAGACGCATCAATTCCATACCTATGCGCTGCCACAACTCAAGCTGTCAGCAACGAATAGTCAGGATAGCGTGAAGACGCTACCGAGCGCTCCAAACGACGTAGCAATTGACGCCGGTGGCAACGTCTGGTTTACCGAGATGAATGCTGATGCGTTGGGAAAGCTTGATCCTCGCACAGGAGCTACTACTCAGTATCCAATATCACACCCGCAGACGATCCAGAAACTCGATCCATACGGCATTACCATTGACGCACATGGGGTTGTCTGGTTCACAGAGACAAGTAAAGGCATATTAGGACGCTTCGATCCTCGCACAGAAAAGATGCGTTTCATACCCACGCCCAACGCAGGTATTTCTTTGATGGAGGTCACCAACGATCCCAACGGCAATATCTGGGCCACCGCCTTTAATAGTAGCCAACTGTTTAAATTTACGCCTGCGACCAATACATTTGCAACCTATAATGCAGATCAGAATGGCACAGGAAGTAGCGGCATGTATGGCCTGACCGCGCCAACGGCACAAGCAGTGTGGGTTACCGTCTCTTCAGAAAATGCCATCGCCAAATTTGATCCTGTCACACAACACTTCACCTACTACCAGATCCCAACGCCCAACAGCACACCCTTTGGCATGGTCGTTAGCAAAGATCACCATATATGGTTTACCGAGGCAGGCGGCAATAAAGTAGGGATGCTCACGCCATAAAAAAGGAGCTACCCACCATTCTAGTGAATAGCTCCTTCCTAATCACCTAGTACAGGTTCAAGAGACCTCCTGTGCAAGTGGCTCAAGAAGCTCGCAGCCAAAGTAATCGCAGATACGCTGTTTGAGCTCTTGGGCTGTCAAAACTCGTGCAGGTTCAACAATGGCGTGTTTGCCATGAACCCACTTTGGCTCGATGCGCTTCAACCACGGGCTCTTGACCGGCAACCAGCAGGGAATAATCCTCACGCCAGCTTTCTCAGAACCTGTCTCTTGTCGTACTGCTTAGTTATGCTCCCGCAGCCAGCTTTTGACCTGCTTACTCACGTGCCAGGAAGCGTTATCCCAAATGAGCACCATTGCTCGGCGCCCTTGCGCCTGGACCTGCTCGCTCAACCATGGCAAAAATTCGATGGTCATAGACCTGACTGGGCGATCTGAGACAAAGCGTGGGGACATTTGTGCACTTTGTCAGATGAAATGTCCTCGTAGGACAACATATGGTAAAAACATGGCATAGACATGATATGGGTAAATAATGATGAATTGATTCTGCTGCCAGGGAACCATTACCTATGTCAATCCACGAGATCAGTCCCACCAGAAGCCCCACATTGAAGAGCCGAGCAATTTGGCAGCTAAATCTTCAAGCGTCTCTATACCTGGGGCGACTCCGATCGTATCGGAGCAATACGCAAACTGTTCCCATGCGAGTCGCAAGGCACTCTCTCGATCCTGTGGAGGACGTGATACATACATCGCAACTGTATCACTTCCCATGAACATGATTTCGGCTCCATAGTGTTCCTGCCAGTGCTTCATCATACAGACGTGTGCTGGAGAATATGGGCACCCATTCCAACCACCGAAGTTCACATAGGCCGGAACTCGCCACCCTTCTGTCGTAGGGAGCAATATGAAGGGTTCAAATCGTGGTGCTTCGTTCCCTTTTGTCGTGGAACTGTTCTTTGGTGTGGCCTTGCCCTGGGTCTTATCCGACCACTCACCACGAGGTACATCATGATGGTAAAATGAGCGATACTCTTCGATGCTTTGGGGGACCCAGTTCTCTGCATTGAGGCGTAGTCCCTCATCGATGATCTCGTGTGGAGGACGTCTCTTTCCAGGCTGATACTCCATGATGTCTTCCAACGACCTATGAGTCAAGAGCGGCCAGTACCCGGTCACATCGACCAGACTGCGCAACGTCTGCCAGGTCATAATGTCATTTCTACTCTGGACCTCTCCCTGGTAGGATAGGCCGTCCTCAAAAACCACGGATGGCAGCAATGAAGACATCCTCATGCCATACTGTTGGAAAAGCGCCGCAAGCGTTTGTTGATCCATCAAGGTCTCTCCTGCATTTTTCTCAGTGAGCTAGTGGAGGTTCAAGAAACGTGCTGCGTAAGCGGCTCAACCACTTCAGAGCCAAAGTAGTCACAAACACGCTGCTTCACTTCCTGAGCGGTCAGCAGTCGAGCAGGCTCGACAATGGCTCGCTTGCCATGGACCCACTTTGGCTCAATTCGGTTGAGCCAGGGACTCTTCGTAGGCAACCAGCACGGGATGATGCGCACACCACCGTTGTTCCCATACTGTACTGTCTGATTGTGCTCGCGCAGCCAGGTTTTGACCTGTTGACTCACGTGCCAGGAGGCATTATCCCAAATCAGGACGAGAACCTGCCGGCCTTGCGCCTGGACTTGTTCGCACAGCCACTCGAGAAAATCGGTAGTCACCTGACTAACCGGGCGTCCTACTACGAAACGGAGATACATGTGCTCATCTGTGGCAGAAAGCATCCCGTAGCAGGCGAGCGCTTTGGGATCAGGATCGTTCTTGTCTACCGCGAGTTCCTGCAAACGGAGCGGCTTGTCCTGTTCACTCCAACTGTGCAAGTCAGGCTGGCTCACGCGACTCCACCACACCTCATCCCAGGTCGGCCAACCTCCCATCCGTAGCGCTTGGCGAGAGCAACCAGAGCGTCTCGCCGTTTTTTTCCCTGAGATACTCTGGATCAGGACTCGTGATCCAAGGTTTCGCACGCTGCCATCCTACTCCAAGCCGCTTGAGGGCGAGTCGAATGGTCTCGATACTCACCTGACTCACCGTCAACCTTTGTTCAAAACAGACCTCTGCCGCTAACTCCAGGGTCCATTGGCTCGTCGCTTTGCCAAAGATGCGCGGACGCTGGTGCAACAGGGTTCGCAGTGCTTCACATTTGGCCTGGTCAAATTGGGCCTGCACGGTTTTTGGCCGAGAAGACTCTTGCTTGAGGCAACCTAAACCCTTCTGCTCAAACGCGTGGATCGTATCGCGCACGGTCTGCGTTGCACAGCGAAGGCTTGCGGGCGATTTCCGATGGGCGTTGCTTTCGACTGGATGCGAGCAGAATCTGACTTCGGCGCAGGGTAAAGGCATCTGAGGAGCGCAGCTGGGCTGCGCTCCCTGCTTGTTCGGCTGGACTCAAGGCTCTGACATAGATAGGGACTTTCCCCTCCTCATTTTAGCAGCTTCTTTCCCCTTTGCACAAAAGCTTTCTTGAACCTGCACTAAGTACAATCAACTTACTTTTTTGGTATTGTATGTGCCTGGTCGGCGGATCTTATCCCAAATTTGCTCCTTGATTGTACTTAGGCTATAAAAAAACTATAACCAGCAGCATTATTGCAAGTATTTCGCGAACCAACCTTGAATGTGGTGGAGGCGCTCCAGGCGTAGCTTGGGATGACCACCACGCGACAGGCCGTGACTCTGCCCCTCGAAGCGCACAAACATTGTCTCGCGCCCCAGGTATTTCAACGCGATAAAGAGCTGCTCCGATTGCTCGATGCTACAGCGCAGATCATTCTCGCTGTGAATAATGAGCAAGGGCGTATGAATATTCTGCACGTACTTAATGGGTGACATGTGCATATACTTCTCAAGATCTTCCCAGGGGGTCGTCTCAAGGTCGTCGTAGCCCAGGTCCCAACCCACATCGCTAGTGCCGAACATCGTTGCCATATTGCTCACACAGCGGTCAGTAACTGCCACCTTGAAGCGATCGCTATGGCTGACGAGCCAGTTGGTCATGAATCCGCCGTAACTGCCACCCGTGACACCCAGACGTTGCTCATCGATGTAGCCGCGCTTCAACAGCTCATCAATGCCTAACTGGATATCGATGGAGTCCTTTTCTCCCCAGGCCCCACGAACCGCGTGCGCGAAGTCATACCCATAACCAGTGCTGCCACGAGGGTTGGTGTAGAACACCACGTAGCCTTGCGCGACCAGCATCTGCATCTCGTGGAAAAAGCCATAGCCGTACTCTGTGTTGGGGCCACCATGAATCTCCACGACCAGCGGATACTTTTTGGAGGCATCAAAATCGTGCGGTTTGAGAACCCAACCATCAATCGGCCAGCCATCTACGCCTTGATAGGTGATCAGTTCAGGCTGCGCCAGGTGCAGTTCGCTTAGGAATGTATCGTTCTGCGTAGAAACGCGTACAATCTCAGCCGAAGGCTCGGTCGAGCGTGTAAAAACCTCCTGGGGATGGGCAGCATCAGCCATCAATAGCGCCAACGTTTTGCGGTCGGCATCGATGCTGAAATCGCGCGCGTGCACGTTGCCAGGCGTAAGCACCTGTGATGTGGAAGCAGCACCGTTGGCGGATAGCGCCAGCACACGTGTCGCACCGCGATGTGTGGCGAGCACATACAGCGTGCGTCCATCAGCCGACCAGGCGGGCGCAGCAGTAGAGCCATGCCCGTCACCGATATCGCTATTGGTCGAGTCCTCGCAAGAGAATTCTTCGCCTTTGGTCAAGCAGGTTGCGGCCGCCTGTTGGGCATCGGCAGCAATCGTGTAGAGGTAAGCGTGTCCTGCCGAGTGCACCTTCGCTGCACCGAGGAAGGCAATGGTTTTGCCGTCAGGTGACCAGGCAGGAGCACCAGCAGAAAGCGTGCCATCGGTCAGACAGCGCAACTCGCCTGCCTTGCCCACGGGCATGGTTAATGTATAGATATCAGCACCAAGCACACGCCAACGGTCTTCGGCACGATTGGAAGCAAAGGCGATCTGTGAGCCATCGGGCGACCAGGTGGCGTCGCCATCATCCCATTCACCATCGGTAAGCTGCAATGGCGTACCACCAGCAGCCTCGATCAGAAAGAGGTGGGAACGGCGCTCGTAGATATAACCGGTGCCATCCAGGCGGTACCACATCCGATCAATCACACGAACCTTTGGCAACGCCTTGCCATCTACCTTCTCTTCCTGAGCAGGACCAACCTCAGCATTGAAGAGCACAAATTTACTGTCGGGCGACCAGGCGGGAGACGTGGCCCCATGCTCCATAAAGGTCAACTGGTGAGCCTCGCCACCGTCAGTAGGCAGCAACCAGATTTGCGACTTGTCCTGACCTAACTTCTGCTGCTCTTGCTCATCTTTGCCGTGCGTTTCTCCCTCACGCTTGGAAACAAATGCTAACCAGCGACCATCGGGAGACCAGCTAGGGCTACTGGCATTCGCAGGACCACCAATAAAGCGTTTCGCTTCGCCACCCTGCGTAGGAGCCACCCAAATAGCAGAACGATATTCGTGCTTGCGCTCATCAATGGTGGTGACGACAAAGGCCACTCGCTGCCCATCAGGAGAAATGCGCGGTTGACCCAAAAACTTCAATGCGTAGAGGTCTTCAATCGTGATTGGTCGAGTCATAAGTATCCTCTCTTAGAAAATATCTAGGCACGTAGAGTAGAAAGCGCGCTATAGCTAAGCCATACTCTCTTCTGCACTAGTGTGTATTCGCGTGGTGCAGAAGAGAGTATGGCTTAGCGTCGGCGGTGACTGCGTCGTTCGCGCTCTAAAGAAAAATCCAACGTCTCATGCAAGCGTTCGAAATCGTCAACGTCGAGTTGTAGCTCCACAGCAGGCAGATCATCAGGGCGCGCGTGGCCCTCTTCAAAGAGCTGCAAAACCATAATCAACTCGACTTCGAGATCGATCAAGCTGGCGTCGGGTGAGATTTTCAGTATGTGCTGTTCCTCGTCCTCGTCCTCATCATCATCCTTTTCCGTGGCACGCGGGATAAACTCGATATTGGTACGCGCGCATTTGAAACGGCCTGTGATCTTGAGCGCATCTGTTGACATTTCCTCGGCCAGTTCGCGTACCACCTCCATCATTTGCGTGAAGGCATCCTGCAACTGTTCGAGCGCATCGTCTTCATCGCTTTCCACGCCAACGCCATCGGGCAAAGTACCGCTCTCATGGCTTACCTGGTTGCTTCCAGTGGCGGTATCGCCGAGACGCTGGCGAGCCAACTCGTTGAGCTGCTTCAATGCCTGAGCGAAAGCGGGCGAGAGCGTACTAGAATCGCGCTCTGCTGGCTTGTCGCTTATGGTTCCCTCAGGCTCATCTAGAGAGAAATTATGTTCCTCCTCTTCGTCATCATCGTCTTCATCGTCGCCATCCAGGCCAATAGCCTCTTCTAGCAGTAAAATTTGCTGGTGCAATTGTTCAGCAACCTCGCGGCTCATATAGGAAAAGACGCGAGTTTGCCGCGAGGCTCCCAGCAGTTGAAACTGAGGCCAATCCCGGTATCGTTCACGGCCACGCAGATAGCGCAACTCCACAACACCTAACGTATCCAACCGTAGCGAAATGTCCATAACTTCCTCCTCAGAATGAGCAGAATAAACCGGCTACGCCATCGAGCGTTCGTGCAAACACCAGCTCTTCTGTTTGTTCTATTGGCAGTGCACGCAAGAGGATCGCAAATACTCCTGATATGATAAAAAATAGGTGATAAATAGGTATTACAAGGTGCACAGACCATCATATATGCAAAATAAGATCTCGTCAAAGTATCGTGAGAACCAGGGCCAACCCTTACACGCAGTCAATACTCTCTGAAGAGGTAATACACCACGAGTGTTGATTATAGCTTGACGCAAAATATCCCCCCATAATGTCCCTCCCATAATATCACAACGGGCATGGATTGACACAATTATGGTGAGGAGTTGAGGGGCAATACGAGAAGTTTGGGGTAGGTGGTGTCGGGTTAGCGGTCGCGGGTCGCCAACCCGACACCGCCTACCCCAAACTTTCTCATTTCCATTGCGCCCAGAGGGTAAGCAGGCTATGGCGTGCCAGGCTCAAAGCAGTGGCAATAGTTAATAAACAACCGCCCATGATGACCAGGGCCAGGGAGAGTGGTAGTCCAAGCGAGGGAATAAACAAGGCGTGCATCACTCCCACAATCACTAGCGCAGTGCCGCTGAGCACGAACAGACGGGTACGCGTGACCAGGCCGAGTAAGAGCAGGGCAACCGCCTCCAGCGTTAAAAACATGGTGGGTTGTATATTGTTCTGATGAAAGCTTAACCAGAGCGTGGGCAAGAACAACAGGACAGCACCAACTAGAGCACTCACCCGCCCAAGGCCCTGCGCCGATGACCAGCTATCGTCACGGGCTAAAAATGGCGCGACGATGACCAGATAGCTCGCGGGCACTAAACTGACCCAATCCGGGTGGCCTGGGAGAAATGCGGCGATCAGCCAGGCCGGAATCAAGGCGAGCGACAGACCGGAACCGTAGGTGCACCAACGCTTCCACGCCAGCGAGGACTGTAAGCGACCATGCCAGAAGAGCAGAATGGCAAGCACCAGCAACGAACATGCCCCCGTCAGCGCCAACCGTGGCGCGCTAGCATTTAAGCCTCCTTGCTCGATATTGCTCAGTATCACCAGCGCCATGCCACCTCCAGCTAAAACCAGGTGAAAATTCCCGATATCAAACAGGCGATGTGAGGGAGCGAGACGACGCCAGATGAACTGCGCTGCGAAGGTGAGCACACAAAGCAGGTCGAAGACCAGCGTTTGTTGCCACAAGGGTAAGGACAGTTGCCAGATGGTAAGTGCCACCAGCAGAGTTGCAAGCATGACGATTTCCGGTAGACGCTCGATCAGCATGATCAACAGTGTAAAGGCGATGAAAGCAAGCAGACAGGCCAACACCAGGTCTGCTGGTAAGAGGGCTTTTTCCGCGTATCCCCAACCAACCGTAGCGCACAGGGTCACGAAAGCCGCGAGATACCAGGCACCATTCCAGGCAAAACGTCCTCCCGTCGGCACCGTTACATTGCCACTCGTACCCCACGCACCCAGGACCATGGGCACAACGCGGCCAGTTACTATACCCAGACAGCCAGTCGCAAAGACCAAACCAGTCAGCAGCAGCAATGCTGCGGGACCCTGCACATGGCAACTCGTCGTCCCAATACCGAAGCAAGCAACATCTTGTAGCACCAGGTACGCGGCCCACAGCACCAGCACGGTCGCTATCCACGACAACGCAGGCTTACGCTCAAACAACAGCAGACTATAGGCCAATACAGCATAGATGAGCAGTGCAACAAACGTGGCTGTAAACGACGAGGACATCGCCACCGCTGAGCCAGTAAAGCCCATCACCAGCAGGGATAGTAAAGAGCTGGCGTAAAAGGGCCAGGCCCAGGCTCGCATACGCACGCGCCCAACTGACCAACCAGCAATCAAGAGAGCAGGAGCCAGGTACACCAGTACAGTAAAGGTATCGCCCGGCATCAGCAGAGCAATCGTGGCAAACGTGACACTGCCGAGAAGCCATTCCCGCTCGTCGGCGGCGACAGCAGCGACATACCAGAAGAGTGCCAGGCAAGCCAGCCATAATGGAGGCGAAAATGGTAGTGCCAGGCTAGCAGGCACGACGCCACCCGTAGCCTTGATCATAGCGTATAACGCAAAGCTCAGGCCACACAGAAAACCGGTCAGCAGCAGCGGCCATTCCCACGATAATGCTGATGACACACGAGCGAGTACCACATTGCCCATGGTTACAGGCCAACGTGCCACGCCACTCCGTTTGATGCCCACAGCGAGAAAAGGCAGACCTAAGCCCAGCACCAACACCATCAACGGTCTTGCCCACACGAAAGGCAACGCGATTATAGCAAAGACACAGGATAGCCAGAGGATGGAAAAGCGCCTTTGGCACACTATAAGGCTATAGGAAATTACAGCAAAGAGAAATGCGCAAGTGGCCGTGAGATCGGAGCTCTGCCCCAGGCTCAGCGCCAGCGTCTGGACCGCGCCCCACAGCGCAAACACATCGAGAGAATTAGACCAGTATGCGCTGGTTCTGCGACGCACTACCACAGCCAATGCCACCACAGCCAGTGTCATGCCCAGCAACCACCACAGCGGACGACCGTGAACAGACAGCAGGAGCACGCCATATGCCCACTCGAACAGCACGCCACTCACTAACAATAACCAGCAGGCAGAACGCAGTGAGGATGCAGGCGTTTTTTGCCAGCCGGTAGAACAGAACAGAACAAACAGCGAAAGCATTCCTGAGGCTATAAGAAGCAGGATTTGCCAGAACGCGTTACCCGGTAACGTCGTATATACCTTAGCAAAAGCGTTCACGAGCACCAGGATTGGCACGGACGGAGCAATGATCAAGGGCACAATGCCAGCAAGAAGCAAGCTGGGCAAGTACATATGGAAGCGCAACCGTTGCACAGGTTGGCCCTGCGCTAGCACGAAACGAGCTAACAAAGCATATCCCCAGGCGGTGATAGTGGCGCTACAGGCGTAACCAAGGGGGGGCAAGTTCAAGACATAGGCCAGGCTAGTAATACATAGCAGCAATAGGTAGGGCAGGGGCAACGTCCATAGCAAGGATTTTCGTAACCAGGCATGCAATCCCACCCAGGCAAACAGCAACCAGACCAGGCAAGCTGCAATCCAACGAAACTCATACGAAAGTCCATAAACAAGATCTGCATTGAACGAGAATAGCAGGGCCAGACAGCCGATAGCAACCACCGTCCACATCAACGTTTGCGCGGCTTTGCGCAATATTTCTAGGGAGCCAGCAAAGGGCCATTGTAACGCGTTGTTACGCTCCACGAAAAGCAGTAGAGGAAGAGCCAGCAGCAACAGACCTACCGGCCACCATCCAAAGTACAGGTGGAGTGCGGATGCCGTGGCGAGATCAGCGACCGCCAGAGCGATACCAGCTAAGTAGCTAAAAGGAGAAAACTGTTGATAGATGGCAAGGAACGCGTAGATGCAGGCCGCGTAGGCCGCTGCAATAGCAATAACCGTCGAAGACGACATGGGCACAACCTGCCCGAGTACCAGGCGATAACCAGAGAAACCGACCAGGGGAATGAGCAGCGCGAAAATGGCGCTATAGATCACTGAAATGATGCGTAGATGGCGAAACTTATATGTAGTCAAGCCTACTGCCCCAAAAATGGCATGCACCACAAAAATTGCCAGAAACGACAACAACAGGTTACGCGTCGTCGCCACAAAACTTAACGCACCGGTGAGGATCAGAAATGCACCAAGTGAAGCCACGATATTGATGGTATGGTCAGCAACGAACGATTTTAAGCTGAAGATTGGCGCAGCAGGTTGCGCAGGACTGCCTAAAACAGTCGTGGTCTGACGATCATCGTATACCGCTTCTAGTGGCCGCGTGACCTCCACAGCGGCCACCGGTCGAACGGTTGGTACGCTCGGCGCAACGGCGGATGGTATAGATGCTTGCAATTGTTGTAAACGAAACTGGTAACGGGCAATTAGTTTCGACACGGTGGTTTGCGCGCCGCCGTAGGCTGCCACGCGCCGTAAATCATGGATAGACGTGGCAAGGAAGCTCGCTTCCCTGGCAGGCGCTATAGGATAGCCACAGCGCGGACACTCCTCGTCCCGCTGAGCATTGATGTTCAAGCCGCAACAATCACAACGCGGCGTCGATGATGATGCCATATATAAGCCCCTTTAGGTATCCAATCCTAGGATGATTGTTCAGCGCACGATAAAAAATGAAGAACGCGCGAGAACATGGATAAGCAACAGATCTGTACCTAGTGTACAGGCAAAGGGACTTCTAGATGAGTGTCAAATGTACCATGTTTGTTAGCGTCGAAAACTATAGCGTAACAAGAGATGGCTACCCGCCAACTTTATGCTTAGTAACGTGAGCCACGGTGCCTCTTCGGGCGTAAAAGCGTGGCCCTCGACCAGCGCCGCACGATGTACATCTGGCGTTCTACCCGCGATCTGCGGAGCAAGCGTAAGAAATAACTCATCCACAACCTGCTCATCTACAAGAGAAGCCAGCAGCTTCGCACCACCCTCGAACACAGCGACACGTACACCATACTCGCGTCCCAACAACGCCAACGTCTCCTTTGGAGGTATACCCTGGCCTGACCAGCCCTGCTCTGGCTCAACCACGCGAATATCAGTGCCCGTTGGAACTTTTTGGCGTGTCAGTTGCTCGTAGCCCTGGGTGGTGGTAACGATGAGGGTGCGCAAACCGGGTGTATGAAAGGTCGCATCCTGGAAATCGATATGACCACTGGCAGTCATGATGACGCTCATCGGCAAATGGTCACGTTTCTGCTGGCGCACGCGTAACGCGTGGTACTCAGCGGCAAGATCGGGAAAGATGAGGGATGGAATATGCACATGCCGGGCATCGTGTCCCCAGGAGCTATTGCCAAAAATGATCGCATCAGCCTGGGCACGGAGCAGCCCCATCACCATCTGGTCGGCCTCGTTCTTGCCACTGATGACGTCACCGCTATGCTGGCCCGGCAATTCATACGAAATGACGCCATCCAACGTTTCCACAAAGTTCGCAACGACGTACGGCAAGCCGCCCTCTGATCCTTGCTTG
The DNA here is from genome assembly GCA_036272735.1 of Ktedonobacteraceae bacterium. Lineage (GTDB taxonomy): Bacteria > Chloroflexota > Ktedonobacteria > Ktedonobacterales > Ktedonobacteraceae > DATAYF01. The sequence goes on from DATAYF010000492.1 coordinate 25,265, forward strand.
ATCGCCATGCCGCCATCGTAGTAGCTAGCAAGCACAAGCGGCAACGTTTCTCGCGCAACTGGATCTTTCTCGTACAGGGTAATCAGCGGTTCCACGCTAGTGTGCCTCCTGATGCAGCATAATATGTTCGTTTCCAACCTGAAGGGTAGCGCTCCACGTAATCGCAATGGACGCGCTCAAGGTCTGATGCACTGGGCAGCCTCGTGCATGCACTTTGAGTGCGCGCATAGTCGCCTCTTGCCACGCGTCCGGCACCGCCAACGTATATGCGATTGCCACCGATTGCACACGCTGCACATGGCCGATGGGCACAATATAGCCCTCAGCGGTCGCCAAAAAAGACGCTTGTTCGTAAGGGACACTGCGCCCAAGTAGCGCCCCGGCGAGGGTGCCGTACATACATGCGGCGAGCGCGGCCACAAGATGATCCAGGGCTGGTGCAACTGGCAAGCCCATGCTACTATTCGGTGCATACACCTGGTTGGTATCTGTACCATACACAATTGGTATATCAGCGTCGCCAAGGTAAGCTAGATGGTAGCCATCACGAGAAAGCAGACGCACACGCGCAACGCGTGCCACAGGTTTTTCCATAAAGGTTTCCTTATTATGAGTTATGACCAATATGGTCTTTTTCTATTTTCCCCAACTGTACTCGAAGCAGGCTGCTAAATCAAGCATTGGTTGCAGCAGACTTTTGCGCCGTATCGTCAACATAAAAACCTACTCACTTATCACATACCGCGATCAGCAGCAAAAGCGGAAACAGAATTACCATAGTTTCTTGCATGACCGGATTGGGCCAGCTAAGCTCACCAATTTGACAGAACAAAGCATCGTCGCTACAATCGTCCCATATACTTATGTATAAATGGAGGCCACAGCCGACCTCCATAAATGTGTATAATAAACCATACAAATATGACGCATATACTTTGAGGAGCGCAGTTTTTTATGCAACATTTCCATGCCGTCATTTTAGCCGGTGGCAGTGGTACTCGGCTCTGGCCGCTCAGTACGCCGAGCTTTCCTAAGCAATTCCTGCCGCTTCCTAATGGGAAAAGCATGATTCAGGAAACACTGGCACGTGTTTCTCCACTGGTCACAGCCGAGCAGTCCTGGGTCGTTACCGGCCGACTTATGGCAGACCTGGTGCATGAACATCTCCCGTCAATTCCACTAGATCACCTGCTTTGTGAGCCGATAGGACGCAACAGCGCGGCCGCGATTGCTTGGGCCGCAGAAGCGATCTCGCGCCAGGACCCGGACGCAATCTTAGGCATTTTCAGTGCTGACCACGTCATTCAGGATCAGGACGCCTTACGGGAATCGTTGCGCCTCGCCTACGAATTGGCGGAAAGCGGCCGCCTGGTCACCATTGGCTTGACGCCAACAACGCCCGAAACGGGTTATGGCTATATTCGCTTCGCAGATCCGGTGAGCATGGGCCACAACCACGAGGCCTTCCACGCCGAGCGCTTCGTGGAAAAACCCGACCTTCCAACCGCACAAAGCTACCTGGAAGATGGTCACTATGTATGGAACGGTGGCATCTTTATCTGGAAAGCACAAACCATCCTGGCGGAAATGCGCGAACATCTGCCCGAAACGGCTAGAACCATCGCACGCATCGTCGATGCCGCCGATACAGAGAAGGCAACCGCTATCCTGGATGAACTGTGGCCTACGCTCAGTGCCATTTCGATAGACTATGGCATCCTAGAAAAAACACAGAACCTGGTCGTCATTCCAGCCCAAATTGGTTGGAACGATGTCGGTAACTGGGAACAATATGGAGCGCTCTTCCCCTCCGACGAACAGGGCGTACGAGCATTCGGAACGCACCAGGGACTCGGCAGCCAGAACGTGGTCGTCTACAACAATACCGACCGCCGTGTCTTTACCGTTGGCCTGGAAAACGTCATAGTAGTAGAGATGGACGATATCACGGTTATCTGTCACAAAGACCACGTACAACGGGTAAAAGAACTGGCCGAACAACATAAAAAAATTCTGTAGGAAAGAGTTGTTGGAGATACCGCGGTAACACACGCTGTATGCATAGATAAGCGCTGATAGCCCCATGGGGCCATCAGCGCTTATCTATGCATACAGCGTATTTCTGCACACATGTGACGCTTTTTCGTATTGTTTGCTTACCAAAAACCGGTTACAATTACGGCGTGTGCAATAGAGCAGAGAAAGGTGACGTTTTTATGAAACTAGGGTTCCTCACTGGAAATATCAGCGATATCGAAAAGGCGGCCCAGCTTGGCTTCGATGCTGTGGAGTTATCGGCAGACGCCTTCGGAAACGCAATGCAGGGTGAGTTGAATACAGAGCGTATCGTCGAAGCCAAAACGCAGAGCGAAAAGCACGGCGTCGCGATTACCGCACTGGCCTATTATCGGCTCGCTGCTGGAGCGTCTTCAATCGATGCAGTTACAACGGCCTACGAGCGTGTCTTTGCGGCTGCGGCTGCTCTGGGCGTACATACCATTGCCAGTATGGGCGGCTTCGATGCCAGCCTGGACTGGAAAGGCAATATTCAGCTTTTCGCGGACCGCTTTGGTCCCGTGGCGCAGCGCGCGGAACAACACGGCATGCGTGTTGCCGTCGAAAATTGGATGGGCTTTGGGGGTCGCGTGCCATTCAAGCCGGTGAATATTGGCGGTTCGCCCGATACATGGGATGATATGTTCAACGCCGTACCCTCGCCAGCGCTGGGCCTCGAATTCGATCCATCTCATCTCTACTGGCAGGGCATCGACCATTTGCGTGCGTTGCGCGAGTACAAGGATCGCGTGTATCACGTGCACGCAAAGGATACGGAGATGCTGCCTGAGCGCCGATATCGTGGCGGCATCAATGGCGACTACTTTCGCTTCCGCATTCCCGGTTATGGTGAGATAAACTGGACGGCCTTCATCTCCGCACTCAACGAAATTGGGTACGATAGTAGCGTCGCCATCGAGCACGAAGATCCCATCTATTCTGGCGAACGCTTCGATGAAGGCCTGGTACGTGGTCGGCAAGTGCTGTATCCACTGATCCATCCAGGTCAGCAACCCAATCATGAAAGCGCGTTTATGAAGGATCAGCGCGTTGGTAGCAGACAAAGTTAACTGCTCTGTTTTCTTCAACAAGCCGCCGCAGGAGCCCCCTGGATTCATCCATGGGGAGGAATGCGGCGTTCCTTTTGTTGTGGTGGGGAGAGGAGGTTCAGGCAACCACTCTCTTGACAGGTAGCAGTGAATGTGGTACGTTTGTTCTCATGAAAC
>DATAYF010000493.1:0-5166 GCA_036272735.1 Ktedonobacteraceae bacterium
ACCGTTAGTCGTATTCTGGATGATATAACACCAATGGGACACGTTCACTCTATTAGGTGTCAACGTGTCCCATTGGTGTTGTTCAGACGGAACCGACGGGATTTGAACCCGCGATCTTCTGCGTGACAGGCAGACATGTTAGGCCACTACACCACGGCTCCTTGTGATTTGATGCTTACACATCGCTCACGGATTAAATAATACCAGCCACGCCTCATCCTGTCAAGCCCTTTTTCCCACAAATTTGATCAGTTTTTTTATTTGCTGATCAACCCACCTCCTACTTGCTACCAATACCCCCCATTTGTAGCAAGCAGCATGACCAGAAACACCACCTTTTGTCCTACTGAACCGTTCCCATGAGGTAAAATAAAGGAGTTACTATTCCCCCTCATTCAGTTGGTTGGTAAAGGAGCACAGTACATCATGCAGGCAATCGCGGTAGTTCCCCACACGAAAACGATCCAGCGTATTGAGCACACAGAGCCGCGTATCTTACGTCCTCAGCAGGTGAAATTACGCATCCTGGATGTTGGCGTGTGTGGTACGGACAAAGAAATTTGCCAATCGGGCTTTGGAACTCCCCCTGACGGTGACGATTATTTAATCCTGGGCCATGAAGCATTAGCCGAAGTGGTCGAAATTGGCACAGCCGTACAACACCTTGCACCCGGCGACCTGGTTGTTCCTGTCGTACGCCGCCCGTGTCCGCATGACGAGTGTGTTGCCTGTCGCGCAGGACGGCAAGACTTTTGCCAAACAGACGACTATACAGAACGCGGCATTAAAAGCATGCATGGCTATATGACGGAATTTGTGGTCGATGAAGAACGTTACCTAAATTTCGTTCCGCCCAACTTACGTAGTGTAGGCGTGCTGGTAGAACCACTGACCATCGCGGAAAAAGCAATAGCGGAAATGCAAGTCATACAGCAGAGGCTGCCCTGGCGCAACCAGCTCGATCCTGAGCTGCCAGGTAAGGGACTCAAAGCGCTTGTGCTCGGCTCAGGACCCATTGGCATTTTAGGGGCTATGCGTTTGCAGGTCGCAGGCTTCGAAACGTACGTCTACTCGCGTTCATTGACGCCGAACCCAAAAGCTGATATCGTCAAATCGATTGGTGCCACCTACATCTCCACACAGGAAATGACTGTTGAACAGCTTGTCAAGCGCTTCGGTACGTACGACCTTATTTATGAAGCATTAGGCGCTGGCCCTGTGATATTCGAGATCATCCAGGCCCTGGGACCAAACGGTATATGTATCCTCACTGGCGTTCCTGAGCCAATCGGACCAACCAGTATCAATACTGCACGATTGATCCACCAACTCGTTATGCACAACCAGGTATTTTGTGGTACAGTAAACGCCAACCCGGTAGTATTTGCATCCGCCATCCAGCATTTGGGCATTTTCGTGCAACGCTGGCCGCAAGCTGTCCAGGCGCTGATTACCCGCCATCCGATAGGAAATTTTGAGCAGGTCATGTTAGGAAAGGTCGGAGGCATAAAAAATGTGCTCGCATTTAAGCAGATATAATACCCGGTTCACCAACCATTTCTGCCGTTTTTTCTCATCGGTTATCCACGCATATTCGTTACCTATACAGGAGAAAATGCTGGAATGCATTTTCTCCAGCGATGATTTATAATAAAGGGAGTAAAAAACTACAATGCAATCTAAACCATCCTCACTCGTAATACCATCTCCCACCCGGTCACTCGCCGAAAAAAAGCTACAATGCATCTTCTCATCTTATAGCATCGCCAACGCAAGGCATCCAGAACGCAATGAGGATACGTTGCTCACGGATAGGCGTAACGGCCTGGCAGCAGTCTTTGATGGAGTCGGTGGCAGTATCGCAGGGGAGGTCGCCTCTCAGATCGCAGCAGATACCATTAAACAGGGTTGGAAAAACCAGCTTAAAATGCAGGCAAAAGATGCTGCCTTGCTATACGGGCCGTATGTAGATCTGGATATCGCCATCACTTTAGAACAATTAGTGCTAGAAGCGCATGATGCAATACGCGACGATGGTGCACAGCGTCGCAATAATCAAAGTGGAAATTGGGGCTGGATAGATGACCAGGCAACCACCATCGCGCTTGCTGTACTCACTCGAGAAGCGAACGAAGATTACGTGGCGTTTTACGCGCACGTCGGGGATAGCCGCGTCTATCGTTATCGTCCTAACGAACAGCTCACTCGTTTAACTGAGGACGATAGTATTCTCAGCAAACTGGTTGCCAGCGAACAAGTCAATAAAGAGCAAGCTGAGCGTATCGACCAGGCGATGAAAGCTGAAGAACTGTCGGGTCTAGAATTAGCCTGTTTCCAACAGCGCAACGGCATCACGCAGGCACTCGGCGATTCGCAAATTCCTTTTGTGCATATAAAGCGCATACTGCTTGCACCTGGAGACCGCCTACTCCTGTGTACAGATGGTATTCATGACAACTTAACCGATGCCGAAATGGCAGAGGTTTTGCAAAAAAACGCACGCGGTAGCGCCAAAAGGCTGGTAGAACGCGCCCAGCAGCGTTCTCAAGAAAGTACCACCCAAACGATCCGTGCAAAAGCGGATGATATGAGCGCGATAGTGGTGACATGTAATTTTTAATGATTGCGAAATATGCATCCACCAGGTGCAGCAAATTGCAGGCATGGACTGGGCCATATTACCGTAACATTGCAAGCTCCTGAGCAATTATCGCTAACAACATTTCGCGGCTGCTTTGCAGGAAGAAGTGATCTCCTGGTAAGATACGCGAGGCAAACACATTGCTCGTCTGCGCGTTCCATCCCTGCAACTCGCGCTTACTCACTAGCGTATCCTGTTCGCCCCCAAAGGCAGTGATCGGCAACGCCAGTGGTGGCTCTTCCTCATAGGTATAGGTTTCGTTCACAGTAAAATCTGCACGTAACATAGGCAGCATCAAACGCATCAATTCTTGATTGAGGAGCACGGCCGGAGGAGTTCCGCCCATACGATAGACAGAGCGCAAGAACGCGGGTGCAGGGAGATCATGGAGTATGTCGCGGGACATTGGAAACTGTGGCGCGCGATGGGCTGAGACGAACAGATAAGCAGGCTCCCGCTCTTGTTGACGGCGCAGAGCACGCACAAGCTCAAAACTGATCAAAGCCCCCATACTGTGACCGAATAAAGCAAACGGCCTATCGAGCAATGGCGCGATTTCATGGGCCACAGCATCCACCAGAGGAGCCAGGTGTACAAATGGCGGTTCCTTCAGGCGATTCTCCCGTCCAGGCAATTGCACAGGACAGATATCGATATCAGCAGGGAAATGCTGCTTCCACAGACGAAAAATAGAGGCACCACCACCAGCATAAGGGAAGCAAAAAAGCCGCAAACGAGCCTGCGGATTGGTATGAGTGACCCATAGAGATGTGGACATCAATACGACACAATCCTTCTCTCACCAATTCTCATCCATAGTATATGGCGTCAAGCACGCAGATAGCAAGAGGACAACGACCCGCGCAAACACACATTATCGGCCTATACGAAACTAACACAGAGACTGAAGCGGCAATAGGATAAGATTATATCATGCATAAATGAAGGAGTGCTCTTATGCTCGCGCCTGTCAACACCCCACAGGGACAGGCTCCGGCTGAAATTCGTGACGTTGCGGAACCGGAAGCAGCCCCAAATGAAGCCATCGTTGAGGTCAAAGCCTTTGGACTCAACCGAGGAGAATTAATGCTGCTAGCCACGCGCCCCGAAGGCTGGCAACCTGGACAAGATATTGCCGGTATCGTCGTCAAAGCGGCCGCAGATGGTAGCGGTCCACGGGTAGGGGCACGTGTTGTCGGCCTGGCAGATCAAGCCTGGTGGTTGGGCCCAGCGTGCCGCGGTCCCAACCACCAGGCCAGGCTTGCGCCCATACCTGACAATGTCAGCTTCACTAGCGCTGCCACACTGCCGGTCGCGGGTTGAACGGCATTACCGAAATCCGAGCGGGAAAGCCCTGGTCATGCATGCCAGGGATGAACCGCCGTTCCTTTGAACGGTGAAGGAGAGGGGCGAGCCCCAAGAGAGGCTGCTCTCGGAGGACTTGACTGCATGCCGGAATTGTGTTCGTTTTGGAATGTACGTTCTAACAAAGAGAAGCTGCAAATGAGCTCTAGCTTATGAAGAAGAGCCAGGCCGCAAGAGAGCAAGAGAAGGAGCCGCGCAAACGCACGCCTACCTTTCTGCTGGAGCTGCCCTTGCAGGGAAGTATTGGCCAGGCTGCCCGCCTCCGTGCCCATTGAGAAGCTGGCCGGCAGTTCTATAACGCGGTGCTTTCCGAAGGACTCAAACGGCTGCGGCAGATGCGCGCAGATCCCGCCTGGCAGGCTGCCCGTGTCATCCCACGCATCCAGAAGCACGAGCGGAACGCGGCGTTCAACCGACTCCGGGAGCAGTACGGCTTTTCTGAGTAGGCATTGCTTGAAGCAGGCAATGCACTGCGCGTCAGTTGGTTGGCTGAGCATCTGGATGCGGTTTTGGCGCAACAACTTTCGAGTCGAGCGTAGCACGCACGCAATCGGATGTGCGTGGGAATGGCCCGTCGTGTGCGTTTTAAGAGCCGTGGACGGGGTCTTTCCAGCAGCGAGAATAAACGCAACGCTACCGGACTGCGCTTTGTGCTCGAGTCTCCAGAAGCCGGGAATCAAGGGTATCTTTTCTGGAAAGATGCTCAGTTCTCTGCTCTCATCGACTGGAAGGAGCCGGTCGTGCAATACGGTTTGGACCACCGGATTAAATATGCGCGGCTGGTGCAACATCGGGCGAATAGTCCGAAAGCTGCAGGAGCAGCTTCCCAAGGATTTCGCGACGTCGTCCAGCTGGCGCTGGAAGGGATGCCCTCTCAGAAACCCAAGCACACGGTGGGCAGCGACATGATCGGGGCTGATCTCGGTCCCTGGACCATTGCCCTGGTTCCCCACCAGGCCGAGGCCAGCCTCTCAGTGTTCTGTGAGGAATTGGTCCCTGATGAGGAGCAAATCCGTCGCGTGCCTCGGAAGATGGATCGCCAGAGACGAGCAGCCAATCCCGAGCACGACGATGAGAAAGGCCACCTCAAGAAAGCAGGCAAGAAGAAGCTCCCGTGGAAGCAGAGCCGAGGCGACCAGAAGACCAGGCGACGCAAGTCC
>DATAYF010000494.1:0-4359 GCA_036272735.1 Ktedonobacteraceae bacterium
AGGCACCCGCGATCACTCGTGGTGAGGAATTGCCGCCTCGCCGATTTGATAACTATAGCCATCACAACGATAAAGCGGAGTACAATAACGATGGCTGATGCCCTGTACTCGCTCCTGTTTGGTTCTGATATCGAATGAACCAGTTGCACGCACCAGCACCCGTCCGATATGGATCCCCTGTTTCTTCCCTAGTGGCACTACCGCACGAACCATATCGCCCGTCTGGAAACCATTGTATCGTTTCTGCCTGTGCTTGTGTCTGATAGGGAAACCATACGTGTTGGTACCACACATCTGCCGAGAACCGTGTCCGGTAGCTCTGATGAGCAAGGGTCTCACCTGCTTCATGCTGATCTGTATAGGTGTGCTCTTGCCGACACATACAGCATCTATCCAGTGCTCTTTGGGCATTTCCCGTGCCGTTCTGTTCAACTTGGTCAAACCACCCGATCCGCATTCAATGGGGAAATCCAACGTCTTGAGCTGGTCATAGAGCATCCAGCGTGTCGTGTTCACCGCAGCAGCATCCTTTAATGGGGCTTTCGCCTGAGCCAGAATATGCTTGAGCAGATCGGGTTTCGAAGCCAGGAATACGTGAATATCCAACGTCCCTTTCGCTTGGTTACAGGGTTCACAAGCCAGCGCAAGATTGGATACTCGATTGGTACCACCATTGGCGCGAGCGTGAATATGCTCTACCTGAAGAGGGATATCCTTCGCACCACAATAGGAGCATTGCCGGTTCCACTTTTGTAACAAGTACTCACGCACTTCATATCCTGCTAATGTCCCTTGTTGGTATTCAGTTCCATTGATTTCAGGGTGATCCATCTGCTGCAGATCAAACTTGACCAACTCTATGCTGATGTTCGTAAGAGAGCACAGTTTGCATAAACGTTGGACCCACGTTACCGTGTTCACAACTCGACTGGCAAGCGATGGCGGTATCCATCCTACTTTGCGGCGTCGATTGGCAAAGCGTGGCTTGCGGTATCTCGTTTTGCGTCGGCGACGCGAACGACGTACGGCACGCCGATCATCCAACGCGGCTTTGATGGTCTGCCCTTGATGCGTGATTTCAGCGGCGAAGACCACGTCACCAGACGCATCATTGACAATGGCTAGTCCTGTTGTTTTTGAGCCAGGATCAAGTTTAATGCGTAAAGGTTGCACTTGCGGCTGTGCTATCGCCGTTTTGAGAACGATAGTAAAAGGATACCTTTTCAACACTGCCGCTTTGCCTGATGAGAGCAAGATGCGCGCATACCCCGGATGGACCGGATCGAGTGGGGTTCGATTGGTATCAACAACGAAGACGTTGCTCATGTGAGCCTCCTATTGCTAGGGTAATGGTGGCCTCGTCAAAGTTACTGAGCGGTTTCTGTATACAGCACACTGGCTTTGTCCCGTAGGCACGTTTAATGCTGTACCGTAGAGGGTAGGGCTGGCCGCGCACCCTACCGTACCTATCTATTCGCTCGTAACGTAGTTCGTATGAACTGAGACTGGTCATGATCGGACTTTTTACGAGCTCTTGCCTTTAGGCATAGGGTTCATGACTATATCCGTAATCTCGTCTGCTGCTGTATAGCGTGCCCACCACTGCATGAGTGGGCCTGGGGTGCCATGCTCTGTTATCATGGAAGCGAAATGACAAGCCCCGAAGACCAGCGCACGAAAACGAATCGCGTCTGGGAGAAGGTCAAGTTCTTCCGTTACAAGTTGCTGATATTGTGAATAGCCCGCTAGTACAGCCGTTAATTTAGTTTTGTCGGGATGAAACTCACCGGTAAGTGGTAGGGGTGCCCAGGGAACTGATCCATCACAGTTGCTGAGAAGAAAGCCAAGGTCTATGATTGCCGGACCCACGCCAGCGCCGTCCCAATCAATGAACGTTAGCTCGCCGTGCTGCGTATAGATGGCGTTAGCTGGATGATAATCGTTATGAAGAAGCACGACCGGTAGATTCTCGCAACGGTCAAGCGAGGATAGTGCCTCTTGCAGCATTTTGTAGCGTTCATGAAACTGCTCTGGTACTTTGTCTGCTATTGACGCGAGTTGTTGCTGCGCGAATGCCAGCTCATTTTGTGGTAACATGCCTGCTTTTGGGAAAGTGCGTTTTTCAGGGAGCGTAAGCCCGTGCAGGCGTCCTAACTGTGCCCCCAATGCGAAGAGTGCCTCTGGCGAATAATCAGGGTGGGTTCCTTCCACGAATTGTGTCATGATATGACACCAGCCGTTCATGGTTCCAATGTCCGTCTGTTTGAGAGTAGGTACGATGCGCTCGGCCGGATAGTGCTGCTGCTCTAGAAATAGTAGCACTCTGGCTAGCTCTGCGCATCGTTTTTGGTCGCAAGCCTGCGTGAGATGGAGTACTGAACGCTGCCCATCTGGTGCTTCGACGCGATACAGACGTTTGCCGCTATCACTGGTCATCGGCTGCAAATATGCGTTTGCTATGCCGTAGTGGATTGCTACCAGTTCTGCTAGAAAAGTATGTTCCATGAGCGAACCTCTCTGCCGAAAAGTGTGCTTATTTCGATGGTGCAGTCTTCTCATTCCAGGCCAACGCGTGCTCTATCAGCGTGTCCTGGTTCGCTTGTAGCCATTGTTCGCGCCGCAACGAACCTGCTATGCGTTGTGGAATAACCTCATCACCTTCCAGGCCAGCGAAATAGCGTTCTAAGCGGTGCATAAACGAGGCCATCTCGCGTATTCTCAGGACGTCTGGTATCGCCCGTAACTCTTCATCGCTCAACGGGAAATGCGCGCTATAGGCCGACCCAAACGCGTCGATGATCTCCCAGGCTTGTCCTGTTTCCAGCGCCTGCACCGGCCACCAGCGCAGCGCTACACAGAGATCGAGCACGCGCAAGTCCATGCCAGCAAACTCAAAATCGAAAACGGCTGAGACCTGCTGCCCATCGACGAAAATATTGCCGGGATCGTAGTCGCGATGCAACAATTGTTGTGGCAGACGACTATAGAGCCGTTCCACCTGCTCGCTTGCATCCTTTAAAATAGCCCGAAATTGCCTGCGTTGATTGCTGCTCACTTTGATTTGCTCTAAAGCTGCCAGGGGATCAGTCACCAACGGGTGAACGTGCACAAAACCGTCAAAGCTGGTAAAGGCTTTTTCGTGCTCGTCTGGTTGCATATCTGGCAGGATTGCGAGCGCTGTATCCAGAGCTGCCAACGCAACTCCGGCTGCGGCTGCTAACGTGCTGTCGTTGCGGTCTGGTGTGTGTCCTGGTAAGAAAGGATGGAGGGTCGCGATCAGTGGCTCGTTTGCCGCTTGCTCAATAGTGGCAAATACCTCTTCGTTGCTGGTTTTGAGCGGCGTGGGTAGGTGAAATGGTAGCTCGTGATCTTGCAAGGCGTAGAGCAGCTTTGCCTCGTACTCGATGCGCGGAATTTGTCCGCTGCCGGGCTTGATGCGCAACACATAGTGCTGCTCGTCTGCCGTGTCTACGCGCCATACCCGATTATTGTATCCCCCAGCTAGCGGCGTCGCGTGCAACGGTTGCGCAATCGGCCAGGCCGTACTCAGTGCTAATACATCCATATACTGCATTCCTTTATTATAATTATCTATCAGCAAAGACATCTATTTATTGCATTTTTCGCTATCATCGCAAATTCTCTCCCCACGACGCTCTCCTGCATATAGAGGCGGAGCTTGCCTGCGCCTCGGTTCTCTCGCTCTGCACGACCTAGCTCTTCGGCTCTTTTCGATAGTGGCTGCCACGCATAATTTGCCATTTCCAGACGCGTTCGGGAAACTGTTGCCATGCTCCCACTTCGTGAAAAAGCACCGCGTATCCTTCAGGTAAATAGGCGCGGAACGCAGGTGGCACAATGCTTGCCAGCAGTTTGTTGGCCCACATGATCGATTCTTCACGGCCAAATTGCTCTCCATCAGGTCGAGCGTAACGCTTCAGCACGCGTTGTTGGATATCCGCCCACGGCACATTGGCGATCAGTAGCTTTCTTGTAGCCATAACTATTTCGGCCAGGTTCGTTAGCTCCGGTTTGCATTCAAAAACTGTCAGTGAGCCTTCAAGCGCGCTGGCTCCCAGGTGCAGCACACTATGGCACGCCGGGCAAACGGTTTCCAGGTTCTCTGGATGGTGATCGTCTTCAGCTCCAATATGGTTGACCTGCATAAATTTCTGGCAGGTGAGACGACAATAGCTGCATGTATACGCATCGCGTTGGAGTATTTTCTGCTTGTATTGTCTCCAAAGCTGCTGGTCTCGCTCTTTGTACCACTCGCTACCAATCATGACCGACGGGCGCAGTATGTTGCTCATGGCAAACGACCTTCCCTGCGTTTTGGTTTTTTCTAATATAGTAGTA
>DATAYF010000495.1:0-26100 GCA_036272735.1 Ktedonobacteraceae bacterium
ATGCATACGTTGTGCCGAAGCATGAAAAAGAAGGAAAAGACACCATCGGCCTGGATATTGGCCCTTCAACTCTGGCGATTGTGCCGCGTTCGGGAACTGCCAATCTCGTCACGTTCTGCGAGGAGTTGACGCCCGATACCAGGAAGAAGCAGCGATTGCAACGCAAGATGGATCGGCAACGTCGCGCCAATAATCCCGAGAATTATGATGAGAAGGGGCGCGTGAAAAAGGGTCGCCTGCATTGGAAAGAGAGTAAGCGGTACAAGGCGACCAGGCAACAGCATGCTCATACCGAAAGAAAATTAGCGGCCTACCGTAAGAGCTTGCATGGACATCTGGCGCATCGCATCGCACAAGTGGGCACCACCATCAACATAGAGAAGACTTCATTCAAGGGATGGCAAAAGCAGTATGGTCGAAGCGTCGGACTTCGCGCACCAGGGTTGTTTGTAGCGCATTTGACCCGCATAGTTGCAAAAACTGGCGGCACCCTGCACGAAGTCTCTGCCTATCAAACCAGACTGAGTCAATATTGCCATCACTGTGGGCAGTATCATAAGAAGCCCCGATCTGAGCGTTGGCACCGTTGTGAGTGCGGGTTGGGACCAGTGCAGCGTGATCTGTATTCGGCCTTCTCGGCTTGCCCACCTGGAACCGGAGCAAACAACCCCCTCCATCACCCAGCACGTCTGGGAAGGTGCGCAGCCGCGCCTGCGAGCCGTGATGGAGGATCTGCAACAACGTGCAAACGCGTGGGAGCCATGCCCCCGAAGCATGGGCGTGTCGGCTTCTGGCAAAGCTGCCCGTGCCGGAGTGCGTCGGCTCACAAGTCTGGGCCTATCCCCACCAAGAGCCGGTTGTCCCCGCGTGGCCGACCGGCAGCGTTGGGTGAGGAACAGGAATCCCCGTGCATTTATGCCGGGGAGGTCTCAGGCCTCGTCTTCCACGATCTGGTAACGATACGTCTTTTCTGTACGTATTTCTTGCACAACTTGTGCTCGCGTCAAATGACGCAACATCTCTTGAATAACTTTTGTCGAGAAGGAACTTCGTCGACGCTGAATCTCACGTACCGTCAATGGTTGGTTATACTTTGCGTTGTATGCTTTGATGGTTTCAAGGATGGCTTGTTCCATCTCCACCTCCTTTGAGGGCACGCTTTCGTTGGCTTGTTCGTAGATTTCGTGCAGGGAGGCGCGCCTCTCCTCGGCGATCTGCTGAGCACGTGCCTAGTGACTAACAGCGATCCTCCTACCGTTCTCTAGCGAGGCAAAGAGCATCGCTATCCTTAGCGCCTTCTTCAGCGCCTTCTTCAGCGCCTTCTTCGCCAGACGTCCGTAGTTGCCTGCGAGTTGTTCCAGGTGATTGATACTTGCTTCACCATCTCCATCAGCGCATTGTTATAGGCATAGTAGGCCCGTAGGGGCACGTCTTCCAACATGCAGGGGAGCAGTTTGATCGGAGTACGCTCGACACGGTAGCCCAGGAATTGCCCGCTTGCGCTCGTCTTCTCCTCAATCTCGGCCAGCGATTCCCCCATCTCGTGATGCCAGTTGATCAACGGTTGAGCCAGATCATCAGGGATGTTGAACGGTTCATCGGGAAAGGGAGCGGTGCTGGGCACACTGCCAGGCGAGGGAGCCACGAAGGCGAAGCGGGCAAAGAAGCCATCGCGCCAGAACTTTGATTGCCGACCCACATAGGGCCGCAGGTCCTGCGGCGTCAGGATGCCCAGTAGCGCCAGGTAGGGGTCGCTGATCTGCTCGGTGCCGCGTGTGCGCGGGTGGCCTGGCTGCTCTGCACGTGGCAATCGTCCAGACGGCGCAGCAGGCCCTTGAAATCACTCATCGGGCCATTTTGCGCATGCATGGCATCGAACTGTTGGCCGAACTCGTCGTAGAACCAGCCAACCTGTCCACTCATGCCCAACTTTTTGCGTTGCCAGAGTTGTTGTTCCTCGCTGAGCAGCCGATAGTTTTTCGGGATGCGGCCGCTCATCTCGCTAATGAGCATCTGCGGCGTGATGGTGTCGGAACAGAGCAGCCAATCGAGCCCACAGTGGCTCAACAACCTTTCTGCCAGCCGCGCCGTAGTGGTCTTGGCATAGTGGGTGGTGGGAACCACCAGGGCCATGAAGAAAGGGGGTATACTCACCGGTCGAGCCGAGCGGGAGCCAGACGCGGCGGGCGGCGATGGTTGAGAGCAGCCAGATGCCGACGGCCGTATGGGCGCGATCAAAACCGCGAGGCGACCAGTGGCGGCTAAACTCCTCGAAGTCATTGAGCCACAAGCAGCCCTCGTAAGCTTGCCAGTCAGGAAAGGTCAGGTGCGAGGGCAACGGTGGGACCAGGTCAGCATACAGGGACGACGTTGAAGGGGATGGACGATTGTCATTCATACAAAACCTCTTACCACATTCCTCATCATATCAAGGATTTCGTGCTACGAGGAAGATGCAGGTACAGAATATAACTACATGATAAAATGTAACAAGAATTTTGTATAAATACGAATATAAGGCAAGTGGATATGTGAATACGGTGTGAAAAATGTATAAACATGTACGAAATTGTGCTTTCCTCATTCCCTCTGTCTCCTGTCTCGTGACTTTGTGTGTAACGAGTTACGTATATACTTATAAAGAGACAGGTAGGTAACACATATGCAACTTGCAGAGGCAACGATTGCCGAACTTCAGGCCGCGATGCACGCGGGACAACTGACCGCGCTCCAACTTACGCAATGGTACCTTGAACGTATCGTGCAACTTGACCACCAGGGGCCTTGCTTACACGCTATGATAGAAACAAATCCCGATGCGCTAGAGATTGCCCAGGACCTTGATCGCGAGCGGCAAGAGCGCGGTGCGCGTGGTCCCCTGCACGGTATTCCCATCGTGCTCAAAGATAATATTGCCACCATCGACCGTATGGAGACCACCGCTGGTTCTCTCGTCCTGCTCGGCTCACGCCCGCATCGTGATGCCACGGTGGCACAAAAATTGCGCGAGGCCGGGGCCGTTATTCTTGGCAAAGCGAACCTGAGCGAATGGGCGAATTTTCGTTCAGACATGTCCTCCAGTGGTTGGAGCGCGCGCGGCGGCCAGGCACGTAATCCCTACGTGCTTGATCGTACGCCATGTGGCTCCAGTGCGGGTTCGGGCGTTGCCGTCGCCGCCAACCTGGCCGCTGCCGCGCTGGGAACTGAGACCGATGGCTCTATTCTCTGCCCCTCGGCGGCGAACTGCCTCGTGGGTATCAAGCCGACCGTTGGTCTCACCAGCCGTGCCGGTGTCGTGCCTATTGCGCATAGCCAGGATACCGTTGGTCCGATGACACGCACGGTTGCTGATGCCGCTGTCTTGCTAAGCGTGCTCGTAGGCGTCGATCAATATGATCCAGCTACGGCGGCTAGCGCCGATTATTTCCGTTCTGACTACACCCACTATCTTGATGTTGATGGTTTGCGTGGCGCGCGTATCGGCGTGGCTCGTGAATCCTATTTCGGCTATAGTCCTAAAGCCGACGCTATCGCTGACGCCGCCATCAAACGACTGCGTGAGCTTGGCGCGAGTATCGTCGATCCCGCCGACATTCCTACCGTCCAGCAAATGAATGAAACAGCAAGCGAGATGACGGTGCTGCTCCACGAGTTCAAAGCCGATCTCAATCAATATCTCGCGGACCTTGCCAGCAGCCCTGTGCGCAGCATGGCCGAAATCATTGCTTTTAACGAGGAGCACGCGGCCGAGGAACTGCGTTACTTTGGTCAGGAACTCTTCTTGCGCGCTCAGCAGACGACTGGCCTGTATGATCCTCTATACCTGCAAGCGTTAGCGGAGAACCACCGCCTCTCGCGTCAAGAGGGCATAGATAATGTTATGGACCGCCACAATCTGGATGCTCTGATAATGCCCACCGGCGCGCCGTCCTGGTGCATCGACGTGATCGATGGCGATCATCCGCTGGGCGGCAGCTCACAACCGGCCGCGCTGGCTGGCTATCCTGCTATTACCGTCCCTGCTGGTTTTTCCTTTGGCTTGCCCGTTGGCCTCACCTTCATGGGCCGTGCCTTTAGCGAACCCAGGCTTATTCAGCTTGCCTACGCGTTCGAGCAAGCCACCAAAGTGCGCCAACCACCTACGTTTTTGGAGACGGTGGCTGCGCAGTAGAGAAGAGACGGCCTCCGCAAGGGAGGTCGCTGCCATAGACGGGATGTAGCTTCGCTGTGTATGGTAGCGGTCCCCCTTACGAGGGTCGTCCACGCAGTAGAAGAGATTCGAAAAATCTATACCTCCGTGATCCCACGCACAAAGATGCATAGAAATATGATATGCTCTCTCTGGAACTCGTAGTGGGATGCGTCCTTTTTGAGAAGCATCCTTATGATGAAGAATATTACCCATAGCGCAGCGCACGTCGCCTATGGGTATGATTTTTAGCGAAGCAGAGGATATAGATGGAAGGCATTAAGCAATATTTGTCCGACATGGATGGTGTGATCGTGCGTGGCTCGACGATTGTTCCAGGAGCAGCAGAGTTTATCCAACGTTTGCGTGCTCAAGACATTCCCTTCTTAATTTTGACCAACAATTCGCTGTACACGCAGCGCGATCTGCATGTTCGCCTGGCCTATATCGGGCTAGATGTGCCACCTGAGTCCATCTTCACGTCGGCATTGGCGACAGCCCAATTTTTGCACTCGCAGCGGCCAGGTGGAAAAGCGTTCGTGATTGGTGAGTCAGGATTGACCACGGCGCTGCACGATATTGGCTATATTTTGACTGATCAAGAGCCTGAATACGTGGTGCTGGGCGAGACCACCACCTATAGTTTTGCCCGTATTACCCGCGCTATTCGCTTTGTGGCGGAGGGGGCACGCTTCATCGCCACCAATCCCGACGTGATGGGACCGGGCGAAGGCGGCATTGTGCCCGCAACCGGTGCCATTGCCGCCCTGATTAGCGCAGCTACCGGTGTGCAACCCTATTTTATCGGCAAACCAAATCCTTTGATGATGCGCTCGGCTTTGCGGACGCTTGGCGCTCACTCCGAGGAGACGGTGATGATCGGTGATCGCATGGATACCGACGTTATCGCTGGCATGGAGAGCGGCCTGCGCACCATCCTGGTGCTCACCGGCGTCACTGCGCGCGAACAGATCGAGCGTTTTCCCTATCGTCCCACCTGGGTGCTGGATTCTATCGCGGATGTGACAATCTAGCGCCCGGCGTTTTTCCTCTGGTTTTTCCTGTGGGCATGTCCCTAATTCGCCAGAACGGTACAGCTTGCACCCTGTTGCCGAATATGCTAAACTGGATATTGTCTAAATAAGAAGACGTCCTGTGTTCTTCCGTTGCTGATGACGCTTAAATTACGTAGTACATCCAGAATTGGAGGGAATTTGTGAGCGACCAACAAAACAAAAAGCCACCGGTGACTACCACTGATGCTGGTATTCCCGCGACTAGTGATCAGTATTCGCTCTCTGTGGGTCCCAACGGGCCATTGGTGCTGCAAGATCACTATCTTATTCAGAAGATGGCGCAGTTCAATCGTGAGCGTGTGCCGGAGCGCGTGGTTCATGCAAAGGGGACCGGCGCATTTGGCTATTTCGAGGTCACGAAAGACGTGTCCCAGTGGACGAATGCCGCGTTTCTCAATACCGTCGGCAAGCGTACACCGGTACTCGCCCGCTTCTCTACGGTCGCAGGCGAGCTTGGCTCAGCTGATACCGTGCGTGATCCGCGTGGCTTTGCCCTGAAGTTCTACACCGAAGAGGGCAACTACGACCTGGTTGGCAATAACACGCCGATCTTTTTTATACGTGACCCCTCGAAGTTTTCGGACTTCATTCACTCACAGAAGCGCATGCCCGATACCGATATGCGCAGTCACAACGCGATGTGGGATTTCTGGTCCCTTTCCCCGGAGGCCACGCACCAGGTGACGTTCCTGATGTCTGACCGGGGGACGCCACGCACCCTGCGCCACATGAACGGCTACGGCAGTCATACCTTTATGTGGATCAACGCCGGAGGCGAGAAGTTCTGGGTCAAATATCACTTCAAGACGGAGCAGGGCATCGAGAATTTCACCGATGCCGAGGCCACAGCGATGGCGGCGGAAGACCCCGACTACCATCGTCGCGATCTGCGTACCGCCATCGAGAAGCGCGACTTCCCGGCCTGGCGTCTGGAAATGCAGATCATGCCGTTCGCAGATGCTGAAAATTACCGTTTTAACCCCTTCGATCTGACCAAGGTCTGGCCGCACAGCGACTATCCGCCGATTGAGGTAGGACGACTCGTGCTGGATCGCAATCCTGAGAACTTCTTTGCGCAGATCGAGCAGGCTTCGTTTGAACCGGCGAACATGGTGCCCGGCATCGGCCCCAGCCCTGATAAGATGCTGCTGGGTCGGCTCTTTAGCTATCCCGACGCGCATCGTCATCGCATCGGCACCAACTACTTGCAATTGCCAGTCAACCAGCCACATAACGAGGTGCATAGCTATAATAAGGATGGCGGCATGCGCTACCATCACAGCGGCAACCAGCCCGTCTATGCTCCCAATAGCTACGGTGGCCCGCAGGCTGACGAACAGGCCAGCGATCCGGGATGGTTTGCCAGCGGGGAGATTGCCCGTAGCGCGTATGTTGCCCATGCCGAGGACACCGACTTCATCCAGGCTGGTAACCTCTACCGTAACACGCTCTCGGCGACTGATCGGGACCACCTGGTCAGCAATATCGTGGGGCATATGAGCCAGGATGTCGAGCGAGCCGTGCAAGAGCGCGCCCTCAAGATCTGGTATCAGGTAGATAACGACCTTGGAACACGCATAGCACAAGGCCTTGGCATTGAGAGTAGCGCCCCGCAACCATCCAGGGCTGATTAAGCTGACACTGCCGTGAGGCGTATGCTCGAAATTCAAGCAGACTCACGATAAGAAGCAAGCGGGCTGTGGCTTCCGAAGCCACAGCCCGCTTGCTTCTTATTTTTGGCCCCATGCAATATCTTATAGCCGTATTTCCTGGTCGACATGCAGAATTTCTGGCCCTGCGCCATGCCTGAATATATTCACCGTCTGTTGACCCATCACGCGCCACAGGGCTGGTGTGCCGGGTGCATCATCAGCAGGTTCTTGTACGCGCACCAGGGCAGTCTTTTCGTCGATACCCAGCACGGTCGTTCCTGCGGGCAGTGTCACAAACAACTGTTGCAATGCTCCCTTGTCGATCCAGCCGGCCATACGATCAAAATGAGGGAAGGTGACCAGATGTGGTACGAGACTCAGGGCGGGTACCCAGACGGGTGGATTGCCAGAAAGTGCCTCGCGGATCTTTAGCGTCAGGCCACCAAAGGCCATCGCTCCCGCGCTACAGCCTGCCAACGTCGCTCCATTGCGATGCGCGCTGGCGATGATATCCCAGGCGGGTGTGTCGCGCAGGCTCTCGATGACGTGTTGGGGATTACCACCCGAAAAATAGTAGAAGTTGGCCCCACGCAAAAGCTCTAACTGCGCCGGGTCGCTAGCGGTGGCGCGATCAATAATCTGTGTGGCACGCACGTCGTCGACGCCAAGCGCGTGGAAGTGGCGCAAGCCGAGGGTGTTCCAGGATTGTGGCCCCTGTGGTTCTAGCCCGCTCGCCGTCGGCAAAAGCGCTACATGTGCGGCGTTGGCTCCTCCCTGCCGTTCGAGCAGTGCTCCATCGGTTGTATTCATCACGTCAAGGTACTCACCAGAGCCAACCAGCGCCAGTGCTCCAATATGCGGTCGTTGCGTCATCAAAAACATCCTTTCGGCCTCTATCTTAGGAAACATTGCCCATCCAATTGTACCTCATCAGGAGACCCAGAGGGAGATATTCCTCTTGACGTAACGAGGCGGACATATGGTACAATTTGGTTAGAATATCGAAATACTTGATAGTTAAAGGAAATGGTGATGACGACTGAGAAACTCGCGGAAGAGTTACTCACGCTCTGGAGGCTATTGCGCAACCTCTCGCACCCATTGACGCGTGCGGAGATGACGCCAGAGCAGTACTGGCTGCTCCGGCTACTCAATCGGGCTGGACCGCTTAGTATGAGTGAACTGGCGAGTCAACTCGGGATCACGACCAGTTCGGCGACGACGGCCTGCAAACGGCTGGAGAAAGCTGGATTGCTCAGCAGGGAGCGCCAGAGCGGTGATGAGCGTGTCGTGATGGTATCTCTGACAGAGCAGGGACGCGTGCAGATCGATGCATGGCGGCAACGCAAACGTAGCGCGTTGACTGAGTTGTTGAGCGTGCTTGATGAGCACGAACAACAGGAGTTGCAAAGGATTGTCGGGCGCGTGTTGCAAGCAGCGGGCGTGCACGACTTCGACGAAGGAAAGGAACCATGACGGCGATTATTGAAGTACGTGATCTCGTCAAACGTTTTGGCGAACACACTGCTGTCGATGGCATTAGCTTCGCGGTCAACAAAGGCGAGGTCTTTGGCCTGCTCGGACCCAATGGCGCGGGCAAGAGTACCACCATCAAAATGTTGACGACCCTCCTGTCGCCTACCAGGGGTAACGCCTGGGTGGCGGGCTTCGAGATTACGCATAATACAGCAGATGTGCGACGCAGTCTCGGCTATGTGCCCCAGGCGCTCTCTGCCGATGCCACCCTGACCGGCTATGAAAACCTCCTGATCTTTTCCCGCTTGTATGACTTACCGCGCAAGCTTCAGGATGAGCGCGTGCGCGAAGTGCTCTCGTTTGTGGGCCTCACAGACGTGGGCAACCAGCTTGTACAGCGCTACTCGGGTGGTATGATTCGCCGGTTAGAGGTCGCCCAGGCCCTGTTACATCAACCACAGGTGCTTTTTCTCGACGAGCCGACCGTAGGTTTAGATCCGGTGGCACGCCAGGCGATCTGGGATCACCTGATGGAGCTACGCGATGAGACCGCCATGACCATCTTGCTGACCACCCATTCTATGGAGGAGGCTGATAGCCTGTGTAGCCGGGTGGGCATCATGCATCGAGGGCGCATCGTGGCCCTTGATACGCCTGAAAAGCTCAAGGAGGCGGTTGGCGGAGAACATGCAACACTTAACGATGTATTTGTGCATTACGCGGGCGATGCCCTGGAGTCAGGAGGAAACTACCGTGAAACTGCAAGAGCAAGACGCACAGCGCGCCGACTTGGCTAGCGCTGTTGCAGTTGCGCCTCCCCGGCGCGTTCCACCATTTGCGGCATTTGGCAATTTTATTCGCAAGACGCTCACCATCACCGATTGGGAAGTGCGCAAGCTGCGTCATGATCCGACCGACCTGATTACTCGCGCCGTGCAACCGGCCCTGTGGCTGCTGATTTTTGGCGAAGTATTCACGCGCATCCGCGCCATTCCTACGGGGCAGGTACGCTACCTCGACTTCCTCGCGCCTGGCATCCTCTCGCAGAGCGTGCTATTCATCGCCATCTTCTACGGCATCGCCATCATTTGGGAGCGCGACCTGGGCGTTATTCATAAATTTCTCGCCAGCCCGACACCACGCGCGGCCCTGGTCCTGGGCAAGGCTTTATCCGCTGGTATTCGCGCCTTACCGCAGGCGATTATCCTGTACATCCTGGCGCTGATCCTGGGTGTGCAGATGAATTGGAATCCCCTGGCACTGTTGGGCGTGATCTTCTTCGTGATGCTGGGTGCGGCCTGTTTCGCTACCTTCTCGCTCATTATCGCCTGCCTGCTCAAGACACGAGATCGTGTCATGGGCATCGGGCAGGTGTTGACCATGCCGCTCTTCTTTGCCAGCAACGCCATTTATCCCATCGCCATCATGCCGCCCTGGCTGCAAGCCATCGCCCACGTGAACCCCTTAACGTATGTGGTAGATGGTCTGCGTATGTTGATGTTGAATGGCCCCGTCAGTCTATCAAGCCTGGGTACGGATGTTATCGTCCTACTCGCCGTCACGGCCGTGCTCGTCTTGCTCGGTGCCTGGCTCTACCCACGCATCGTACAATAAGGAAAGGTACATAAAGAAAGGGTTATGCGTTCCGAACGCATAACCCTTTCTTTATGTAAAAATAAACAAGTCCTGTAGTCAGCGTTACCTTCTCGGCTGATCGTTCGTGTCCAGAACAAAGGCGAAGAATAGCAGGAGGTGCGTAATGAGTTACGAACGTACGGTTGTGTTGCCCGACAGCGGCGCAGGCATAGATGTAACGCGTGGTTCTTTGTTGTTTATTGGCACCGCTACCGTGTTATTACGCTACGCGGGTTTCACCATCCTTACTGATCCCAACTTCTTGCATCGTGGCGAGTTTGTGTATCTGGGCTTTGGCATGAAATCTGAGCGTGTGATGGAACCAGCCATGGAGTTGAAAGATCTGCCACCCATTGATATTGTCGTACTTTCGCATCTGCACGAAGATCATTTTGACCGTTTCGTTGCCAACCATCTCGCGAAATCGACGCCGATTGTCACCACGCCAAAGGCTGCGCAAGCGCTGCGCAAGATGCAATTTACGAAAGTATATGCACTATCTACCTGGGCGGCGCTCACCCTGAAGAAGAATGCGCAACAGGTGCACATTACCTCGCTGCCGGGCAGGCATGGGCCGGGAATTGTTGCCAAGGCGCTGCCACCGGTCATGGGCAGCATGCTAGAGTTTGGGGCCGAGGGGCAAAATGCTACCTTACGCCTCTACATCTCAGGTGATACGCTAGTCTACAAGGATTTGCAGGAGATTCCCAAACGCTACCCCGACATCGACCTTGGGCTGCTGCACCTTGGCGGCACAACGCTGCTCGGCATTGTCGTGACGATGGACGCGAAGCAGGGGGTGGAGGCCATGAAACTGATCCATCCGCGCAAAGTGGTGCCCATCCATTTCAACGATTACACCGTGTTCAAATCCCCATTGGGTGATTTCCGGCAGGCCGTGGCGGATGCCAAACTTGAGGACAGGGTGCATTACTTGCGGCACGGTGAGACGTATACGTTCGAGGTGCCCATAGGCGAAAAATGATTATGCCGAGCGGCTTTGTAGTCGCTCGGTGCCCTGTTCGTATTTGTTGGCGAAGATGCGGTTGCCACAATAGATGTTGCGCCTGATGAAAGGCTCTGGCGTTTCGCGTGTCAGGCGTTCGCGCACACGTGGCTTGTGCGCGCCAAGCGAGTAGTACCACGGTTCGGCCAATGTGTAGATAGAGTTATTGGCCCACGCGGGGCAGGGCACGTCGTACTTCTGGCACAGATACTCAACCGAGGCCGCGCAGAATACCGCCCAGCGTTGCAGCTCGATGGTTGGCGCTTGCGGCATTTGTATGGCGTCTTTTACCAGTTCTGCACGCTGATCTGGGAAGTTACCAAAGAAATCGTTCATGAAATTGCCCAGGGGAATCCAGGGATCTTCGCCTTCGCAGATCTCCTTGTAGGATAGGCTGATTGTTTGTAATTCAAGACATATGCCCACGGCAGTTCCTCGCGCTCTCTTCTGCATGACTCCTTACTCGTATTGTAGCATACCTCAAGGAAATTTTGCAGTAGGCAAAACAATCAAAATAATTCGTCGAGCGTATCTTCTAGCCGATATTCCGCTTGCCAGCGTTGATCTGGTACAAAACGGTCCACAATAGCTTGCGCCTGTTCGCGTGTTCCCACTCCTAATTCTTGCAGAAGTGCTTCGACATCATTGGCATCTTTCTGGCGAAAAACCATCAATTTGAGTGTCAGGATGTATGCTCGCGGTGGCAAATAGACGTGCAATTGCTTGTACTTACGCCAGAGTTCAGGTTGTGGGTCGGGTGCCATATCGTTGATGAAATAGGCCACGTCGTCGTTCATCCATTTGCGCTTTAATTTGTGCTTGCGGGCCACGGCGTTCACGGCCGATTGAAAGGCTTTGGTCTGTGGCGTGCGCTGCGTGCTGTCCTGCATATCCATGAGCACAACATCTACATCTTCCGTCGCTTTGCGGTTCTTGACCATCAGTAGCATATACACGCCACCCACGATCATGATGCGTACGGGTTCTTTGTACGCACGCTGCTCCAACTCGTCGCCCAGATCCTGAAGGTATAGTTCAACGTCTTGACTGTCCATGCCTGTTTTATGCTTTCTGCTGGCCTGTATTGTACAATCAAGGGATAAAAAAGCTGTACCTATGCATCATACTACAATCTGGAAATAGCAGGGTAGGTATAATAAAATATCAAAAGGCTTCTGGGGTGGTGTGAGTGATTCGCGTTGCTTTGGCAAGATGTTTGGCACAATAATTTTTATCCGCCTATTCAAGAAAGAAAGGTATATGAAATGGCTGCTTATTTCGTTGTCGATATCAAAGAGATAACTGATCCCGATGCCTATGCGGAGTATCGCAAGGGCGTGCTTGCAACCCTTGAGCGGCATGGTGGTCGCTTCCTGGTGCGTGGTGGTACTTACCAGGTAATCGAGGGTGAATGGGAGACACAGCGCCTGGTCATCATTGAATTCGATGATGAAGCACAATTCAAACGCTGGTATTACTCGCCCGAATACACTGCGTTGCGCGAAATCCGCTTCAAAGCTTCGACCGGTCGAGCCGTCCTCGTTCAGGGTGCATAACCCATATTGGTCGAGGTTCCTCTGCAACGCTTTATGGCAACAGCATTGTACGGCCTCGGCCACCCAATGTACAGGCTACTCATATAGACAATATGTACAACCATCCTGATTTGATGCCCCGACCCTACCTCTTTATTTATGGTTGTTCTCGCTTGCCTTCCTGAGGAGAAAAATACTGTGGATTGTATTTGTGCATATTGCCCAAATTATGGTACAGTTTTTGTTATGATTTCGCTGTATGAATAGCGCTCATTATTTCCTATACTCAAATATAAGATGTAGCGCACCGTTCGCGCCTCCTCTCAGTAAGCCATGATGGCTTTCCACAAGGTAACGATGCCATGCTGTTGTCAGTTCGATAGGTTCACAACGCAAGAAGGGAACGACTCCATGGCAGCTACATCTTCGGACGAAGTCAAAATGGTCCCGACGCTTGGTCTTACCGGAGTAACTATCAATGCGATGGCGCTCATTGCACCAGGCGCATTTCTCTGGACGACCTATCAGATCCAGTCGGGCACGGGCGCAACCAACATGTGGGCTTCTGTCTTCATCGCCACTGCGATTGCCATGCTTACCGCCATCGCTTACGCCAGCCTCGCTC
Source organism: Ktedonobacteraceae bacterium (assembly GCA_036272735.1). Classification (GTDB taxonomy): domain Bacteria; phylum Chloroflexota; class Ktedonobacteria; order Ktedonobacterales; family Ktedonobacteraceae; genus DATAYF01. Next base: position 13,195 of record DATAYF010000495.1, read on the forward strand.
GTCGCTACCCACAGGCTGGTGCGGGCAGTTCCTACTATTTCGCGGAGGCTGCTGTCCTCCAACGTGAAGAGCACCGCCATTTCAAGTACGCGCGTCTGAGCAAATTTATCGTTGGCTGGGCCTCTCACCTATATTACTGGGTGTACCCTGGCGTGATGGTGGCCTTTATGGGGAATGTGATTAGTTATATTATCCAAACGTTCATCCCCAGTTTCGGCGCGCCCTGGCAACTGATCCTCGTGTGTGTCGTCTTCGCTATTATCGTTGGCGCTATCGCGTACATCGGCGTCGCTGGCGCAACCGTCGCCAATATCGTCATCAACGTCATCCAGATCATCGCACTGTTGTCGTTTTCGGTCCTGGCTATTGTCTATCGCGTGCAACACCCCGCCATTCACTACCTGTATGCCAATCCTTTAAGTGTGATCTCCCCACATGACTTCGGAGGGTTGATCTATCAATCTACGATTGCTATCTTGCTCGTGGTTGGCTTCGAGTCCGCTACGGCCCTGGCTGCCGAGGCAAAAAATCCCAATCGGGATATCCCTCGTGGTGTGTTACTCTCGCTGGTAATTCAAGCCGTGATCTTTTACTTTTTCGAGTATTTTGCGGCGAACTTCATGATCAACGATTCGTACAAAAATGCTGGTGGAACGGGTTTTGCAGCGGCCGCTGCTTCTGTGGCGCCGATTGGTGACCTGGCGAAGACGCTTGGGAATGCGATGTTGGGACAAAACGGCATCGCCTTCGCGGTAGTTCTGGCGGCAAGCGTTGTGATCGCGTTAATTGGCACATCGTTGTCCTGCCTCAATACCGGCGTGCGTGTGACCTACGCGATGGGTAAGGATACGGAGCTGCCCCTGGTCTTTGGCTTCCTACATGGGAGATTTCGTACGCCGCACCTTGGCGTGATCGTCTTGACCGTGATCTCCGCCACCCTGGGCGCGTATGGCGTTCTCGATGCCAACAAGCTCACGCAAATCACGCTCATCTCCAACATCGGCACCTTCATCTTGTATGGTATGACCTGTATCATCTGCATCGTTGCCTTCGCTGGCGTGGTCAAGAGAAACGTGTTTGCCACGGTGCTTGCGCCGCTGCTTGGTGCCGTGCTCAATATTGCTATGCTGATCGGCGTGCTCTACTATGCGATTACGGCGGGTGGTGCCTCACAAACCAACACGATTATTGCGGGCGTCGTCTCGATTGCCTGGTTGGTGATTGGTTTCGCCTACCTTTTCATTCGTAAGTTTGCTACCGGAATACCGATCCTGCATCCCGAAGATTACAAAAAACCTGCGCATTTCGCAGGCGAAGAAGCTGCTGTGGAGGCAAGCGTTCCCAATTAACCCGCTGCACGCATCGCTTATGATAAAATGATGAGGGTTACTCACGAAATTTTATCATAAGCGAGCACATGCATTGGACAGTCATAGCTATATTTTATTGATCTACCAGGTTCCTAGCCAGCCTTCCGCTGCGCGTGTGAGCGTCTGGCGCGAACTCAAAAAGATGGGGGCGCTCTACCTTCAACAGAGCGTGTGTATTCTCCCGGCCCAGGAGCCACTCCAGTATGCTTTGCAAAAGATTACCGAGCGTATAGGCGAGTTGGGCGGCGGCTATCACCTTTTGCCTTTGAACGAACTGCCTGGCGAGGAAGAGGAGAAAATTGTCGATGGTTTTATTGCGCAGAGTAACCTGCAATACGATGAGATTATCGAGAATTGCCAGGTAAATTTTAGCAAAGAGATCGAGTTCGAGACCTTCCGCCAGAACTTCACGTACGCAGAGGTCGAGGAAATCGGGCAGGAATTGGACAAGATTCATCGCTGGTATGATCGCGTGGTGGAGCGAGATTGGTTCGGAGCGGCACGGCGCGAAGAGGCGCTACGCAGCATCGAGCACAGCGAAAAGCTGCTGGAAGAGTTCGAAGAAAAGGTATTTCTTACGCAGGACGCCGATGAAGCCAGCGACCTCCCCTCGCAAAAAGACAAAAAACACTTGCACCCACGCCGCTATGATCGTACGCACGTGCATAATACGCATAATAAAGGAGGCAAATGACTGTAATTCTTATAGTCATTTGCCTCCCTGTAGCAAGGCATACGGATCAGCTAGTTGCCAGCTAGCCATGCGTCTCGCGGCGCAACGTCAACACGAGCACCAGCAAGGCCGCGATGATCATGAGTACACCGGAGAGGACACGCACGGGTGCCAGGAACGCGATGCTATTGATCAGCGCCAACACCACCAGCGCAATCACAATGCCGGTCAGAATAATCGGGTCGCCCACCAGAAATTGGTAAATGGCGTTAATAACCTTCATTGTAGTATCTCCTTACTGCGCAGCGCTAGCCGCCAACTGCCGCTGTTTTACACTCTTGAGCCACAGGTAGAGCGCGCCAGAGGCGAGCAGGTAGATGACCACCAGCACCGGGATAAAAGCATCCAACAGCGGCCAGTTGTAACCAAAGCCTTCAACTCCCCAGAAGGTACCAAACGAGGTTAACATCACGCCTACGACAAACTTCAGCGTATTTTCCGGTACCTGCTTGAGTGGTGCACGCACCAGTGCCCCCAATAGAATTACCAGTATGCCCGCGACCACCGCGCCAATCGCCGCCGAAGCGATCCCGCCAATCCCACAATTTGTGGTGCAGGTGCTGGCAGCAGTGGCATTGGTACCAAAGGTGATGACAATGAACGCGACTTCCAGGCCCTCAAGCAGCACCGATTTGAAGGAGAGCGCTACTGCGGTCGGCTGCAAACGTTGAGTTATGCCTGCACCACTCGCTTTGAGTTCGGCCATTTTTTCCTCAAAGATGGCTTCTTCGTCGTGCCTGGCCTTCAACCCACTATAGCGCAAAATGGCCTTTTTCAGCCATTTCAGGCCAAACAAAATCAGGATACTCCCGACAACGAGACGTAGCACATTTAAGGGCACAAACTGCACAATGGCGGTCCCAAAGATAGCCACGATAACTGCTAATGCGACCGCAGCAGCAAGCGCGCCAACTAGCGCGCTACGCCAGTTGATCGTTACCCCTACTACGAGCACAATCGTAAATGCTTCAACAAATTCGACCGCCGAAGCCAGGAAGGCCGCCACGACGACTGCCCATTCCATAGATTTAACTCCTCTTTTCGCCTGTCTATCCCAAAGCAGGTGGGATACTGAATAATGACGGTACATAAAATAGCCATTGCAATACATTCACATTGTAACATATTTTTCTTGTAACAACTAGTGATTTGTAACAGATGCACATTGTAACAAGTTTACACAAACTTAACGTGAGCATTACGCGCTCTTAAAAGAGCCGTATTATGCTTTGCACAGTTGATAGGTTGATCGGAATTTAAAAAGATCATTTTTTATATTTTGGTTGTCTTTCTCCTAAGGAGAGAAAATTTATGCGATTGAGCTATTTTTTTGCTCGTGACAATCGGCAGAAAAAAGCAGGTGTCTTTTTTCTACTGGCCTGTTTCCTTTGTGTCCTTTCAGCCTGTGGTGGAAGTACCACCAACGGTGCTTCCTCAGCGAGTGCGACCTGCAACAAGAGCACAGGCTTAACTTTGTATTCCGCGCAGGGCTATGATTCGGACATGGCAAAAGCTTTCCAGAAGCAGACCGGCATCAAGGTGAAGCTGGTTGATGACAGCACAGGTAATCTTCTGGCAAAAATTACTGCCGAGCGTAACAATCCACAATGGGATGTGGTGTGGTTCGACGGGAATGTGACCATGCAGACGCTCGATGATCAGGGCTACCTCCTCAAATGGAATTCACCAAGCCTTGCGAACTATACCGCGCAAGGCACGCAACTCGTTCCTGGTGATCATGCGTATTATCCTACCGGCGTAACGGCGGCGGGCGCGATTGTCTACAATACCAAGCACATTCCGGCCGCTGGTCTACCCAAGGACTGGAGTGACCTGACGAAGCCCGTGTACAAAAATATGACAGCTGAAAACGATCCGGCCTTCTCTGGCCCGGCCTACCCCTTTATTGCTGGTGTGGCCCAGTCTATGGGTGGTGAAAATCAGGCGAAGCAGTTCTTCACGCAATTGAAGAGCAACGGCGATAAAATCTTCCAGACCAATAATCCCACGCTCAACAGCGTTGAGACAGGTGCTCGCGAGTTCGCCATTGTGCAGGATTCTATCTACTATTCCGAGAAAAAGGCTGGTCAGCCGCTTGGTATTATCTACCCTACTTCTGGTGTCGCGGCTTTGTCTAGCGACATCGCAATTTCGGCCAACAGCTCGCACATGGCTTGCGCAAAGCAGTTCCAGAACTGGGTGCTTTCTACTGCTGGTCAGGCGGTCACAACGCACCATGATCCTACTGACGGTGATACCTACTTCATTGAACTGATCAAAGGGGTCACGCCTGTGGTCTCGCGTAAGACGACTGGCATCAATTTTGTAACGCTTGATGTGCCCAAATGGGCGGGAGCTGAGACAGAACTAAAACAATGGTTCCACAACAACATCGTTCAATAAATACAAAGAAACCACAAGAGCCGGGTACAGTCGCAAACGCGACTGTACCCATATCGTTGTTTTCAACGCGCCGATTGTTTCGATACGGTAGTCAGGCTGCGATCATTCTGATCCCACTGCTCCTTTTGCTGCTTTTCGTGGTGTATCCATTGGCAGCAATCATCCTGCAAAGTATTTTCCCGAACATTTACGCGTTGCAACCCAGTCTGGTGCCCAGTCTCGCAACCCTTCAAGGCGTAATCAACAATCCGCAAAATTTTGTGGCCTTTTTTAACTCGCTCTGGCTTGGGCTAGTTACAGCGGCGCTCGCCTGCGTATTGGGAACTGTACTCGCGCTGCTAGCACGTCGAACGGACCTGCCGCTACGCCGTGCCATGGACACGCTAGTGTGGATCGTATTTTTTACCCCTTCGTTCCTGGTTGGCGAAGCCTGGTCGCTTTTTCTTGTACGTGGTGGGCTTCTCGACCAGTATGTGCATCTTCCCAACTCGTTTATCGGTGTATTCTATTCGCCAGTTGGGGTCATCTTTATCCTGAGCCTGAAAACCTTCCCATATGTGTATATTTCGGTGATGGCGGCGTTACACTGGTTGGGGTCCGAATTTGAGGATGCGGCACGCATTTCAGGTGCAAGGTCATGGCGAGCATGGTTGAGTATTAACGTGCCCTTGCTATTTCCAGCGATTTTAGCGGCCGGGCTGATTGCTTTTGCTGAGGCCATCTCCGATTTTGGTACGGCTGCCACCATCGCCCAGAATTCCCACGTTGTGCTGGTCACGTACCAGATATATACCTCTATCAACACGGCGCCAGTAGATTTCGCCTCGGCGGCCGGGCTGTCTCTGCTGCTCTTCCTGGCAATCGCCATTGCTTTACTGGTGCAATCTGCGATGCTACGCACGCGCTCATTCCAGGTGATTAGCGGCAAAAATAGGCCAGCCCGACCGTTTTCACTGGGCGCTTGGAAGTGGCCGGTCACTTTCTGTTGTGTGCTGGTCTTTGTCGCGGCGCTGGTGATTCCGCTTGGCGTGTGTTGCGTGCTCTCGTTCTTACGTGCCAGCGGCCAGGGGCTGACAGCTAGCAACTGGACGTTCAGCAACTACACAGCGATTTTCGTGCAGGGATCAGATGATCTCGACGCGCTCTTGCGAACGCTCTGGCTGTCGCTGGCTAACGCGACGATTACCACGCTCATCGGATTGCCTATCGCGTTTATCATCAAACGCACCAGGCTCGTTGGTCGGCGTTTCCTGAGCGTGATTACGCTGGTCACCATCGCGGTTCCTGGTCTAATTCTGGCTTGCGGCTATATCTTCGCCTGGAACGCTCCGTACCTGCAATATATCGGCATCGGTGGACCGGGAGGAATTCAGTTTTACGGCACCGTCTGGATACTGCTGGCTGCGTATATCGGAGGGAGTCTGCCGTACGCGACCCGCCTGGGCATTGGGGCACTAGAGCAGGTTGGGCAAACGATGCTGGAGACGGGGCGTGTGCAAGGTGCGAGCATGCTGCAACTGCTTGTACGTATTGTGGGGCCGCTCTTGCGCTCCAACCTGGCCTCTGTCTGGCTGCTTGTCTTTACGGGCACCATGTTTGAATTGGCGGCCTCAGAACTGCTCTATCCACCAGGCCAGCCAACGTTGCCAGTACGTATTCTCTCACTTTTCGACGATTTCAGGCTGGGTCCGGGCATGGCACTCTCAATGCTCAATATTGGTTTTGTGATCCTGGCCCTGATTATCATACGCGTCATCCCCTGGCTAATTCGCCAGTCTATGCAGCGCACTACACGGAGAAAATCGGGTTATGTATCTACAGATCAAACAACTGAGCAAGAGTTACGGGTCACGGCGAGTCATTTCTAATATCGACCTGGCAATGGAAGAGGGCGAAGTGCTTTCGCTGCTTGGACCTTCGGGTTGTGGTAAAACCACGATCTTGCGCATGATTGCCGGGCTGATTACGCCGGAGAGCGGTCATATTGCCGTTGGCGAACGTGTTTTTTACGATGGCAAGCGTGAATTGCCCATCGAAGAACGCGATCTGGGTATGGTCTTTCAAGATTATGCCCTCTGGCCGCATATGACGGTCGCGCGCAACATTGCCTTTGGTCTGCGCCTGCGCCGGGTAGCCGCCGCAAAAATTGCCCAGCGGGTCGAAGAACTGCTGGAACTGGTAAATTTGCCGGGATTGCGTGATCGCTACCCCTACCAATTATCGGGGGGGCAGCAGCAGCGTGTTGCGGTTGCGCGTGCCCTGGTGACAGAGCCGCGTGTTCTGCTGCTTGATGAGCCACTATCCAGCCTGGATACGGCGTTGCGTGAAACCATGAGCGCTGAACTGGTCCAACTCTTCAAGCGCCTGAAGATTACCACGATCAACGTCACGCACGATCAGAATGAGGCGATGACGATGTCTGATCGTATCATGGTGCTATCCAATGGTGAGGTTCAGCAGGTGGGTACGCCGATCGAACTATACTTGCATCCGGCCAATGCTTTTGTGGCCTCGTTCATGGGTCGGGCCAATATGCTGCCAGGTACGCTTGTCGAAAAAGGGCAAGACCAGAGCAAGCTGCAACTTGAGGCGACAAATTTTGCGCAGCAGGTGATGGTTGGCATGGTCAGCGAGGAGGCGCGAGCGCATCTCGATGGGCAGGGCCAGATCGTCTGCCGCCCAGACAACACTCGTGTCTACACGGAACTGCCCCAGCAAGAAGAGGGGAATATCTTGAGCGGTACGGTCTCCCATACCTCGTTTGTCGGCGGCAGGTGGCGCACCTTGATTACTATCGGCACCGAGCACAACCATACCGTCCTGGCCTTTACACGCTCGCCATTACCAGCACAGGCGCAGGTTTGGATCGAATTTCCGCCCGAACACTGCCTGATTGTGCCTGTTTAGGTTGAGAAAAGAAGCCCAGGCCCGTCTCGAAATCGGGTATAATAAAGGAAAAACGAAGCAAAAGGTGCCATTGATGATAGATCCTGCACGCCGCACGTATTGGCCCACGCAAGATTGGCGCTTAGCCTCACCCCAGGAAAAGGGGTTGCAGCCTGAGCTATTAGCAAAAATGCAGGTGCACATCACTGATGATATTCCTGGCTTGCATGGCTTGCTCATCGTGCGCGATGGCTACCTGGTATTTGAGGAATATTATCAGGGGTTTCATCGGAAAAGTTATAATTCGGTCAGTTCGGTCACCAAAAGCTATATTTCGGCGCTGGTTGGCATCGCTTTAGCCCAGGGAAAGCTCCAGAGCCTGGACCAGAAGATACTTAATTTCTTCCCAGCATACGCCGCGCGGGTCACAGATTCACGTAAGCAAGCCATTACGCTGCGTCACATGCTCAGCTTGCAGACTGGTTTTGCGCACGAGATGCCCGACAAATTTTGGCTCAATCCTAGCCCTGTTCAGCTTACCCTGGAACGTCCTATGATCGAGCAGCCGGGCGAGGTATTTTATTACGATAGCAATGGCGTCGATATTCTCTCGGCCATTCTCACACGCGTGACGGGCATGAGCGCTGCTGCTTATGCTGATGCGACGCTTTTCAAAACCATCGGTGTATGGCACGACGGGGCGCCGCGTTTCACGTGGCGAAACGATCCACAAGGGGTGCACCTCTGGCATGGCGACGCCTACTGGGATGAAAAGCACGGCTATTTATGGAAGGTCGATCCTGAGGGCAACAGTGCTGGCGGCTTTGGCGCGCACTTTACCGCGCGCGAGATGGCAAAATTTGGCTACCTCTACCTCAATCGCGGCTTCTGGGATGGTGAGCAGCTTATTCCTGCCGACTACGTAGCCGAGTCGACGCGCCAGCATAGCAATGGCGGTGCGCCTGTGGGCGACGCCTATGGGTACTTGTGGTGGCTGACACAATATAAAGGCCACAACGTCTTTTTTGCGTCGGGCTACGGCGGCAAGACGATTTGTGTGATCCCCAGCCTGGACCTGGTGGTCGTGACTATCTCTTCAACAGACCAGGAGGGTAAAAATGCCGAGCAATGGCCGCGTATCAAGGCACTGGTGCCAGATTATATTATTCCGGCGCTAGCGTAATACCTGTGCATGCATTATTTTGATCAGGATAGAGGTTAGCATCTCCCTACGCGAAACGCCAGGAGAGATGGAGCTTGCCTCCATCTCATTTTCTTTTAGTCACTACGTCCCCTCACCATTTGGCGTTGGAAATTCTCTTTTCTCACAAATCCTCGTTATTCCTTACCTGGCTCCCACCATCTCTTGCTGGTAATCCCAGGTAATCAGGAGCTTCTTGATGGCGAAGACGATGCCCGTGTTGGCGACGATGGGCGCGTCGGGCACGCGCTGTAGGCCGGGCAGTTGTTGCAGGATCATGGGGAGCGCGATCTTTGATTCCAGGCGGGCAAGCGGCGCTCCAATGCAGAAATGGATGCCGTGTCCAAAGGCGACGTGGCGATTAGGGTCGCGCCGGATGTCGAACACGTCGGCATTCGGGAACTGCCGCTCATCGCGGTTCGCTGAAACCATCCATGGGATAACGACCTGGTGGGCTGGAACCTTCTGTCCTCGCAGCTCGACTTCGCTGCGCGTCAGGCGGAAGATGTTCCAGACTGGCGAGAGGTAGCGTAACACCTCCTCGGTTGCCGATGGCGCCAGCCCTGGATCGTTGCGTAGCTGCTCCATAGCGTCAGGATAATTGGTCAGGCAGAGGATGGTGTTGGCAAGCAGGTTGACGGTGGTTTCGTGTCCGGCAAGCAGCAGGAGCAGACAGAAGCTGAGCAGGTCGTCCTCGTTTAAACGTTCCCCATCGATCTCGGCGTTGATCAGGTCAGTGACGATATCCTCTTTAGGCGAGCGGCGATGGTCCGCGACGAGTTGGGCAATGTAGCCCATCATATTTGTTCTATGATCCTGCATCTGTACTCTGTTGATCCGCTCTTGCGGATTATCCGAATCGAAAGCGCGGGTCCAGCTTCTAAATACTTCACGATCGGATGCGGGCACGCCGAGCAGGTCGGCAATCACCGTTGCAGGTAGCAGGAAGGCGATTTCTTTCACGAAGTCAATGGTCTCGTGCGTCCTGGCCTGGTCGAGCAGCTCTTGCGTAATCTCTTCAATACGGGGAGCCAGGCGAGCGACCGCTCGTGGCGTAAATGCCTGGGTGACCAGGTTGCGATACTGGCGGTGGCGTGGTGGATCCATCAATACTAGCGTTCGGGATAGCGCGCCTTCACCCAAAGGATTGCTGGTCCCTGCTTGCTGCTCGTTAGAGAAATGCGCGTAATCGGTCAAGACTTGTTGCACGTCATCGTAGCGAAACACGTGCCACATATGCAATTGCTCATCGTACCAGACCGGATGATTGGCACGCATCTCGGCGAACCAGTCGTAGCGTTCTTGAATCTCATCGAGCGATTGTGCGCTAAATTTAAACCCTGCCATAAAGAAAAAACCTTTCCATTGCACGGTGTCGAAGCTGAACTATCGGTAATTGTGGTGTGGGACATTCGATTTAAAATGCCTCTACAACTCTATATACGCAAGCCTGTGCAATTGGTTTTAACCTCTATAGCGCACCACCGGCAAATTATTCGCCTCCACCAGCACCTTCCAATACTTTGGGCGTGGATTTCACCTCAAGATCGTCGTAGCGCTTCACCCTGTAAATAATGGTAGAGACAAGCCAGCTTACAATAAAGATCCCGATGATAAAGTACCCAATTAAATTAAAGTTTTGACTTAAATTTCCTACAGTACCCCAGAATGGACCGCTCAGGTTGAGTGGTGGCCCGCTGACTATACCCAACACTTCAATGGTACCAACCACAAATGCCACCAGCACCGAGATCAGCGTGATATTCATGTTATAGTACAACTTGCGCACAGGTTTGACGAATGCCCAACCATAAGCACCCAGCATGAGGATGCCGTCAGTCGTATCGAGCAAGCACATGCCAACAGTGAATAGTAGCGGGAAGAGCAAAATACTCCATATTGGCAAGCCTTTTGTCGCCATGAGTGCTGACACACCCAGAATGCCTACCTCTGTCGCGGTATCGAACCCTAGACCAAATAGCACACCAACAGGATACATTTTCCAACTGCGGTTCGTCGCTTTGAGCAGCGGCGCAAAGAAACGCGCCATCAAGCCGCGCTGGCTCAGAAACTCCTCCAAAGTCTGTTCGCTGTATTCTTCGCCTCGTCGCAACTTACGAAAGGTGCGGAAAATTTCAATCAGGATCAGCAAGTTCATAATAGCGATCAGGTATAAGAAAATTGCCGAAACGCCGGTGCCTATAAACCCTCCAATGTATTTCAAACCGTTGAAGTTTTTGACCGCGCTAGCCGTGATTGCGATCACAATGGAGAGCGCAAAAACGATGGTGGAATGACCGAGCGAAAAGAAGAAACCAACCGCCACGGGTTTTTTCTGCTCTTGCATGAGTTTACGGGTGACGTTATCAATCGCCGAAATATGATCCGCATCGACCGAATGACGCAAGCCAAAGGTATACGCTGTGACCGCCAGACCTAATAGCGCCAGCGATTGAGAAAATGTCACGAGCGTCAGTATCCAGACGAGCAAGTTGGCGGCTAATAGGACAGCGTACAGATTGATAATCTTGCTTCTCACATCCTTTGAGCTGTCGCTAAATACATGGGAGAGCGCCGAAACTCCGAAACTCCCAGACTTGCTACTCATGAAACCTCCTAGTTGGCCGTGTAAGAGTTATGCATAATAGAGACACAAATACAGAATACACGAGCAGACTATTTTTCCTGCTGTGGTGACAACAAAATAAGCCCCGCACCAACGCTATCTACCTGTCGCTAAGACGTTAAGCAATGCGAAAAATTACTTATTGCAAAACATTCGCATTTACAAGTATATCCGATGTAGGTATGAATGTCCAGTGCAAAACGGGCCAATCTTTTATTATGATGCTTTCATTCCGATGATTGGGTAAAACTGAGGCCTCATAGAAACTCCCTCTGCGCGATCTCATTGCTTTTAATCGCGCAGAGGCCTCTGCTTTCAAGCATGGGGAGGAAGCGCGTTCCTTTCTTTTTGCTGAACCATATTGACAAAACTCTGTATATATGAGGTACTTCTCACATGGACAGAACGATTATCTTGCAACTCCAACCGAATAGCGAGCAAGCCAAGATTTTGCAGCAGAGTTTGCAGCAGAGTTTGCAGGAGCATACCGATTGCTTTAACGTGGTTGCGCATGAGGGATTTACCGCCTCTCGCCAGAAGGCCCCTGCATTCTCTGCATGGGGATGAATGGCGACAAGTTCCTCTCTTGACAAATTGTACAGTTTACGCATATACTGTGCCTATGCGTAAAACCTTCAGATATCGGATATTCCCGACCAGGAAACAACAGCAGAAGCTTCACTCGACGCTTGAAGCGTGTGGCTGGCTCTATAATCACTTGCTTGAGATGCGTAAGAACGCATGGGAGCAAGAGGGGAAGCGCTTGTCCCGGCTATGGTCAACAGGCGACCTATCCGCTGCTGAAAGAACAATGCCCCGAGCTTTGTGGTGTCCATTCCCAGGTGCTTCAAAACGTCGCTGTGCGTGTCGATCTGGCATTTAAAGCCTTCTTTCGACGAGGCATCGCAGCTGAGAAACCAGGGCACCCCCGGTTTAAAGGGTATGGGCGCTACGATAGCATCACCTTTCCGCAAAGTGGCTTCAGTATCACCCATGACAACCGTGTCACCCTCTCGAAGATCGGCTCGGTCAAGATGGTCTATCATCCCCCCATCAAAGACACGCTGAAGACCTGTACCATCACCAAGAGCAGTACCAATAAATGGTATGTGTGCTTCTCGGTAGAGTGTGAGCCTGAACGTCTGCCTGCGTCTCCTGAGCAAGTTGGCATTGACGTAGGGCTGAAGACCTTTGCTACGCTCTCGATTACTGAAGAGATTGCGAACCCTCGCTTCTTCCGTAAAGAAGAGAAAGCTCTCGCCAAAGTTCAGCGCAAGTACTCCAAACTGGCGAAGGGTACGCCTGAACGTCGGAAGCATCGCAAGGTCATAGCACGTGTCCATGAGCGTATCGCCTGGCGACGGGAAGGCTTCACCCACCAGGAAAGCCGCCAGATTGTAGACCGCTTTGGTCTGATCTGCGTGGAAGACCTCACTATTAATCGCACGGTGCACAATCACTGCCTGGCAAAGAGCATTAGTGATGCGGCATGGTCGGCATTCTTTGAGCAACTGTCGTGCAAAGCGGAAGAAGCTGGCAGGCAGTTCATCAAAGTAAACCCGGCCTACACGTCGCAAACCTGTAGCAGATGTGGACATCGGCAAAAGATACCTTTGTCTGAGCGGATGTATCGTTGTCCCTGCTGTCTCCTTTCCATTGATCGTGATATGAATGCGAGGTTGTTCCC
>DATAYF010000496.1:0-5767 GCA_036272735.1 Ktedonobacteraceae bacterium
AGGCCGCTTGTCGATAAGCTAGAAAAACTTTTTTATGCGATTGTCTCAACGAGCACAGCTTCGTCATCTACAATCAGAATTTTACGCCCCACGGCTCACCCTATGCATTGTTGGTATTTTCATGGCCTAACTAAATCTTCCACTAATATAATCTTCAGTCTCTTTCTGCACTGGATGCCCAAAGAGGTCAACAGTCGGGCTATACTCGAGCATTTTACCACTCAAGAAAAAGCCGGTATACTGCGAGACGCGTGCCGCCTGTTGCATATTGTGGGTTACAACCACAATCGTATAATCCTTTGCCAGTGCCACGATCAGCTCTTCAATTTTCAGTGTCGCAATGGGATCGAGTGCGGAAGCTGGCTCATCCATCAAGAGCACATCGGGATTAACCGCGATGGCGCGAGCAATGCACAGGCGCTGCTGTTGACCGCCAGAAAGTCCAAGGGCCGATGTCTTTAGCCGATCTTTTACTTCATCCCACAGCGCTGCACCACGCAGGCTCGCTTCCACCCGTTCTCGTATATACTTGCCAGATTTCCCCTGGACACGCAAGCCATAAGCTACGTTTTCAAAGATTGATTTTGGAAACGGGTTGGGGCGCTGAAAGACCATCCCAACACGTTTACGTAATGTCACAACATCCGCATCATTACGAAAGATATTTTCTCCAGCAAGCAGCGCTTCCCCCTCGATACGGGTGTGTGGAATCAGGTCGTTCATGCGATTAAGCGTGCGTAAAAACGTGGACTTTCCACAACCTGAAGGACCAATCAGCGCTGTCACCTGGTGTTCACGTATCAACATGGAAATATCATAAAGGGCCTGCTTTGGCCCATACCAGAAATTCTCATGCTGCACATCAATTTTTACTTCAGCCTCGGCATTAACCCGCGCTGTGGCTTCACCAAGTTGTAGCTTCGGCACCGATGGCGATTCAGGAGATGGGTACTCCCACTGATTTTTTTCTGCACCGGGCTGATTCAAACTTGTATCCATAACGCCTCCTTGTCACTCACTGGAAATTCAAAGAAACGAGCAACGAGTAGATAGTTCCATGGCGCTACTTACCATTGCTACCAATGCTTGATAAATTCTTTACTCTCTCTCTGTTAAGCGAGTGGATACTCCTTATGCAAAGGGATAGCCGTATCCACAATCAGGCGATCAGCCAGAACAACTAAGCGGATGTAACAACCGGCAAGGGTTTTACTGATAAAATAGGGACGACCCTCATATGAGATGTGGCCACTGCGCGCAACTTTGCGCGAGAAGATAGAAGCCCCAGCGGGTAGGTCACTCCCTGTATTTCCTCCAGAGTTCGGCATGTTGGCTATAAAGTTCATGTTTGTCTTCTCCTTCATTGCTAGGGATAACAGCTATTCTGTCTCTTCCTATTTAGCTAACTGAAGCGTCCAGTAATATAATCTTCGGTTTCCTTCTGCTCCGGATGAGAAAAGAATCTCGTTGTCTCACCAACCTCGATAAGCTTTCCTTGAAGAAAGAAGGCAGTTTTGTCAGCAATACGACCCGCTTGTTGCATATTATGGGTTACAACGACGACCGGGTATGTGCTTTTCAACTGATTGATAAGCTCTTCAACTTGAAAGGTTGAAATAGGATCAAGTGCCGAGCAAGGCTCATCCATAAGCAGAACTTTTGGCCCGACAGCCAGGGCACGAGCGATACAGAGTCGCTGTTGCTGTCCACCAGACAGTTGAGAAGCTGGCTCTCCCAAACGATCCTTGACCTCTTCCCAGAGTGCAGCTTGCCTAAGACTACGCTCAACAACTTCTTTGAGTCCCGCCCCTTGAGCCAGCGCATTAAGGCGAACGCCGAGAGCGACATTCTCAAAAATACTGAGCGTTGGTATGGGATTGGGGCGCTGAAACACCATGCCGATATGACGCCGCACATACATTGGCTTGATTGCATGTCCGTAAATATCTATCTCATCAATAAGCACTTCTCCCTCCACTCGCCCACCCACTACTTCCTCGTGCATGCGATTCAGGCAGCGGACAAAAGTAGATTTTCCGCACCCAGATGGTCCAATGATGGCGGTAGCACCCGGTGATTCGATCGAGAGATTGATATCATAAAGGGTCTGAGAACGCCCGTACCACACATTCAGGTTACGAACTTCTATTGACAAAATGTGCTCCTTTCCCCCTTGCTCATTGCTGCATCACCCAACAAAAGCAGGATTGACACTTTATTCCTCAGAAGCGAGCTACCGGCGCCCATCGCGTTGAAATCCTCCTGTTGCCCAGCGGATCGCAAACGAAGTCAGCACAATGAGCACAATGAGCACAAGAGAACCAGCATAGGACTGATTGATCTGCGCCTGATAGGGGCTTTCCGCGAAGTTAAAGATACGTAAAGGGAGCGCATCCATAGGCTGGGTAATATCAGAATTAAAGAAGGGATTGCCAAAGGCAGTCATCAAGAGCGGAGCCGTCTCGCCAGCGACACGTGCCATGGCAAGAACAACACCAGTAATGATACCATTGCGTGCTGCAGGAATGACGACACGCAGGATAGTTCGAGATTCAGTCGCACCAAGAGCGAGCGAAGCCTCACGTAACTCTTCTGGCACTAAGTGGAGCACTTCTTCCGAGGTACGAGCAACGATAGGGATCATGATAATACCCAGGGCCACGCCGCCTGCCAGGCCGGAAAAGGTTTGCTGAGGAACCACGACAAAGATCCAGGCAAACAGACCAAAGATGATGGTCGGAATGCCGGTCAGTACATCCACCAGGAAACGCACTCCCATGGCAATGGGTCCACGCCCAAACTCAGAAAGATAAATGCCGGTGAAAAGGCCAAGCGGGACCCCCAAAAGCGATGCCAGACCCACCAGGATCAGCGATCCCTGGATACCATTCGCCATACCGCCCCCAGGCGCCCCATTGGCAGTAGGGATTTGAGTAAACAGGTCCAAATTGATATTGGGAAGCCCTGCATGTACCACATAGAGCAGCAAGAAGAGCAAGACCGCCACAGCGAATGCGGTTGCAAGCACCGCGAAAATGATGATCAAGCTATTACTCACACGTCTGCGCGTGTTATGCACCGTGCGTGGAGCCAGAAAAGGATTTGTTGTAACGGGTGGCTTTTCGACAGTGACACTCATGCGACAAGTCCTCCGACCCGGCCCATCCGGTAGATCAGAATACGCGCCAGAACATTTGTTATCAGCGTGATAATAAATACGAGCAGGCCGGCCTCAATCACCGACGAGAAGAAGAGACCTGGCGTTGCTTCGTTGAACTGATTCGCGATCACACTTGCCAGCGTGTAGCCGGTACTAAAAAAACTCGCACTGATAGGCGAGGCCTGGTTGCCAATAACCATAGTGACTGCCATAGTCTCACCAAGCGCGCGACCGAGCGCTAGGATTACTCCGCCCATAATACCGGCTCGTGCGTAAGGGATAATCGCGTGCCGGATGACTTCCCAACGCGTCGCGCCTAATGCGAGAAGTGCCTCACGTTGCGCTGGTGGCGTCGTCAGAATAACTTCACGCGATACGCTCGTAATCAAAGGCAACACCATAATCATCAGGATAAGTCCCGCAGCAAGCAAACCTAGTCCATGATACTGACCTTGGAAAAAGGGCAGAAAGCCCAGATATTTTTGTAGCCAGGGGTCTCCTGAGGTTTGCAACCAGGGAGCCAGGACGAGAAAACCAAACAGACCATAGATCACACTGGGAACAGCAGCCAGCAATTCTACAATAAAAGCCAGCGGTTTCTGAAGAGGTCGTGGACAGAAATCTACAAGAAAAAGAGCTGTTCCTATTCCAATAGGGACAGCGAAAAGGAGTGCAAATGCTGAAGTTACCAAGGTGCCAAAAATGGCTGGGGCGACACCGAATACGTTGTGAACTGGGTCAAGTGCTTGATTTGTGAGAAAACTCAAACCAAAGTGTTGGATCGTAGGCCAAGAATTAACGATGAGAACACCTGTAACGCCCACAATGATCACTACGACGAACAAAACGAGCAGAAGGGTAAAACCACGGAAAAGCACATCGCTGAGAGGACGATTGCCCTGTCCAAGGAGCCGCGTTACTCTTCTCGTTCGAGAAAGACTCTTTTGCATACAATACCACTTCCTTTTTATATTGGCATCGTGCTATTGATAGTCTTTGCTGAAGGCATGTTCCCTGTATCCACGCGAATATCTACGACTAACGATAGGAAACATGCCTCTTTTTTGGGAAAGTGAGATGTTAACTCGCTTGCCGATACTTGTAACTACTTGACAAGCCCTGTATAGCAAGGCGCGTTATTGCTACCGCACGTCATGGACTTAATCTGATTCTCAGATTTGGTCACAAGGGCAGCAGGCAGCGGGACATAACTGAGCGGCGTCGAGTACTGCTGCCCTTCGTGTATCATCCACCAGAGCATGTTCGCGACCGCCTGGCCTTTGTTGACATTCGTCTGATGCTGATAGACCACCACCCATGAGAAGCCAGAGATGGGATACGAGGCATCACCCGCTGCGTTGACAATGAAGAAGCGCAGGTCGGCGGGGATGGTTGTCACATTAGCCGCATCAGCCTTCGCTCCATCCAGAGAAGGCAAGACATGCTTGCCATTGGCATTGGTAACAGCGGCATAGGAGAGATTGTTGGAAATCACATACGCCAGTTCGACGTACCCGATCGAGCCAGGCGTGCTCTTAATCGCCGCCGCGACGCCCGCATTGCCTTTGCCACCCACACCAAGTGGCCAGTTGACCGTCGTGCCCGCGCCGACCTTTGTTGACCAGGCAGGACTGACCGCGCTGAGATAGTGCGTAAAGATACCGGTCGTGCCGCTACCATCGGAGCGATGCACCGAGGTAATGGTTTCATGCGGGAGGGTGACACCTGGGTTAGCCGCCTTGATGGCCGCGTTATCCCAGGAGGTAATGGTTCCAAGATAGATTCCCGAGACGATGGCGGGCGTCAAGTTCAGATGACCCGAGACACTCGCAAGGTTATACGACAGTGCAACTGCGCCGAGCGTGACCGGGACATGGATGATCGTTCCGCCCGTGCTTGTGCCCTCCTGCACGTCCGTTAAGGGGGTATCTGTCGCGCCAAAGTCTACGGTGTGGGCAAGTAACTGATTAATGCCTGCACCACTGCCGACCGACTGATAGTTTACATTCACCCCACATTTGGACTTCGGATAGTTGGCCGGAGCAAACATCTGAGAAAAAAGGGGATTATCAAATGTCGATCCAGCGCCAGTCAAACCGGAAACTGACGGGCAGCCTGCGGTAGGTGTCCCATTAGTAGTAGGAGTGCTTCCTCCACAGGCCGAAATAAGCATACTGATTACCACTGCGGCTCCCAACAGGAGTGCAAGGTTTTTCTGTTTGGGCATGAGTCCTCCTGCTCGCTTCCTAACGAGCAATATATATACTGTTTACAGCTTCGGGCGGCCAGCAGGTTTTCCCTCCTGTCCGCCTTCCACTCATACCGTATCACTCATGCATTAACTATTCTTTATAGATAAATTAAGAGCATGTAAATTTCCCTTCCTTTGGGATAGGCTCATCCGGGAGTCACGGTCTTTTTTTAGAGAGCGCAGGAAGAATGCAACACGGTGCCATTTGCGGTACGCAAATGGCACCGTGTTGCAGATCAGATGCATTGTTTTTCGTTTACTGTGACTTCCTGATAAGACCACTGATGGCAGCAAACTCCGGCAATACACATTTGCACCCATATCCATCACTGATATCGTCGTAGTCCCACCACTGG
>DATAYF010000497.1:0-11689 GCA_036272735.1 Ktedonobacteraceae bacterium
GGCTGGCTGCGTATCTATCCTGACTTGCCCGGCACGGGACTCACCCCGAGCGTGGACCGTCTGGCCACGCACGATCAGATGCTCGATGCGGTGCTGGCGTTCATCGACACGGTCATCCCTGGTCAACGCTTCGTGCTCGCCGGCTACTCCTATGGGGGGTACATGGCCCGTGGCGTGGCCTCGCGCAGGACAGCGTTGATCGATGGCCTGATGCTCTGCGCACCCCAGGTGAAGGCAGATCCTACACAGGCTCATCTCCCACCCAGAACCACGCTAGTGGAAGACCCGCAGTGTCTTTCCGAGCTTGGGCCGGTCGCGGACCTCATCGTGGTGCAGAGCCCCACGGTGGTTGAGGTGGTGCGCGAGGTGCTGGCGGAGGTCCAGCTCGCCGACCACTCCCACCAGGCGCGGCTGGAGGCGGCAGGCCCCTCTTCCTTTGAAGTGGCACCACCCGTCCCCTTTGGTGGCCCCACACTCATTATGACCGCACGACAGGACCAGATCTGTGGATACCGGGACGTCTGGGATCTGCTGGACACCTATCCCAGAGCGACGTTCGCTGTGCTCGATCGGGCCGGACATTTTGTGAATATCGAACAGGATCAACTCTGCCACGCCCTCATGCGTGAGTGGCTGGCTCGGGTGGAGGAAGGCGAAAGCCGCTGACTGCCCACGGGTACCGTGCCCCCCTTGTTGGTCGCGCGGGCATGGGGCGAGCGTTGTGGCACGTCCAAACGAGGTGCCGCAGTGGGTAAGTCGGATCTGGCACAACTAGCAAAAGGTTTTTGTCCAAGTGGACTGCCTATTAACCGCCCCCAACTCTGCGCACCATACGGCGAGGGGTCGAGAGCAGTTTTCCCTTTATCTCGAAAGTTTTTCCGCTGCCCGAAGAATGTGTTCACTCACTTCAACACTTATGTTTATGTTAAGCCTCTGGATGCTCTTGCAACAGATTTTGTAGCCATTGCTCGTCGTGGATGGGCACACCCGCTTTTTGGGCTTTGGTCAGCTTCGAGCCAGCGTCTTCGCCGACGATCAGGTGGTTGAGCGATTTGCTCACGCCCGTAGCGATGGTTGCGCCGAGTTGTTTGAGCGCCGCTTCGGCCTCGGGACGCGTCATGGTATTCAGGCGACCGGTGAGCAGGAAGGTCTGGCCGGAGAGCGGGCCATCGATACTGTGCTGCTCCTCCTGCATACGCAAACCTTGCTGGCGCAAACGTTCGAGCAAGGCACGATTGTGCTCTTCTTGTAGCCATATATAGACGCTATGACCAACAATCGGACCAATGCCTGGCAGGCTGGTGATATCTTCCTCGCTGGCGGCCAATAACTTGTCGATATTGCTAAAGGCGCGGGCGATAATTTGCGCGGTTTTCTCGCCCATGTAGCGGATATTGATGGCGAAGAGCACGCGTGAAAGGGGGCGCGTTTTGCTGGCCTCGATGGCTTTGAGCATATTATCGGCGCTTTTTTCTTTGACTCCTTCGAGCGAAAGCAGTTGCTCGCGAGTCAGCGTGTAGAAATCGGCGACCGTGTGGATAAGGTTCGCGTTCATAAGCTGTTCGCACGTTTTCTCGCCAATCGTGTCCATGTCCATCGCCCCTTTTGATACAAAGTGCTTGATGGTTTCGAGCAGGCGCGCAGGACATTGTGTATTGGGGCAGTAGGCCATTGCCTCTTCTGGATCGCGTACGATGGGCGTATCGCAATAGGGGCAGCGCTCGGGCAGATGATAGACCTGCTCCTGGCCGCTGCGGCGCTCTAGTACGGGTTTGACGACCTGCGGAATCACTTCGCCCGCTCGTTGGACGAGCACCCAATCACCGATGCGCAGGTCCTTGCGCTGAATATCGCCCTCGTTATGCAGAGCGGCACGCGAGACGGTGACGCCGCGAATATTGATCGGTTCCAGTATGGCGTACGGGTTGATGCTGCCGGTGCGACCAACGTTGATGCCGATGTCGAGCAACCTGGTGGCGACCTGCACGGGTGGATATTTGAAGGCGATGGCCCAGCGTGGATCGCGTGCCACGGTGCCAAGCTCCTCCTGTTGCGCCAGGTCGTTGATCTTAATCACCACGCCATCGATTTCGTAGGGCAGCTTGAAACGTTCCTGTTCCCACACGGCGCAAAATTCGAGCACTTCTTCGAGCGATTGTGCAAGCTTGATGTTGGGGTTGACCGGAAAGCCCCATTCTTTGATCAGTTGGAGTGCCTCCCAGTGCGTACGAATGGGCGAACCCTCTATGTACCCAACCTGGTAGCCGAAGAAATTAAGCTGGCGCGAGGCGGTGATGCGCGAGTCCTTCTGGCGCAGAGAACCAGCGGCGGCGTTACGAGGGTTGGCGAAGAGCTTCTCGCGTGCCATCTCTTCATTCAGCCGTTCAAAGCTCTGAATGGGCATATAGATTTCGCCGCGCACCTCCACTTTTTCTGGAATGTGCTTGCCGCGCAATCTCTGTGGAATCGTCCGCGTGGTACGCACGTTGGGGGTCCAATCTTCGCCGATCAGGCCGTCGCCACGCGTTGCCCCAATAGTAAGGTTGCCCTGCTCGTAGGTGAGTGCCATCGCTAAACCATCGATTTTTAGTTCGCAAACGTAGCTGAAGGTGGCATTGGGCACAATATTTTGCGCGCGACGATACCAGTCGCGTAGCTCTTGTTCACTGCGGGCGTTGGCAAGACTGAGCATGGGCAAGGGATGGTGGCGCTGGGGCACGTCCTGAATGGGGGCCGCGCCAACGCGCTGAGTCGGTGAGTCGGGTGTTTGTAGTTCGGGATGCTCACTCTCAATCCGTTGCAGCTCTATCATCAACTGATCGTACTCGGCATCGGTAAGTACGGGATTATCCGAAACATAATAGTGGTAGTTTGCGTCCTCGATCTGGTGGCGCAACGTGGCGGCACGCGCCATTAGCTGCTCCTCTGCCTGACCTCGTTCCTGTCCCGCAGATGCTTCGTGTTCAGCCGCAGGTGAACCTTCTTTGAGCACGTCTTGCTCTTCAGTCATACAAATACTCCTCAACGTCGTATTTTGAGTGAAACTATACTACCACCTATAGCTTCTTTTTAAAAGGCCCGATAGTGGAATACTTCCGCAGGCTCAGAGAATAATCCATTGATATTGCTGCGCCACTGTGCGAAAAGCGACCCATTACGGAAATCAACGGTATGCGCTTCGAGTGAACTCCAAATTACCGTCAGCATATAGCGATTGGGCTGCTCGACGCAGCGGGTGGCGTGTGCTGAAATACATTCAGGGTGCTGGCGAATGGCATCCAGACCACGAATAATAGCCTGCCCAAGCTCGTCCTCTTTGTCCGCAAGTGCGGTGAAAATAGCGATTTCTGTAACCATGACGATGCGCCTCCCAGATTTTTTTATAATCGTACCACGTGCAACAGGTAATTGTCATTGTTAAAGCGGAGTACATAGATGAGACTGTATGGGGCCGGGCCCCATACAGTCTCATCTATGTAACCTGGCGCTACAGGCCGCTTTGCGAATCGCCCCAGTCCTGTTGAAAGGTCTGTTGGAGCGTCGCGATGACTGTGTGGTCAGCCAGCAAAATACCAAGCTCACGATTTTTGTCCAGTGAGGCACTCGAAAAATTTTCGGAGCCAACAAATGCTTTTTGACCATCGGCAACCATCATCTTGCCATGGATGTAGTAATGAGCATCCTCGCGCACCTGAACCCCTGCCTGGCTGAGCGTTTGGATACCGGCATCGTTGCCGCTATTGCTGGAGCCACCGCTAGATGCAGGTAGAATGACCTGCACGCATGCCATGCCTGGCGGCGTTTGCCAGGTCTTGCTCAATACCTTGATCCTGCATCTCTTCGGTCTCAACTATCAAGCTCTTATGTACACCCTGGATCAGTGATTCCAGGGCCTGGCGCGAGTTGACCGGACTCACAACAAGGTTGGGGTCGCTCACCTGGGCGGTGGTGCGGTTCCAGTCGGCGTCGAAGATATCCATGGCGCCCTGAACATCCTGAGTATTGTTGTCGATAATGCCATACTCGCGGTTGGTGGCGCTGCTGCTGCCACCGAGCGCCGAAAGCGAGAAATTCATCGTCGTGATACAGGCAGTCTTTCCATCGATGACCATGCCCTTTTCGTGGGTGAGGGAAAAGCTAGGGCTGGCGGCTTTGGCCTGCACCCCTGCCGCGTTCAGACGGTCAAGCGTTTCCGAGGTTGAGAGTGAACCGCTACCATAGGGATGTGGTTCGAGCAGAACCCGTACGTCAACACCACGATGCGCCGCCTCTTCGAGTCCGCTGATGACGTTGCGGTCAGTAAGGATGTACATTTCGAGCCAGACCGATTTTTGCGCATTGGAGATGGCATCCGTGATAACGTGATCGCCCGCTTGCGGCTCGACGAAGATCTGTACTCCTTGCACGCCAGGGCCAGCAGTGCAATTCGCCTGGCAGGTGCCACTACTGGTGGAGGAAAACAGGGCGGTATTGCTACCAGGGATGTTGAGGTCGCAACCAGCGAGCAGGAAGCAGAGCACTAAACATAATAAGCTATAAATGGGTATAAAACGATGCCGATGGTAAAAAGAAGAATACATAAAGTCACCCCTCCACACGTAATTCATCCAATTAGATATACTGGAATGTTTAGATGTGGTTATAACACACAAAGAAGGCATAATGCAACAATTTGCTAAGCAGGCTAGATTGTTATAGGCGGAAGTTTCCTAGCAAGCCAGTACAAAACGGCGTCTAGTAGTAATATGATAAACCAGATCAGCAGGCCAGCAGCCATACCATCATTGCTTGTTACGATTGAAGAGAAGTAAAACAATATCGCCGTTAAAATGAAAGCCAGGCACGAATATAGCTTTCTTCTTCTATCTGGAATCTGATTATGAGGAATTATCCATGCTATTATGAAGAAAAACACATTGACGAATAATGTGTTGATTAAAAGCGGGATCCCATTCCTTGGGTCAGAAATCGCGAAACCTAAATAAAACGATGAGACAAAGAGAATACATTGCAAAATGATATTTAAGATAAGAGTACTTCGACCTTTGTGTGTGTTGATTTTCTATGGTTGAGGGAGGAATGTGGAAAAAGAAGACTCTTCAGTATATGGTTCCCCGCTTTGTCTGTAGTTGCGTTGTGGTTCCATGTATGCCTCATTCTTATCGTACAAGCGAATGCCGTTTATATCAGCCTACTCTAAATTTTATACTTGGAAAGGGAAACAATCAAGGTATTACATCAGGGAGTCACGGTATTTTGGCCACCTTCTGCGCAGCAAGAATGCAACAGGCTGAGCGGATAGTAAACGAGAGTCGGCGTCCATCAGGCAGGTGCGGCGATGTTTGGTTGACCCGCTCACACAGGATGGCCAGGTCTCGATTGAGTTCACGGTCGTTGAACGGGCAGAGCTCGACCTGAACCATCGTGGTGTTCTGAGTGACCGTACCGGGGAGCAGAAAAAACGGCAGCAAGCGCCGCCAGGTAGCTTGCCCATAGGATGACGGGAAATAGTGGTCACGTACCCACATCGCCAGATTCGCCAGTGCCACTTTACACACGGTCATGATCTGATCCTTTCGGTGATCCAATTCATACATGGTTTTCTCCTGTGCTTTCATATCTTCTAATGCGCGCAAGACCTCACGTTGCTCTTTGCAATAGCGTTCTTGTTTGCGGAACTCGGTGTTACATTGCTCATAGGCACGCCATTCTTTGATGCGGAGCTGTTCCAACTCGGCATCAGCGGCGGCTTTGCGCTCCTTAATCTCCCGTCGCAGCACATGATCGGCTACCTCTTGCTCTTCCAAGGTGCGCTGATACGCCCACAGTTCCTGATACAACTCCTTGCTCCGGCTCGTGAAGGTTTTTCGCAGCCGCCCGCGTCGTCGGCTGGCCTGGGCCTCGCGTTTGCCTGCACTCTGGGCCCATTGCTTGAGCCTGGCGAGCCGCTGCTCCAGGTGCGTTCGTTGTTTCGCTACCTCCGAATTTTCCACGGCAACTTTCGCGAACCCGTGATTGGTATCTAATCCCAGAGGCAGAAGGTAATCTTTGATGATGTTTTCCTGTGCAGACCAGCGGTGAATATAGGTCTGGGCAAGCTCGACTGCATCGATGGTGGGAGTCTCTTGTGTGGTCACAATGGGGATGAGTTTCGGGGTCGTTTCTTTGGCCGGAACGGCAGTGGCATGCCATCCTTCACGCCACCAGGTCCGCTCATCAGGGAGCAGATCGCTGTCCCAGCGAGGCGGGACCTCTGCCTCTTCTGGATCAGGCCGAACCGGAACCGTCCGGCGCAGGTCGCGGATCACTGCCACCTATAAATGCAACGGTTTGTCGGGATGCCCGTCGCGCGGCAAGCTGATGCGAGCCGGAGCGACTTCCAGGATGACCTGCCCGTGGGCATCCGTACTCAAGAGCACAAACGTACCCACCTCGGAGAAGGAAGTGAGGTCTCGATACTGGCTGGTTTGCAAGATCGTGACCACGCGGCGTCCCTCCGCGTGCAAGCTAGCAAGGAATTCGGTGGCCATGCCCTCCCGATCCACGATCATTCGTGCGACCTGACTGTGCTCCGCGTGCTGTTCATAGCGTGCCAGGAATGTGGGGACGCCCGCAGTGAGATGCTGGTCCCCTCGATGGGTGGTGACGAAGAGGGGATGGCCGTGCTCGTCATGCAGCAACAGGAGCGCCCGGCAACCCAGAACCACACCAAGACGCCCGATCAGCCCGCGTGGGATGAGCACATCACTGTAGACGGGCTTGCGATGCCCGTCCACATAGCAGGTCAGTGCGTGCGGCAGTGCTGTTTCTCCTGTTTCTTCTACAGGTGCATGCCAGAGGTGCGTGGTCCAGCAGGCAAGAGCATTGGTGAAGCGTTCAGCTCCATCGGCACAGGCGATCTGCGACAAAAAGGCTTCGGTGTAGCGATACCCATAGGCGTGCGTTCGCCCGGTGAGGAGCGCCAAACCATCGGCGGTATAGCCGCGCAGATCCCACGTGCGCTGTAACCCGACCGTTCCCAAAAACAGAAGTGTGAGCAACAGGCGTCGGCGGACTGCTGCACTGCCTGCCAGGGGAAGACACGCTGGGGCTAGAGGAGGTGGCAAAGCCTGCTCCAACTGCATGAGCAGTCCAGTCTCGGTGGCTGCTGCTAAGAGGAGCAAGCCACCAGCGTGCTCATGAGATCCAGAGGCAATGGTGAGGCCCGTTTTCGGCTTTTTTTTCTCGTGGCGGGTTCTTTCGGCTCAGCCCGTGAGCGGCGCGCACACGGTTCAGTTGGCTGATACTCACCGAGAGACTGAAGCGCTCAGCCACGAGGCGTTGGACCTCGCAGCTTGCGATAGACGCGTGGTTCTGGCAGTAATCCAGCACACAGGTAAGCACCTCCCCGCAGAGTTTGACCGGGTGACCGTGGCGCCTCTCGACGAAGGCGTGTTCGCCTTCACACTCCACACGCTTGAGGAGCCGGTACACGGTGCTCCGATGCATCGGAACGGAGCAGCGCCTCAGTGCCTCTGAGACCGTTGCCCCGAGCGCCACCTGTCGAACAAGCTCCTGCCGAGTTGATCCCCAGGCTTGGCGTTGATCTGGTGCCACCACAGGTGGCACCGCCAGCATTGCTCTCGTTTTCATCATTCCTGTCTTTCTTGTTGCAAGAGCAGAATATGCCTGCTCTGTTTGCTCCTCGACAAGAGCAGTTCAGATCCACGAACGGACCTTCGCGTTGTTTTCCAGGTTCTGACACAAAGTTGGTGGTAACCTCTGCAACAGGAGCATGCAGAGGACTGACATAGCGAGGAAGAAACAATTTCTCTTCTCTTATTATTGATGGGCTTACCACTAACTTTGCGTCAGAACCGTTTTCCAGTCCATTCGTGCGGAAAGCGACCAATGACTGCTCTCCCGGATGGACAGATGTAAGCCTGGCATCGGTCACACAATTGCTGCGTTAGATGGTCCAGGAAAGAGGGTAGTTGACGATCGGGATAAAAGTCACGCCAGCTGCCTCCGCATCGCGCCTGGCATCGACAATCATCTCTTTAAGCCTGCTCATCTGCTCCGCATGTTCTTCGCTGTCCCAGACGCTGACATGAACCATAGAGCCATCTGGCGATGCGCCGGCGTAGTAGGAAAGCAGGCCAGGGAGTTTTTGAATCGCGGGAATAAGGTACGTACCAGTTTCTTTTGTCATACGATCAACTTCTTCGAAACGAGCAGGATCAAAATTGCCGCGTGAGACGCGGATAACCGCCGTGGGAGGAAGTGATTCAATCATTGCGATCCCCTTTCATGCTGCGCTATCATTGACTGATAGCGAGAGAAGCGCTTCTAACGCTCCCTTGACTAATTACTATACATCTTTGTATAGTAATTAGTCAAGGGCCAGCTCACCATGTTGGTGGAAAACCATTGCGACGTGAGCAATGGAAATGAAACGTTGTGCCACAAGGAAGGAAGGGATAGCGTATGGATTCTAAGCAGCTCCGTGGCCGGCCACGGCAGGCCGAACTGGATCGGCGCATCCTCGAAGCGGCGCTACGCCTACTGGCTGAGGGGGGATATGCGCATCTTTCTCTGGATAATGTTGCGACCGCAGCCCACACCACGCGGGCCACGATCTACTTGCGCTATGCTTCTAAAGCCGCACTGGTGACAGACGCGATTATGCATGCGCGCGGCACGTCCGGTCTGCCAAAACCGAGCGGCAATCTGCGCCAGGATCTGGTGACGCAGTTACGACATTTTCGCGCAAGCATGGATACGCCATATAGCATGGCGATCATTGGGAGCGCGCTGGCCGAGGAGCGTGCGACCCCAGAATTGCTCGCCACGCTGCGTGAACATATCGTACGCTCACGGCGAGAGATGCTGCGCGCTCTTCTGCACGAAGCGCAAACACGCAATGAGCTCGCGCCACAGGCAAATATCGAACTCGCCGTGAGCCAGCTCGTTGGCAGCTACTACGCCCTCGCGATCGCCGGCGATCCCATTCCTCCTGATTGGCCGGAACTGCTGGTCGATCAGGTGCTGAGCGGTCTCCTACCTAGATAACCTTCCATGGCAATACCGTTCGGCTGGAAATCCGCGTAGCGCCGATCCCGGCTCCCTCCCATCGTGCTCACGCCATGGGCCGCCACTAAGGTCGGCGCTACGCAGGACGAGCGCACTTTTTATGTTGCACTCTTGCTGCGTAGAGGTAGGCAAAATACTGTGACTCCCTGTACATAACCTTGATTGTTTCATTTGGTCGATAAGTGCCATTAACAATTGCTACATGCGTTAACAAGTAATAGTAGCATCTATTTCAAAGGAAGAGAGAGACTTATATGGCAATGAACCAGGGGTACTGCCAAAGAAAATTTGGTGCCCTGGGTTAAAATCTTCTTGGCTACCATTCCCATTAATATCTTGGTAGAAAACCCCATAATTACACCCAGTACCAGCATAATCGGCGAGGTCATTCCAGCTGAAGGGCCAAATATAGATATAATCAGTTAGGTTGACAAATCCTGTACCAAGAAAACAAAGATAGTGGCCTTGATAGGAACCGTCTGTCGTTTCAATTGCTAACGCTGAAGATGAACAACCAGTAGTGTAAGTAAATGGGGTTGCCTTACCAGATACTAATCCTTGCTTCAGGCATTTCTCAGTTGAAGGATTGTTGCCATGCAGATATACCATTTGGACTGTACAGCTACTAGAGTGAGATGGAGAAGCCTGAGTACTTGCATGAGCATTGGGAGTAGCTAGGACGGAAGTAATACGACGCAAGTTAAGACGATTAAGGGGAGCCAGAAATAACGACAGATCTTCATGAGATTAGATCCTTCCAAAATTTTAGTGAAATACCGATGTATGCAAAACATACAAACAATATTTCCTGCCTAGTAGTATACGTGCATATATATATATCGCAAGCCTTTTTAAGCCAATTTCTCAAGTCAGAAATTAAGTTGTCCGACTGTACGAAATATATTCTCTAGTGGAGTGCTGACGAAAAATATACTATCATTTGCCAACTCATAAAAAGAGGTCGCTCTGTTCGATCCCGAATGAGCGACCTCTTTTTGTTGCTTAACCTGCTTGCAAGATCTTATGGGTGTAGGAACAGGAACAATGGTGCCAGCACCAGGGTGATCGTGCTCAGCAGCTTGATCAACACGTGCAGCGAAGGACCGGCGGTATCCTTAAAAGGATCACCCACGGTATCGCCAACCACGCTGGCTTTGTGCGCCTCGCTCTTCTTGCCCAGCACGATGCCAGTGGGATCGAGGCGATCAAGCATGTCGCCATTCTCATTGACGCGCAGGTAGCCAGCCTCGATGTACTTCTTGGCGTTATCCCAGGCACCACCACCATTATTGAGGAAGAGTGCCAGCACGATACCACCCATCGTTCCCACCATCAGCAGGCCAGCCTCCGCCTGTGGTCCAAGCAGAGCGCCAACGACAATGGGTGTCAGCACGGCAACGACGCCGGGTAGGACCATGGCGCGCAGAGCGCCACGCGTACTGATATCGACACAGCGTGCGTAGTCGGGATCAACGCGATCTTCCACCCGCTCGGCCATAATCTTGGGATTTTCGCGGAACTGGCGTCGTACCTCTTCGATCATTCGCTTGGCCGCCGTACCCACGGCGCGAATAGAGAGCGATGTAAAGAAGAAGATCAGCGTCAAGCCGATCAAGGCCGCGATAAACACGGGGATATTTGCCAGGTCAACGCGGTAGACACCCGGATCATGCTTGTACGTGAAGAGCACGTCAAGGTAGGCGCTAAAGAGCAAAAATGCGGCCAGTGCGGCGGAGCCAATGCCATAGCCTTTAGTGAGGGCTTTGGTGGTATTGCCCACGCTATCGAGCGCATCGGTGATATCACGCACTGACTCGGTCTGCCCGCTCATCTCGGTAATGCCACCAGCATTGTCAGTGATGGGGCCAAAGGCGTCCATCGCCAGGATGTAGGCGCAGCTCATCAGCATGCCCATCGTGGCAACGGCAGTGCCGAAGATGCCGCCGACATTAATGACACCTGGATTAAAGCTTGGATCGATGGGGACGTGTACCTGGCTACCCAGGAAAAACGAGAGGCCCAGGGCGGCACAAATAGCGAGCACCGGTATCGCTGTACACTCAAAGGCGATGGATATGCCGGTGATCATCGTCGTGGCGGGACCCGTTAGCGTAGCCTCGGCGATTTCACGGACCGGACGTTGTGTGCCAGCAGTGTAGTACTGTGTGATGTACACGAAGGCGATACTCAGCACAATACCAACCGTACCGGCCAGGCCAAACCAGACCCAGGCTGGCAGCCCATTGGCCGTAATGCCCTGACCACCTAACAGCAGAGCGCAGGCCAGGAAGATGCCGATAACGGCCAAACCGCAGGTGATGAAATAACCAATATTCAATTGCCCCATGGCAATATCGCCAGGATCACGCCCGGCGGCTTTATCCGGCTCAATGACGACCGAGGGACGGATGTACAGCAGACCTACAGCAGAAGCAATCAGACCGAAGGCGCTCACCACCAGCGGCAGGATAACCCAGCCAACGTTATGCGTTGCGAGGAAGAGCGCGACGCCAAGAATCATGGCACCGATGGTCTCGGCAGCGGTAGACTCGAAGAGGTCCGCGCCACGACCGGCGCAGTCGCCCACGTTATCGCCCACCAGGTCGGCAATGACGGC
>DATAYF010000498.1:0-12972 GCA_036272735.1 Ktedonobacteraceae bacterium
AGGTTTGTTGATGAGGATGAAGAACTTACCTATGCCAAAGAGATTGAGAAACTTGTTGTCACAAAAGATTTTGAACGGTTTTTAGCAAGAACGCGCCTTTCATCCCCCTGGTTTCTAACTATGGGGATGAAAGGCGCGTTCTTTCTTTTTTGGGGCGTGGGTGGTGGTACTTGACACACCATCGCATTGATGCTACAATGATGTCATGAAAGAGAAGCAAGAACACCAGTTTAAGGCTCGCATTCCACAGTCTGTGTGGGATGAATTGGAACATCTGGCACAGGATGAGGAACGATCTATCAATTGGGAGATTGTTCAGGCGATACGCGAACACATTGCTCGTAAGCAGAAGGACAGGAAGCCACGTGAGTAGGAAAGCATTCAAGTACAGGATATACCCCACGAAAGGGCAGGAACAGAAGTTATTCTGGACGCTTGCCCGTTGTCGGGAACTGTACAATGCTGGGCGAGCTTCACGCCGTGAAGCCTACCGCATGGCTGGCAAATCGATCTCCTACTACGAACAGAAGCGCGATCTGCCAGATATTAAAGAGCTTCGACCTGAGTACAAGAACATTCATTCGCAAGTCTTGCAAGATGTGCTCTTGCGTCTGGAAGGGGCCTACAAACACTTCTTTCGACGCTGCAAAAATGGAGAAAAGCCAGGACACCCACGCTTTCAGGGTCGCAATCGCTACGCTAGTTTCACCTATCCCCAAGGCGGCTATACGCTGGCTGAAAAGCATGTGACGCTCTCAAAAATTGGCACGGTGAAGTGCCGTGTGCATCGTCTACTTGAGGGGACGCCAAAGACCTGTACGGTGAAATATGAGTCAGGACAGTGGTATGTGGTGTTTTCCTGTGAATGTGCTGATCCTTCGCCGTTGGAAGTCGCCTACACGGATGTGGGGATTGATCTGGGCATCACCCACTTCGCGGCACTGTCTGATGGCACGTTTATTGAAAATCCTCCCCACTATCGCACGAGCGAGAAAGTGCTCCAACGCCGCCAACAAGCCTTGTCGAGAAAGAGGCGTGGGAGTCATCGACGTGACAAGGCTCGTACATTGGTAGCCAAGGCTCATCGCAAGGTGCGCAACCAGCGGAAGGACTTTCACCAAAAAGCTTCTCGACAACTGGTCAATCGTTATCAGGTGATCGTGTTTGAAGACTTGCAGGCAGCCAACCTCACTAGAGCACCAAAGCCCAAACAGGATGAAGCCACAGGTAAGTACTTGCCCAATGGGCGAGCCTCAAAAGCAGGACTCAACAAGAGCATTCTCGATGCAGGTTGGGGCATGTTCACGGATATGGTACGCGTCAAGGCAGCATGGGCCGGACGCACAACCGTCTTCGTCACCCCCAAATACACCTCACAAGTCTGCTCAGGATGCGGTGTGATCCGCAAAAAGGAGCTATCCGAACGCTGGCATACCTGCGAGTGCGGATGCTCCCTGGATCGTGATACCAACGCCGCCATCAACATTTTCCGGTTGGGAAGCAGCCGACAGGGAGCAATCTCTGTAGAAGCTCCTGCCTTCTAGGCATGGGGTACTTCACGAAAGATTTGAGTCGCCGGGCGGTTCAGCCAGAGCGGCTTTACGTGCACTCTTCTTTTGGTACATCAGGCGCAGCGATTTTTCGTGAATGCGCTGTGCTGGCCGATAGTCCTGGTCGAGTTGTAGCGCATAGGCTGCTGTTTTTGTGGCCTCCTTATAGCGTTCGAGGCGATAGAGGGTATCAGCTTTGATGGTCCAGAAATGGATGTTGTCTGGATCGAGTTCAATGACGCGGTCCAGTGTCTGGTTGGTCTCGTCGAATTCGCCCAGCCCACGGAAGCTACGCATGTAGTTTTCCCAGGCAAACAGGTTGTCAGGAAGCAGGAGTGTGAGTTCCCGCGCCCTTTCCTTGAGCGGTCCGTACATTTCGAGCGCGCGCAACGCCTGTACCGCTTGAATGAGCGCGGGCATGTAGGTCGGCTGAATGTCCAGCGCGCGATTCACAACCGGGAGCACGTCGCGCATGCGACCCAACTTACAGAGGATCTCGCCCTTGATTTGCAGTGCAAAGAGGTTGTGAGGATCGACATTCAGGCTCCGTTCGGTATTTTCCAGAGCTTCGGCCAGGCGATTGATTGCGAGTAAAATACTACCACGATTTGCCCAGGCCCGTTCGTCGTCGGGCGCCAGGACGATAGCGCGCTGTGAACTGCGCAGCGCATCGGGAAGTTTTTGTTGTAAGATTTGCAGCCCGGTACGATTGATCCAGGCTAACCCCAGGTTGGTGTCGAGCAGCAGCGCCTGGTCGTTGGCAATGGTGGCCTGCGATAAACGTTCGAGTTTTTGCAATGCTCTGGCTTTATATGCGAAACCAAGGGCTGCGTCGGGCGTCAGTTCGAGAATATTCTGGGCAAGCGTGTAGAGCGCCTCGAATTCTTCCAGGTGATCCAGTGTAGCGGCAAGACCGGCCAGGTCATCCGTGTCGTGCTCATCCAGGGCCAGAAGCTGGGTAAACAAGGCTCTGGCCTGCGTCCAATTCCTGCTTTGCAGTTGAACACGTGCTTGTTCTCTGAGTTGACCAGGATCAGGAACTGGTCTGGTTCGCTGTCTATCCACCGTTATCTTCCTCAATCTAGAAGGGGTACGCTGTTTATTTTCCAAGAAAAAAAAGTTTCCTACCTGTTTATAAGCCATTATCTCATTATCATGCTCAATGGGCAAGCCTTTTAGACTGCAAGAGTACGATAAGAGTAATGGGACTCATCATCATTTTCTATACAAATTCTTTACAAATCTCTCAAAGTTTTCTCAAATTAACCTGTTATTCTGTAGATGAACCTGAAAACAAGGTGGTGACGTAATGCTCTGGTACTCTGCCTGTGACGAAACCCTTGATGGTGAGCAGAGAGTGCATCGTATAAAAATCTTTAGCGTATTACAGAGTGTATGCTATAGAGAACTCTGGAGGTGCTGGTAACATGTCCTATTCTAATCCCAACAATGACCCTACCAACCCGTATCGGTCGGCCGATGTTCCTAAAGATGAGAAACCACAGCCCGCTTCGACGATACCCTATCCGATGAACGACCTTCCTCGGAATGATGAGCGCACGCAAGCTTCAACAAACCCGTATCAATTAGCGTATACCCCACCCGCAGGGGGGCAATCACCCCATCAGTCCTCGTATGGGCCGCCAGCGGCAGGGCAGGCATCGCCCTATGGGCCGCCTGCTTCTCAGCGTTCGGGGCGTGGCCTGCGTACCGGATCTATCATTGCTCTGGTGGTTGCCATTTTACTCGTGCTTGGCGTTGGCCTGTTTGCTGGCTGGCAATTTGGTCACAGTTCCTCTACAGTGGTTGCTGATACCAGTAGCGCATTCCAGCAGGGGACAAGTAAACCAGCAGCCATTCCCGCGCTCTCTGGTAACAACATGCAGACGGTACAAGAAGATGTGGTCGCCGCTGTACGTCCCGCAATAGTGCAGATCAATGTGACGACAGCGCAGGGCGCGGCGCTTGGCTCTGGCGTGATTATCGACAAACAAGGGTACATCGTCACGAACAATCATGTCGTCAATGGCGCTCAGTCGGTTGATGTCGTACTGGCTGACGGTTCGACCCAACACAATGTGAAAGTTGTCGGTACCGATCCCACCGATGACCTGGCGGTTGTCAAGATCAATCCACCCGCTAATATCACGGTAGCTCCGATTGGCGACTCGTCGCAATTGCGCGTAGGGCAGGATGTCATGGCGATTGGTAATCCCCTGGGCGATACCCAGACCGTCACCCATGGTATTGTGAGTGCTTTGGGACGTAGTGCGCAGGAGACCGCGCCAAATGCAGGCAATGGTGGTGGTATTGGAGGCAATGCGGGTTCAAGCATTACTCTGCCGAACCTCGTGCAGACGGATGCCCCTATTAACCCTGGTAACAGCGGTGGCGCTTTGGTCAACTTGCAGGGGCAATTGGTCGGCATTCCCACGCTGGCCGCCATCAATAACCAGTCGGGAGCGGCTGCGAATGGTATTGGCTTTGCGATACCCTCCAACCGCGTCAAGTTTGTGGTGCCTCAGATCATCCAGAACGGCAAAGTAACGCATACCGGACGTGCTGGTCTGAATGTCACAACGGCTTCGGTCGATCCGCAGATTGCCTCCCAGGACAATCTTGCGGTCGATCACGGAGCGCTGGTGGTGAATGAAGATAAAAATGGCGCGGCTTCGAAAGGAGGATTGCAGGTAGGAGATGTGATTGTGCAGGTCGATAATACTCAAGTATCTGATGCCACCGTGCTGGGGGATATTCTGGTGAATAAAACCCCCGGCGATAAGGTTGCCATCAAGGTCTATCGTGGTAACCAACAAATGACCTTGAACGTCACGCTCGGCGAACTGCAAGCCCAGGCTGGTTAATTGCGAACGCGGAGTATATAGAAGAAAATCTCTCCTCTTTCCTCTCGGTGTGCAGATTGATGGCTACAGAGCATCAATCTGCACCATCATCTCAACCTCTTGAGAATTCCTTCGCATTTTTTTTACCACTTCTTGCGACTTCGCACACATAGTTTTCATAAAAATCTGTTATAATTCCCCTAATGTGATAGATTATTTTCAAAAAGGGAGTAAAGCAGCTAGCTTCCTTTTAAATATAAATATGTGCAGAATATAAGGGAGGAATAACTTGATGCGGGATATACACAGCTATGTGGAAAAAACAGCGTCGCAGATTGCTCCAGGGCTGGCCTTTGATGAGACGGAGTTCAGACAATTCGGCTACGAGGTGATCGACGAGGCTGCCTCGTACCTGGGTAGTATACGTGAAAAGCCCGTATGGCAACCGATGCCCGATGGTATACGTAAGACTATTCGAGAACAGACATTGCCAGAAGAAGGGCAGTCGTTCGAAGAAACGCTGGCTCTGACCAGGCGCATGATCCTGCCATTTCCCCAGGGCAATGGTCATCCTCGCTTCGCAGGCTGGATTAACTCGGCTCCGGCACACGCGGGTATTTTGATAAAGCCACTAGAGGCTGCCATGAATCCCAATTGTGGTATAGGTGAGCATGCCGGGCAGGAGCTAGAGCGGCGTACCGTCCAGTGGATGATGGAACTGTGTGGTTTCCCTGTCGAGGGTAGCGCTGGTGTCTTCGTCAGCGGTGGCTCGGAGGCCAATTTCACCTGCCTACAGGCTGCGCGTCAATGGGCCGCACAAATGGATGGCTGGGATGTGCGTGCCGAGGGTGTACAGGGAGGGCATCGTCCTTTCGTCCTGTATCAATCCGATCAGGGTCATTTTTGTGTGCGCAAATCCGCCGAGGCCATGGGCCTGGGTCGCGACGCTATTCACATCATTCCCTCAACCCCTACCTTGCAAATGGATATCAACCGTTTGCGTGCACAGATCATAGCAGATCGAGCAGCGGGTCTACGTCCCTTCTGTGTGGCCGCGACCGCCGGAACCGTGGAAAGCGGAGCCATCGATCCGCTCGATGCCCTCGCCGACCTGTGTGAAGAGCAGGGATTGTGGCTGCACGTCGATGGGGCCTATGGCGCGTTCGGTATTCTGGACGAGCAGGTTGCGCCTCTCTACAAGGGCATCGAGCGTGTGCATTCGCTGGCTACTGATCAACATAAATGGCTCTCTGTGCCGATTGACTGCGGCTGTGCGCTGATACGCAAAGGCGAAGTGCTGCGCGCCGCTTTTAGCGTGACGCAACCCTCGCAGGACGAGCATGATCCCTGGCTCTCAGAGTACACTCTACAACGCACGCGCCGCTTCCGCGCTCTGGACGTGTGGGCCGTCGTGCGCTCGGCTGGACGCAAAGGACTGGCTAGCGCGATTGCCAGGAATAACGCGCAGGCACGACAGCTTGCACAACGTATCAGGGCCGAGCCGGATCTCGAACTGCTCACTGCGGAGCCGCTCAGCATCGTGCGTTTTCGCTACGCTCCCGCCGCGCTGCGTGACCAGCCAGCACAACTTGACCAGTTGAATAAAGCGCTGGTGCGCGCCGTACAACAGCGTGGTAAGGTGTTCCTTACGATTAGCCATTTTCAAGGCAAAGAGGTTCTGCGTGCCTGCCTGGTGAACTATATGACGACGGAGGCGGACATACAGATGATCGCGGATGAAGCTATAGCTATTGGCAAAGAGCTTATTTCTAACTACGCGTAACAGCAAGGAAAGGTCATGCACCATGCGTTATGAGAATATCCTGGAAACCATCGGCAATACTCCCCTGATCGAGTTGAAAAGCTTTAGCCCCCGGCCCGGCGTGCAGATATTTGCCAAGTTGGAGGGGGTCAATCCGTCCGGTAGCATCAAAGATCGCATTGCGAAAAAAATGATCGAGTGTGCCCAGGAGCAGCATATGATCACCGCTGGTTCAATATTATTGGAGGCAACCAGCGGCAATACTGGTATCGCGCTGGCACTGGTTGCCTCCATGCTGGGCTACCCCTTTACAGCTGTGGTATCCGATAAGGGTACGGAGGATAAGCGCAGGATGCTCGAACTATACGGTGCTAATGTGATTACGTCTCCAGGCGCGGCGGGTAGCAATGGCGCAATACGGCTCGCGCAAGAGTTGGTGCAACAGGATACGCGTTACGTTATGCTGTACCAGTATGGCAATGAGATGAACGCTGCTGCACACTACGAGACAACCGCCGTGGAAATTATTGAAGACATGCCCGACGTAGATGTCTTTGTGGCTGGCCTGGGAACTGGTGGCACACTCACCGGAGTTGCGCGCCGCTTAAAGTACCACAATCCCCACATTCGTATAGTGGCGGCTGAGCCAATGCAAGGCGATAGTATTTCAGGGTTGCGCAATCTGTCCGATGGCTTCGTGCCACCGGTACTCGATCAGTCGCTGCTCGATGCCAGGCTGCTGATCTCCAGTCACGACGCCTGGGTGCGCACGCTGCAACTGAAGGCACAGGAAGGTATCCTGGCCGGACCTTCGAGCGGTGCTGTGCTGGACGTGGCCTTACGTGCTGCGCAGAGTATGGAGCATGGCAAGATCGTGGTGATCCTGGGGGATGGTGGCTGGAAATACATGAGCGATAAACGCTGGACGGCAAAACAGCCACAGTAGTCATGTATGAAAACGACCTCCTTTGCGGAGGTCGTTTTCATACATGACTAAACACTTTTCGCTTGTGGCGTGATTGTTCCCTGTGTGGCATTTGGTGCGGTGACGGGGGCTGGTCGAGGGCGTTTTCCGGCCAGCAGGACGCCACCAAATAGTACAATCCAGCCCAGCGCCATGATCAGCCAGAAGGTGCTCTGGACCCCCAGGACGCGGGCCAGGGTGCCTGCCAGGGCGTTGAGCATATCGCCAATCAGAATGAGCAGGTTGGCCCACAATATCGTGCTGGTCCGTATGCCTCCCATGCTGGCCTGGCGGCGTATCAACTTCCAGCCCGAATAGATTGCCACCCCCACGACCGCGACGACTCCCAGGGTGTTGAGGATAATGAGCATCACCAGCCAGGGACCGGGTTGCAGCGTGCCCGTGCCGGGTGTGCCTGCAATCTGCGCTAGAACTGGCATATTAATAGCCGCCACGAGGATAAAGATGGCGGTGATAACGCTCAACAGGCTCAGCGTGCCGTAGCAGATGCGTGCGATATAGGGTTTGCTCACCAGTGCGATGCTGCCAAGTCCGAGCCAGGCCGGAACCAGCGCGCCACCTAAAATATAGTAAATGCGGAAGAGCCACATACCCGCCGAACTTGTCGGCTGCACCAACAACATAGCCACATAGGCGAGCGTGGCGACAAAGGCCATGCTGAGTGAGATGGACCAGTAAAATTGGTAGTTACGATGCCGCGAAAGATATTGACGCAGTATGACTCCCGCGAACAATCCGGTAACGATAATATTGACGATTGGGGGGAGTAACAACATTGGGGTAAGCATAAATCCCCACTGCCTTCCTAATATGTGTTCAAACGTGTTCACATGGTCAGTTGCGGTGAAAACATCCGCACACCGCACGGGATCGCCCGTGTGTGGCCCAAGCCGGGCAAAATACCGCTTGGTGATGGACCGCGATGAGAATAGCGCGGTCCATCACCAAGCGACAGTCGGTATTTGGGCAGCGATACGTCCGCTTATAGAGTGGCATGTCTTGTTTGTGTCCACACTTACTACACGTCTTACTCGTATCGCGTTCATCTAAAACCAACAGTTCTTTCCCAAAGAGCACGCATTTATAGCGCAACATCTGCACAAAAGGGTAGAGTCCCCAATCATTGAAGACCGCTCGATTCAGCTGCTTGTTCCTCTGCTTGTTCCTCTGCTTGTTGTGCTCTTTCATGGCCATCTGCCGTTGGGAAAGATCCCCCACCACCACGGTTCTCTCAACCAGTGTGTGGCTGATCAGATGGGATGCTTTGTGCAGGCTATCCCGCTGCTTGTTGCGCTTCTTCTGGCTGACGCGCTTGTATACCTTACTCAGGTGAATATAGCGGCGCGATTTCTTCTTACACCGGTCGCGCTTAGACCGGATCTTGTCCAGTTGTTTATTATACCACCGATGGCCTTTGAACCCTCCAACGTGGTACATCCGGCCTTGCTCGTTCACGCCCGTTGCCAGCGCCTTGATGTCGAGATCGATAGCAAGCACACCCTCGGCGCGGCGCGTTTCTTCTTGTTCCTCGTGGACAAAGGACGCATGGTAGTGTCCCTGCCCATCTCTAGATATCGCCACCTCTTTGAAGTGCGTAGGGGGCGGTTCTGTCAGCCGTGCGACGATATTAGGATACTTTTTTGGCCCATGTCTGGCCCCTCCACCTGTGGGAAGGGTAATCTTGCCTTCCTCGACTTTCATGTAAGAAGCAGGATAGCCCAGCGTAAAGAAGCAGTGTCGTGGGCGCACCCTGGGAAAGCCGGGCGTTTCTCCATTTTCGACTCTGCGAAAAAAGGCATCCATCGCAGCTTTCAAGCGATAATAGACCTCAGCAAGCAGCTTGCCATACACAGCGTCTAGTTCAGGATCGTACTGTTTGCTCTGTTGCAACGAGCGTTTGGCCTCAACGAAGTTCCACTTTTCCCCGTTGCGCAGGCGCATTACCCACCAATTGTAAAGCCCGCGACATTTTCCTTGCATAAATTCCAGGGTGGCAGCGTCCTGTGGACTGACCTCAAGCCTGATCTTGGTGCTGATCAGCATGTTCCCTCCTGCCTTTGCTCATGTATCATACCATGTATGTCCTTTCTCTGCTTTACCCGATGGGTAAGACGATGAGACGGATATTCTTTGCATCCGCTGGTAACGGGCTGCCCTTGTGATCGATGCTGATCGACACACTTTGCACGCCTGGGACCTGCAAAAGGGCATTCGTTGCCTGGGCTTTGCTCTTACCTGCCACGAGCGTACTGATCGCTTGTTGCTGTTCCTGGGTAAATTGGTAGGCATAGGTTCCGGCTAGATTGACCTGGATTGCGGTCTGTTGGTGGTCCTTTAGCGTCACCTGGGTAATGGTATCCTGTACCGCTCCCGTTTCCTGGTAGCCTGTCCCTAGCTGTGTACTCGCTTGCTGGCAAAGTTGTGGCAGTGAGCGGACCTCTCTAGCTCGTAGAGAGTCATCTCATGGACATTGGGATAGTGGACAGGTTCCTGACGGAAGGCGGTATGTTCCACGATAGAACTGCCGATGAGGAGCGGGACAGTCAGCAGCGCTGCTGCCTCCTCTGCACGTGGCATATCCTTTTCATCGATTTCCATAGCTATAGGCATAGGCACGCGCGTCGTCAGGTGTTCATCGGCCAAGTCTGTTGCAAGTACTGACCTGTCAGCGAATGCTTAGCACCGAGCAGTTCTCGTGGTGTGCCCTCAAAGACTACCGTTCCGCCCT
The DNA here is from genome assembly GCA_036272735.1 of Ktedonobacteraceae bacterium. Lineage (GTDB taxonomy): Bacteria > Chloroflexota > Ktedonobacteria > Ktedonobacterales > Ktedonobacteraceae > DATAYF01. The sequence goes on from DATAYF010000498.1 coordinate 9,869, forward strand.
TGTGGCCGCCCCCGGGACCCATGTCGATGATCCAGTCGGCGTTACGAATCACATCCCGGTTGTGCTCAATTACAATTACCGTATTCCCACCATCTACCAGCCGATTCATGATGGTCAAAAGGTGACCGACATCCGACATGTGCAGCCCGGTCGTCGGCTCATCCAGGACGTAGATGCTGCCTTGCTTGTGCAGTTCGCTGGCCAATTTGATGCGCTGGCATTCGCCACCGGAGAGGGTAGTGAGAGGCTGGCCGAGGGTCAGGTAGTCCAGTCCCACGTCGCTCATCGCCTGCAACCTTGTCCGCACCTCTTTGATCTCGAAAAACTCCAATGCCTGCTCAACGGTCATAGCCAGCACATCAGCTATCGATTGCCCGTTCAAAGTGTAGGCCAGTACCTCAACTTTGAAACGCTTTCCCTCACAGACGTCGCAGGGAAGCTTGACTCCCTCAAGGAATGCCAGATTGGTATAGGTAACGCCGAGACCCTGACAATTGGGACAGGCACCCTTCGAGTTAAAACTAAACAGACCAGGATCGGCATGGTTGGCTGCCGCAAAGGCCTTACGCACATCATCCATGATGCCTGTATAGGTAGCAGGATTGGAGCGACTAGATACGCCCACGGGCGATTGATCAATCACAATCGCTCCCCGGTGCTGGCTCAGGAAAACTTCATGAATCAGTGAACTCTTCCCTGATCCTGCCACCCCGGTAACCACCGTCAAAACGCCGGTGGGAATGTTCACGCTGACATCCTTCAGGTTATTCGCCCTGGCATGGACAATTGGTAAGCTGCCACGAGGGCTCCGGAACGTTTCCTTGAGAGGCATATCATACTGCAAATGATTGGCGGTGAGTGTATCTGCTGTGAGAAGCTTGGCAATGCTCCCCTCGTAGACCACCTGGCCACCGTTGGTGCCAGCATGCGGACCCATATCGATAATGTAATCCGCTACTTTTATAACATCTGGATCATGTTCCACTACAATCACCGTATTGCCCTTATCGCGCAACTTCTCCAGCAACTCGTTCAAGCGGTGAACGTCACGAGGATGCAGTCCTATACTTGGCTCGTCGAAGACATACATCACGTCTATCAGCGCACCGTTGAGCTGTTTGACCATCTTGACCCGCTGGGATTCTCCACCGGAGAGCGTATCCGTTTCGCGGCTCAGACTCAAGTATTCCAGGCCAATATCCACCAGGTGCTGCAACCGTTCAACCAGAGTTTGGACCATCGGTGCTGCCTCTGGCTCTTTCATCTCTTTGATCACCCCAATCAGATCACCAACCTCCATAGCCGACAGCTCTGCAATGTTGCGTCCAGTGATTTTACAGCTCAGAGCCGCCTGATTTAAGCGGACACCTTTACAAAGGGAACAAGGGCCAAAATGCATGTACGGTTCCACTGCTTTTTGGGTGCGTTCCGACATCGTTTTCACATCGCGGGTGATGTATTTTTGGGTGAATTTATCCACAATCCCCTCTAAGGTGATGTTGACCGTTTTCCCTCCCACCTGAATTTTCACTTTGTGGGGCTTGCCGTGGAGCAGCAGATTCATTTCTTCATCCGTGAAGTCAGCGAGTTTTTTGTCCATATCAAACAATCCAGATTGGGCATAAATACTCCATCCCCAACTGTTGACGGCATATTCTGGAAACAAGATGGCGCCTTTATTGAGTGATTGAGATAGGTCGAGAAAGACCTCAAGATTGACTCCAATCTTTCTCCCCAGTCCGTTGCACTCCGGGCACATGCCTTGAGGTTGAAAGAAAAGACATTGGAGGAGCCCACATACGGTTTGCCAACCCGTGAAAAGAGCAGGCGCAGCACCGGCGCAATGTCAGTGACCGTTCCCACCGTCGAGTGCGATCCTCCGCCCAGACGTTTTTGATCAACAATCACCGCCATATTCAGGTTCTCAATAGCATCTGCGTCTGGTTGAGGATAACGTGGCAGAAAGTTACGAATGAACATGCTAAAATTCTCGAACAGCAGCCGTTGCGCCTCGTTGGCAATCGTATCAAACACAACCGATGACTTTCCCGAGCCAGACACTCCGGTAAAAATGGTGATTTTGCGCTTGGGAATACGTAATGAGATGTTTTTCAGGTTATTCTCGCGAGCACCACGGATCTCAATAAATTCTTGAGATAGCATGTCTAATTTTACCTCTTTTCAGAACATCAAGACATATATAGCTGCCTTCCCTGTCCTTAGCTATTTTATCCTCTATTGCCCATAGCAAGCGTGTATACCACACAGAGGGGTGCGAAGCCAGAGTACTCCTAGAACAAGTGTAACAGAGAGATGGAGAAAAAACTTCTTCTGAATTGCGCTTATTGGCCTGGCATCTGTAATCAATGCCGGACTGTGAACGTTCTGAACTACTGAAGAGCTTATCACCAAAAACGCAAAGCTGCCCATTTCCTCTTCGATTTTGCTATCCGCTCCTCACAAACGAGAAGTTAGACTGCCTCCTCTTCTTCGCAATGAATGGGGTTCAGGTCAGAGTACTCGCTACTCCTTGTGCCCACCAGCTGTAAACTTTAACATGAAACTGTTGATTTTTGGGCAATTATCGAAGCCGAGAGTATCTCTCCACCTTTGGCGCGCGCTCGCCAATTTCTCGGAAACTGGTCAAGGAAGAGACCCGTCTTCACAACAGGGTAATTACCAAAAAATCAACAGTTTCATGTCAAAGTTTACACACTGGCGCTGTCCTCATTGGATAAGCAATGCTTGAGAAAAGGAGTGGACAGGTTATGGTTCCATTTTATGATTGCCCTGGAGGGGCGAGACGCCCGACCTTGTTCGTCTGGGACTCCGTGAACCAGAGGGCGCCATCTGGTCCTGCCGTAATCGCGCCAGGGCCGCTATTGGGAGTTGGCGCAGTGAATTCGGTGATCTTCCCTTGAAGGGTGATGCGCCCGATCTTGTTACTCGCGTTCTCCGTGAACCAGAGGGCCCTATCCGGACCTGCTGTAATCCCGTAAGGTTCGCTCTTTGCGGTGGGCACCACGAACTGGGTGATCTTCCCTTGAGGGGTGATGCGCCCAATCTGGTTATTGTCGTCCTCCGTAAACCAGAGGGCGCCATCT
>DATAYF010000499.1:0-7084 GCA_036272735.1 Ktedonobacteraceae bacterium
CATCACGAACCTGATTACGGTCAAGCCCCGCGTGACCCCAACCGACCTGAAGGAGCAAATTGAAAAAGAGTTCACCCGCAATGCGGAGGTGGATGCCAGAAACATCACGGTCGAAGTGCGTGGCAGCAAGGTCATCCTCCGAGGCAAGGTGCGTTCCTACGCAGAGAAACTGGCGGCGGCGGACGCTGCCTGGTTAGCGCCAGGCGTCACCGAGGTGGAAAACCGCATTGAGGTCGATCCCACCCTCTAATTCGTGCCGACAATGTAGATGTAGTGATGGGGGCTACACCTCGTGAGCAGATCCATGGTGGATGGACGCACTTCTGTCGGCCAGGAAAATGAGTACTGGATGAACGCTTCCTACACGGAGTGAATGCAGGTGGTCGAAGCGGCAATGCGCCAGTTCACAGGTCACGCAAGTTGCACATCTCTTCTGAGGAAGGGGCTTCACCACCTGTCAGTCCTTATAGAACGGCGGAGCCGGGGCAGCGTAGTGGATGGGCAATGCAGTCTTAATGAGCACCAGAAGTCAGACGAGTACATCGTCCAGCAGGTAGCTGAAAGGAGGTGATCCACTGATGGTCGCACAGATATGGCTTGAAACAGCCGCTTATCCCAATCCGAAGGATGCACAGGCTACCGTTGCAGCATTGCGACGGGAAGGATTTGAGGAGCAGGAGATCTCCGTGATCTACACCGATGCGGGGCACACTATTCAGACGGGGATGGTTACCGGAGCCGCGTGGGGAGGCGTGCTCGGTGCTCTCGTCGGCTTGTTTTTTCCCCCGGCTGGCCTCTTAATGGTCGCAGGACCGATTCTGGGAGTCTTTCTCTCAGGGGTGGGGCTCGCCGCTGTTGGGGCAGTCACAGTAGCTGCGCTGGAAGGGCTTGTCGCCGCTCTGGTGTACCTGGGAATGCCTCGTGAGATCGCCACGAGTCTTGGTGAGCGCGTGCAAAAAGGAGACACGCTGGTAATCGTGCATGCAACCAGCCCGGAGCGAGCAGAAGTAGCACGGGCTATTCTTGTAGATCACCATCCGCGAATCGAGGGGATGCCAGGATCCCAGGGCGTCGTTTCTGTGCCTCCCAGGGCTTGATACGTCTCATGCACACCGTGTGCCCGCTCTACCACAGCGCTCTTTGTCCCACGCGATACGCAACGAGAGAAATGATAGCTATTGCAGATCTGCCAGGTAGAAGGTGGAGGTTGGTGGTGTGGGAATGTTGCACCACCAACTCCACCAGGGAAATCTGAACAATCTCCGTTTTTACGTACCGCATCTGTGAGCGTCGAAGGGAGTATATTGTGCACGATCTTTCTTTTCCTTTTTCTCGGGCCTCCATGCTCTCCGTTCTGACACGTCTTCTTTCAGATGTCTCGCTCAAACATGCCGGTCTGCCATTGGCTCTACCGGTAGTTTGTTGACTCGGGATTTTGTCTCGTTTTAAACCCATCGAATGGTGATCATCTGAGCTCAAATTGCTCAGCATATGCGCCCGAAATCGACGCGATTTCCCGAGTCAACAAACTAGCGCTACAGCGGGAAGCAAAAATATTGAGCCATGAGGTTCACCCTTCACGAGGAACATAACCACAATGACGGAACCAGCCGTGAGCATCTTGGGCAGTGACGGTGAGCAGCGTCTGACAGATGACTTCCTGCAATGCTTCGCGCGTGCGCGCTCCTGCCCGACGCCAAGCATTCTTTCGTTTGGAAAAGCTTTCTTCAATCGGCGAAAAGTCAGGCGAAGAGGCTGGCAAAAAGAGCAATTGGCACTTGCAAGCCTGGATCAGTTGCTCAATCTTAGCGGTTTTATGAGCAGCCAAGTTGTCTGTAACCACGATCTGCCCCGCCGTCAAACTGGGTGCAAGGATCTCGTCAAGATATGGATCTTCCGCAGGCTCGATGATGCGGCAATGATCGAGAAAGCAGGCTCGGAAGTCAGAGGCACGCTCTGCAAGCTCAGACGCTCCAGCGTCATGGTGCAGGAGGTCGATCCATGGCTCCAAGCCAGAGCCGCCTTTTCATGACCATTTCTCTCATTGAGGTGGGGTACGCTTCTTCTTGCGATGCTGTGCGCTCATCGTGCCTTTGGGCACAGCACGCGACTTCTTTTTGGTTGGAGGTCCTCGCCGCCGAGAGGCAGCGGCCATCGTTGGTGCCAGAGTAGCATTGTAGGCTGCTACCCATGCCTGCATGCCTTCTGGCGATTCCATATCAAACCCGGCTTCCTTTCCCATCAGGACAAAGGACTTGGCCATGCCACAGTTGGTTGGCACCTTCATCTCTCGCTCCAGACGTCGGGCGGCCTGTGGCGTCAAGAGGACAAGCATCTGATTGGCTTGCGGTAACTGGTACACCCGCTGGAGAAAGCGCCAAAATGCCCGTAATTCCTGGATGATCTCTGCTCCATCTCCCCTTTCGGCGAGCACTTTGCGCGGGAAGAGCTCATAGATGACTTCCTCCAGGTGGCTCGTGGTCATCGTTGGGGGAGTCACGCCAGGATAGTTGATGGCATAATGGATCATCGCCCCGGCCCATCCCAGTTCGGTTCCCGTCCGGCTGATCGCTTGCCCTTCTGGCGAGGCAGCAAACTGATCCATCAAGGCTTGTTCATAGCGCATAGCTATCTCGTCCAGATAGGTGCCCTGAGAGCCAAACACCGCTTCATTGATAGTAAATGACATCTTCATCGTCCTCCTGCCTTCGGTTCTTTGTGGATGGTTTCGACAGCCCACATCTGCTCTTCTGCTCCAGTATCTGCTTCAACCTCTTGCACCTGCTCTCCTCTCCGCACAACAGAAAACGCCTCACTACCCGGCGAGAAGAGCCGCGCGAGAAGGAATAAATGTTGGGAATATGCTGCTTGGGCACGGCAAGCGGGTGATTTTCCTTTGAAAGCAAGACGATGATGTGCTCATCTTCTGTCACAACATAGGCTGGGATTTGATAGTGGATAATATGACAAAAAATGCAGTTTTCACTCATTCTGTCCAGCTCCTTCCCTTTTTCCTCTGTTCATTAGATCAGCGACTGGTCAGGAAGTCCCATGGTATTCTGCAGATACGTGGAGGAAGAGTGCACGACAGAACTTCTGCTTTTCCAAAATGACGAGAATAGCCTGCAACAAAGTATTCAAATGATCTACATGATATTGCATGATATTGCATGATATTGCATGATGTTGCATGCATATTTGTATGCGAATGCCTCCTCTTTGCGGCAAAATATACCACCTCTATTGAGGAGAGTCCTCACGCCGATATCTTAAGAGTGAGGAAGAGCGCGGAAGCGAGAAGAACGCTGCTGCGCACCCAGAGCTTGAGACCGCCAGGCTCATGAGCCTGGCGGAAAGTATGTGCCAACGGGCCAAGTTAAGAACAGGAGCAAGGCTATATGGCAGTGAGTATTCGGAGCGACCAAGACATCCAGCGGGACGTCCTGGATGAGTTAAAATGGGATATGCGTGTCCGGCCCAATGAAGTCGGAGTCGCAGTCAAGGATGGGATTGTCACGCTGACGGGCTGGGTCGATTCCTACATGAAAAAGATAGCGGCCGAGGACGCTGCTCTTCGTGTGCATGGCGTCAAAGCAGTCGTCAATGACATCGAGGTGCGCTTGCCCGGCTCGGCGGAACGCACCGATCTCGACCTTGCCAAAGCCGTTCTCAATGCCCTCAAATGGGACGTATTGGTTCCGGCGAGCAAACTGGAGGTGACCGTCAGCCAGGGATGGGTCACGCTCAAGGGCGAGGTCAAAGTTGGGTTCCAGAAGAAGGAGGCTGAACGGGCTATCCGCTATATAGCCGGGATCAAGGGTATTACCAATCTCATCAACGTCAGATCACAGGTCTTACCCTCCGACTTGAAACAGAGCATCGAGCGAGAACTCGTGCGCAATGCGGAGACAGATGCTGAACATATCCAAATTGAAGTGGAGGGCAGCAAGGTCATTCTGCGGGGAACGGTCCGTTCGTATGCGGAGAAAAGGGCAGCGGAAGAAGCGGCCTGGGCAGCACCGGGCGTCAGCGAGGTCGAGAATCGGCTGATGATCTCGCTCCCCTAATGCTGCGTTCGTTAAATTCTGTAAGAGAAGAGACGCCGATAGTGACGATGATCCTTGGGAGGTCGTCCCCAGACCCAAGGCTTGGCGCGATGATTGAGTTGAGCGGTGGTAATGCGGGTGGCCTGTTCAATCTCCCTGGAATTGGCAAAACTCTGTCCGACGAGCGCATCACGACGAAAGAGGCGCCCACAGACCCCAACCAGCCTTCTGGGCCCGGTTGAGCCAGCACGCCCCCGTAGGAATGAAGACGTGATGCAGGCGCGGATGCCCGCCATCCAGGCCCGCGTCTGAGCACTGTTGTGGCTGGAGAGATTATCTGTGATGATGAAGATGTCGCCGCTGGGATTATCGGATTCGATGTCCTCAAGCAGAGCGATGGGGTTGGTCGAGTTTCGTGAGGCTGCGCAGCGGGTGAGCTCTTTGCCATCTCGCACGCGCAGCGCTCCAGAGACCCACGTTTTCTCGGGCCGCGACTGTAGTCTAGCAGTGCCTTGATGCGATGTCCATCGACAGACCAACTTGGAGCGGGAGGAAAGCCACGCGCAACTACTGGTCCGAGTTCATCGGTGCAGACGGTCGTCGAGTCCTCGGGCGGCTGGGTGGAGTGGCTGACGACCGTGGTTCATATGGCGACAAAGTCTGGATCATTGCTGGTTCCCCAGCTATGCGTGCGGCGCCAGGGCACGCCTTCGCGCAGTAAGATGGTCCGAATCTGGCTGCGTTTCACCAAACGGTGGCGCGGAGGCCCCGGCGTTCACGCCTGAGGAGGAAGCGCCGCCCCTCCTTGCGAATAGGCGTAGCCGTCTTTTTGGTGCAACGGAGTACAATAGCGCGCATGAATTCCTTCGACCATGCCGAAAGGATAACCTGTGAGTTTAAAATACCCATCGCTTTTGATCGCCACGCGCCCCACGTAGGTGCCGATCTTCTTCCCTTTCGTCACCCTGGCGCGGACCAGGTCTCCGCTGCGCAAGCCCTGCACCCGGCTCGATCCTTTGGCTCGTCCAACCGGAAACCCGTGCGTATCGACGTTGACCATGCGCCTCGCTTGCCGACCCGTTGCCTTGATGATCCAGGGACGCACGTGCTGGACCTGAAGACGTGCTGGCGTCGAGCGTCCACAGCAAGCCGCATCGATCCAGTGCCGCTTGGGGAGGTCCCGGCTCGCTCTGTTCCACTTCGTGAGGCCGCCCGAGCCGGTTTCCAGCGGCGTCCCCAGCGCCTTGAGGTGCGCGTACAGCGCCCACCTCGTGCTGTTCACCGCAGCTGCGTCTTTCAATGGCGCTTTGCGCTGGGCTTGCACTCGCGCAAGCACTTCCGGTCGATTGGCCAGGAACCCTTCGAGCGCCTGGTCGGCCTTGCGCTGATTACAGCGATGGCACGCGATCACCAGGTTCGCGATCCGGTCGCTGCCCCCGCGGCTCTGGGGGACCACATGATCAATCTCGAGCGGGACCCCGCTGGCCTGGCAGTAGGCGCACTGATGCTCCCATTTGGCCAGCAGATACTGGCGCGCTTCGGTTCCCCACAGCGTGCCGCGCTGGTAGTCCACCCCCTCGATCGCGGAGTGTTGTAGCAGCGCCAGGTCAAAACGCACCCGTTCCAAGGAGAGCGCACCAACCGGACACCAGCGGGCAAGCCGCTTGACCCAGCTCAGCAGATGCAGCACCCGTGAGAACAACGAGGGAGCCAACCACCCCGGCTTGCGCCGACGATTCTGCCACCGCGCCGGTCGGTATCTGGTATGCCTCTGACGTCGCCCTCGACGCGTTGCGGCTCGTTTGGTGAGGCTCTCGCGGATGTTTTGACTGCGGTGGCTCAGCTCTGCCGCCCAGACTACCTCGCCAGAACGGTCGTTGACGACGGCGATCCCGCTGGTTTTGGATCCTGGGTCTAGTTTGACCCGCAGCGGCTCGACCACCGCCGCTTCCCGCTCCTCTTTGAGAATCAAGACCAGTGGGAAACGGCGCAGAATCGCGGCTCTGCGGCTCTTGAGCAGGAGACGTGCCCGAGCAGGTGTCGTGGGCATCAGTGGCCTGCGGTGCTGATCGACGACCAAAACGCGCGACATCATCCCATCCTTTCGGTGTTCCCTTGTGGGACCCTCGCTAATGAGGGAACGCTGTCCAACAATGCTGGACAGGTAAAGTTTTCCTCGCCCTTGTGTGCCTAGCGGCCATCTTCCAAATGCACTGGTTTTGGACACCCCATCAACGTGTTTAACATCTGGATTGAAGAGCTTGAAACTGGAAAAGCCATTTCAAGGTCCGAACTTGGGCTGCTTCCAGACAACGGCTCCTCGTTGCTTGCAACGAGGGGGCTGGTCAGCATCGGGGCTTGTTCAGAATCACACTACGACGGTTCTGCACAAGCCCCCGCGCTTTCACGCGTGGGGTCGCTGACTCGTATTCCAACTTCTTTGGCCGCCTGTGCCAGCGCATTGAGACTCCATTGAGCTGAACCCTTCTCATCGCGCGCTACCAGTTCATCAGCTTGCCTCTCCAATCTCCCTGGCGGCGTGCTCCGAACCAGCGCAATGAGTTTGCTGCGCTCCGCTTCGGTCAGGTGATTGGGCCGTCCACTGCGCGCTCGGTCCCCGAGCCCGTCGACGCCCTCGGCATCGAAGCGATGCAAGCGGCGTCGCACCGTCTGGGCACAACACTCTACCTCCTCGGCAATGGCCTCCACTTGCTTCCCATCCCAACTCAGCGTCACCATGCGTGCATGCATGATCCAACCTGCTGGCCCGTGTCGGCTGGCTGCCAGCTTTCTGACCTGGTGCTCTTCCTGTTTATCTTGAGCCGCTCTCACGTGCAGGATCTTTGGCATCTCCTCGCTCCTTTCTGTCTGGGCGTTTCCTCCTTTCCTATTCTATCATGACTTCACGAACGCAGCAGTAGTTTTAGTTTGTCGGAAACAGATTGCCGGTGGCTAGCGGCTGCTGTCGTCTCTGTAGATGAAGGAGTGAGCCTTGAAGTTAATGTCTCAAATGCAGCGTCTACTGTTGTAGCCATGTG
>DATAYF010000500.1:0-9485 GCA_036272735.1 Ktedonobacteraceae bacterium
ACGTGACGAAAGGGGCCTATAAGTTTCGAGTGTACCCAACAGAAGCACAGCAGCACAATCTGGCTCAAACCTTTGGATGCTGTCGCTTCGTGTACAACTGGGCGCTCTCAACCCGTAAACGTGCCTACTTCGATCACGGCATCAAGCTTTCCGACTTTCGACCTCTCCGCTGCTATCACTGCTCTTAAGAAAGAAGAAGGGACAACGTGGCTCAGAGAAGTCTCTAGCGTCCCCTTGCAGCAAGCCCTTCGTCATCTGGACACAGCCTACCAGAACTTCTTTGCCAAACGTGCTGACTATCCCGTGTTCAAAAAGAAGCATAAAGAGCAGGGTGCGACCTATACCAACAATGCCTTTGTGTGGGATGGGCAGAACCTGACCCTTGCCAAACAGAAAGAGCCCCTGCCTATCGTGTGGTCACGCTCCTTACCAGAAGGTGCACAACCCTCAAGTGTGATCGTCACCCGTGACCGAGCAAGGCGCTACTTCGTGAGTATTCTCGTTGAGGAAACCATCGCCACCTTGCCCACGACCGAGAAGATGGTGGGTGTGGACCTGGGTCTCAAATCGTTTCTCATCACCTCTGATGGCGAAACCATCAATAATCCCAAATACTATGCACGCGATGAGAAGAAACTCGCTCGTGCCCAACGCAAGCACGCCAGGAAGAAAAAGGGCAGCAAGAACCGCAACAAAGCACGCATCAAGGTTGCGCGATGGCATGCTCGTATTGCCGACATGCGCCGTGACTTTCAGCACAAAGCGTCTACCAGGCTCATACGCGAAAACCAAGTGATTTGCTTGGAGACGCTCAATGTGAAAGGCATGCTGAAGAACCATAAACTGGCGAAGGCTATTAGCGATGTGGGCTGGTCTGAGGTTGTTCGTCAACTGGAATACAAAGCAGAGTGGTATGGGCGTACCGTGGTCAAGATTGACCGCTGGTATCCATCTTCCAAGGCGTGTAGTGCGTGCCTGCATGTCTTAGAGGAATTGACGCTCGATGTACGGTCGTGGGCATGCCCAAATTGTGGAACGTGCCACGACCGAGATATCAATGCAGCAAAAAACATTGTGACCGTGGGGCTCACGGCGCTCAATGCCTGTGGAGGTACTGTAAGACCTGCTGACTCGAAAGGGTTACAGGCTGGCACCAATGAAACAGGAACGCTGGCTCGTGAGGGCTAGAATCCCCTGCCCTTTAGGCATGGGGAGATGTCAAAAAGTTATATATGCATGTAGAGATTTTTATATTAGTTAAGCTTTTATAATTCATCAACACCCATATCAGCGAGGATACAGCGCATGCGTAGTAAGGAAAGATTCCAGGCAAACATACCACCAAGTAGGCCAATAATTAAGAACGGCGGCAACCGCCAGCGCGGCAACCGCTAGCGAAGAGATAGTGCTGCGTGACTTGCTACGCGAGGCTTGGGCTGGCATTGGAGTTGTTTGCCTCTCTCGCATCCCAGGGGCATACGTTCTCCGATTTTCGCTTGCCTGGATGGTTGCCAGGATGCGCTCTCCCAACAGTGGTGAAGGCTTGACTGCCGGCACTGTAAACTGTAAGCGGCAAAAGCTCCACGACCGCTTGTAATTCTCGATATGTTTCGTGGCACCTGGCGCATTGCGCGAGATGCTCATCTGCACGCTGTTGTTCTTCAGGAGTCAGGGCACCGAGAGCATAGGCACCTGACAACTCCTCAAATTCCTGGCAGTCCATGTAGACACTCCATTCTTCATTAACCTACTCTCATCCATTAATACGATGCTGCATCCATTTAGATCACTTTATCAAGACCAATGTAAAAAGATGGAGCAAACTGATCAGTAGAAATGAAGGATTCTGCCGACCAGTTTGCTCCGTTGCTTACTATGCAGTTCTGCCAAACGAACCTTTCTTTAAAAGAGTATTTAGCCTATTTAAAGAATTTCGGCACGTTCGTGTTATAGAACTCGGCCTCAAGATATTCCAGTAGTAAGGCAAAATTCAAAATCTCCGCGTCACTCGTCAGTGTGCTGGCGGGATTTGGGCCACCATTCAGATTGCTAATGAACGGAGTCACATGTGTAACGATGGCCTCTTGCGTCAAGGGTTTATCAAAAGCCCCGTTGGCACTGATCGGCTTGCTCAACAAACTATCCAACAGACCAGCATGGCGCGCCTCGATGGTAAGAATCGATGCCGCTGCCGCCAGGTACACCTTAGAAGTGAGTGCAGGTGCAGCCATGAGATACGCTCCAACGCCCACATTCTCGAAAACTTGTGAAAGCCTGGCAAACGCATTCATATCGGTTTGCTCCAGGCTTTTGAATTTTGGTTTCGGACGAGGAGTGGCTCCTGCCTTCGTCAGTGCATCCTTCAAAAAGGTGACATGATCGTTCTCGTCCTTCATAATCTCCTGAAACATCATCTGTGATGCTGGTAACGATGGCAGAGCCAGGCTACCGTTACTTGTCGTGTTACTGCTTGTCTGCTTAGTAGATGAGGTAGTATTATGCACCGCACCGGTCGTCGTAGCTATCGACCCGCAAGCTGCAAGCAATGCTGGGGCCGCAATCGCAGCCCCCATTAGAGAGCGATTGAGGAACGTCCTTCGTGAAGAACCTTCCTGGATTGGATGTAACTCCTGTTGTTTCTCATCTTCAGAGGTCGAAATGATAGAATGTTCCATTGTATTCCTCCCAACTTTCCACAAAATATCGCAAATTTATGATGAATCGCGTGCCCTTTGTATCCACCAGGCACACGACAGGGAACGAGCATGATTTACAGTAGGAACGGGGGAGCTTTCCCCCGTTCCATGTGTACAGCAATTCGCACGGGTATGCGTCAGATTTATTAGGATGCAGAACTGGCCTGGGATCTTCCAGCAAGTTTCGGATCATCGGATTTGATACCGAAACCGACAATGATTGGCACGATACCTGCTACGAGATGCAGGATATTGTCAGCAAGGTTGATCATCACGACACCGAGCAACATGTTGCCAGGTGCCAGCGCTGGAATAAAGCCAAGGATACCAATGAGTAGGTAAACAATACCGATGACTCGATTATACAGGCGAGACGTACCGGTGAAGTACGACGCAATACCCAGGATACCGATAACGATATGGATAATGCTATGCACCCCATTCACCATGAAGACGCCAAGCAGCGCCCCTCCTGGAACAAGGGCCGGGACAAAACCAAGGATGCCAATGAGTAAAAAGACAATACCGTAAACTAATGCAAAGATGCGTTGAACCTTGTCCATGATCGTAAAATCCTTTCTGTTCTGTACATACGCTTAGCAGCGCCTTTGGATTACTTAAATGGCAAATTAGGATGAACACGCTTTAGTATAATTATACTCCAAGTACTAAATCTAAAGGCTTATCTCCATCATCTACCAAGAAGTTTTCCTATAAAGCTATACGTCTGCTGATGAATTTGGATTACCTGTTCTGTAAGAGTGAGCATATTCAGATTTCCACGTCGCCTGCATTCACCCGTTCTCACAGCGTTATCAGAACGCGCCGTAAAACCCCTGCCCTTCAGAGAAGGCGCGTTCCTTATGGGGCGCCATGGGTGCGGTTGACGCGTAGCCAAAATAATGGTAAAATAGCTACATGAAAGATACCATAAAGACACTCACTGTTCGGTTTCCTGCCCATCTTTTAGAGCAGATGCGAGAGGTCGCCAAACACAACAACCGCTCTCTCAATGGCGAGATAATTACTGCCATTGAAGAGTATGTCAAGAAACAGCAACAGAAAAGGAAGTAAACACGTGACGAAGCGGGCCTATAAGTTCAGGGTGTACCCAACGTCAGCACAACAGCATAACCTGGCTCAGACCTTTGGGTGCTGTCGGTTCGTGTACAATTGGGCGCTCTTCACCCGCAAACGTGCCTACTTCGATCATGGTATCAAGCTTTCCACCGGAGACCTTTCTGCTGCCATCACGGCACTCAAGAAGCAGAAGGGACTGCATGGCTCACGCGCGTCTCTAGCGTGCCACTACAGCAGTCTCTTCGACACCTCGACACCTCGATACCGCCTACCAGAATTTTATAGCCCGGCGCACTGACTATCCCGTGTTCAAAAAGAAGCACAAAGAGCAAAGTGCGACCTACACCAATAATGCCTTTGTGTGCGATGGGCACAACCTCACGCTTGCCAAACAGAAAGAGCCACTGCCTATCGTCTGGTCACGTCCTTTGAAAGATCGTGTTCAGCCCTTAAGCGTCACCGTGACCAAAGATCGAGCAGGGCGCTACTTTGTCTCCATTCTCGTAGAGGAAACCATTGCCACTTTAGCGCATTCTTCAAAGGTGGTGGGAGTGGACTTGGGCTTAAAATCATTTTTCATCACCTCTGATGGCGAAACCATCAATAATCCCAAATACTATGCACGCGATGAGAAGAAACTAGCCCGTGCCCAACGCCAGCACGCCAGGAAGAAAAAGGGCAGCAAGAACCGCAACAAAGCACGCCTCAAGGTCGCACGAGTGCACGCCCGCATTGCTGATACGCGTCGTGATTTTCAGCACCAAGCGTCTACCAAACTGATCCGCGAAAACCCGCGTGATCTGTGTGGAAACGCTCAATGTGAAAGGCATGCTGAAAAATCACAAGCTTGCGAAGGCTATTAGCGATGTGGGCTGGTCTGAGGTTGTTCGTCAACTGGAATACAAAGCAGAGTGGTATGGGCGTACCGTGGTCAAGATTGACCGCTGGTATCCATCTTCCAAGACGTGTAGTGCGTGCCTGCATGTCTTAGAAGAGTTACTGCTTGATATCCGGTCGTGGGTGTGTCCCAACTGTGGAACATGCCACGACCGCGATATCAATGCAGCAAAAAACATTTTGGCGGTGGGACTCACCGCATCGGCCTGCGGAGGTACTGTAAGACCTGTTGACTCGAAAGGGTCACAGGCAGGCACCGTTGAAACAGGAACGCTCAGTGGTGACGCTGAGAATCCCCGCCCGCAGAGGCGCGGGGAGTAAGTCAAAAGTATGATGGAGCACACGAGGACATAGAAGTGATATAGTGAAGCATTGCGGCATACCTATTTCTTCTGAAGGACGGTGAATCATGAACACACAAAATCTCTTTCGTTTAGATGGGAAAACAGCGATTATCACCGGCGGTGGACGTGGCCTGGGACAATATTTCGCGGAGGCACTTTCTGATGTGGGAGCCAACGTTGTGCTCTGTTCGCGCAAGCTAGCCGCTTGTGAACAGGTCAAACAAGAGATTGAAGCCAGGGGCGGCCATGCACTTGCGCTGGCTTGCGATATTACAAACCAGAACGATGTCGAGCACGTTATTGCTACGACCCAGGAGACCTTTGGTGCTATTGATATTCTGGTGAATAATAGCGGTGCGACCTGGGGAGCACCCGCTGAAGAGATGCCGCTTGAAAAGTTTGCTTCGGTTATCGACGTCAACGTTAAAGGCACATTTCTGATCAGCCAGCAGGTGGGTAGAGCCATGATCGCTCGTGGTCAGGGGGGAAAAATCATCAATATCGCCTCAGTAGCGGGTCTGCAAGGTGGCAATCCAAACTACATCAATGCTGTTGGCTACCACGCGAGCAAAGCGGCCATTATTAATATGACACGCGACCTGGCGAAAAGCTGGGCACGTTACGGCATCACTGTCAACGCTATCGCCCCCGGCTGGTTTCCGACACGCATGTCGCGGGGCCTCGTCGAACGCTACGAGCAGGCGATGCTTGCCGCGATTCCCCTCGCCCGCTTCGGCGCACCAGATGATATCAAGGGCGTGATGATCTTTCTGGCATCACCTGCCGCCGCCTATATAACTGGTCAGACGGTCGTCGTCGATGGCGGTTCCACAGCCTGATAACTGTTTTGTTTATTTTGCTCGTTTAGCATATAGGCATGCATTGCTGGTCTAGCAGACCAGCAATGCATGCCTATATGCTTATATTTACTCCTCTATTGTACAAGCTAATTTCTCGGTAAAAAGTTGATGCTCTCTTCATAAGAGATAGTTTGTCTGCTTGCTATACTAATGAAGAGTAGGTATTATCAATGTACAAACAAAAAAAACGAGACCCACAAACCAAAAGTGTGAGGAAGCGCTGGCACACTGCATCCACACATCTACCTGTTGCTTGTATGCTGGTCGTCGTTGTCGCCTGTAGCACGCTTGTTTACGTCCTCAACAATTGGCTGCCGCAATATGCGGAGGCGACCGTGCTGACCCAGACGCTAGAGACAAATGGAGCAGGGCAATGGCATCACGACCAGCACGTCGCACCACCCATGACCGCGTTCACGCCACCAGCCATCAAGCTACATGCAGCGCAGACGATATGGGCACAAGCAGATACCGTGTTACTGAACGCGCCAGATACGGGCACCGTACTCGCTCACATCGGACCACATTTTCCACTCACGCTCTTAGGCGACGCGAGGTGGACGCCTGGCATGCTCTGGTATCATATTCAGTGGTCCACACCCAACGACATCCATCGAGGCTGGGTATCAGCCGCTACCGTTAGCTTTGCCGCACCCGGCAATGTACCCGCATCAGCCTCTATAGATACCCTGGCACCCAGCCTTGCAACGTACCTGCGCGCCACCGGCCAGAACGTCGGCGTTGTCATCTATGACGAGACGCGCCAGCGCTACTATACCTATAACGGCGACCTGCCCTTTACAGTCGCCAGCTCAATGAAAGTGCCGATCATGCTCGCCCTTTTTGATAGGTTCGAGCAGCAAAACCATAAGCTTACTGCCTCTGAGATAGACCTGCTCACAACTATGATCGAAAACTCTAATAATGATTCTGCCTCAACATTTTACTTTCATGAGATTGGCGGCGCACAGGGCATCACGAACTTTATGCAGCGCATCGGTGTGCACGGCCTCACGCCAAATACAAATTCCTGGGGCTACAGTATGATTACGCCGCAAGCCATGGTAGACCTTCTTACGCTCCTCAATAACGGGAGCATTCTCACGATCCAAGACCGCAACCTGGCATCCAAGCTGCTAGAACATATTCAGCCCGATCAACGAGTGGGCGTTGGCGATACCGCTCCAACCCACGCGACGGTAGCCATGAAAGGAGGGTGGGTTACCGATGAGCATGATCTGTGGGCTGTCAACTCTTCAGGCATCGTCAAAGTAGGCCAGAAGACCTACATCATTGCCGTCTACACGCAAAACCAGCCCTCTCTGGAGAGCGGGCAGGGGATTATACGCCACGTGTGTAGCGTTGTTGCCGCGCTGCTGACCTAATCTCATCAGCCACAAAAGAAATTTCTTCTGCTCAGGGCTCGGATGCACTCGTGGTGATTTCGCGCTCGGCATCCGCAAGCAGATCGTGCACCGTTTGGTCGCTTGTCTGATCGAAGTTGCGATACCAGGCACCAACGCCATAGAAGGGATCAGGTGTACGAAGGCATATTGTTTCATCGGCTTCATCACCCAATTCTATACAGGCGCTTAAAGCGGCAACTGGAACAGCAACAATCAGGTACGATGGTTCACGCTGGCGTATCGCTCTCACAGCGGCACGCATGGTCGCACCAGTCGCCAGGCCATCATCAACCAGAATAATAGTACGGTGCTCCACCGTAGGAAACGGGCGACATCCGCGATAAAGTTGCTCACGCCGTGCCAGTTCAAGCTGTTCTCGCGCCGTGATGGCATCGATATCGCGGGCAGGAATGCCGGTGCGCTGCACAATATCTTTATTGAGCACACGTATTCCCCCGCTGGCAAGCGCACCCAGTGCCAATTCCTCCTGACCCGGTACGCCCAGCTTGCGCACAAGAAAAACATCCAGCGGCACGTGCAGAGCGCGAGCCACTTCATAGGCCACGGGCACCCCACCACGTGGTAAAGCCAATACCAGAGCGTTTTGACAATTGGCATAGGCAGCGAGCGAGGCAGCGAGCCGCTGGCCTGCTTCTGTTCGATCTTGATATAGTAATCTTTCCATCGTACATCGCTTTCCATCGTACATCGCGCTCAATCGTAACCGGCCTGGTGCATCATCACACCGTCAAGTGATCAGGTAATGCCTGAACCAGCAGCACGCCAGTTGCGCCACACGCTCAAGCGCGCCCGGTTCCTCGAAGAGATGAGTCGCGCCGGGAACAAGTTCAAAGCGCTTTTCGGCTTTAAGCAACGTATAAGCCATTTGATTCAGCGTAATGACCTGCGTATCTTCCGCTCCGACGATCAACAGCGTAGGAGCGCACACTTGTTGCAGCGCTTCGCCAGCCATGTCGGGCCTACCACCACGTGAAACAATGGCTTTGACGAATTGTGGATGTTGTGCTCCAGCAACCAGGGCAGCAGCAGCTCCCGTACTCGCCCCAAAATAGCCCAGCGGTACATCCTTCGTAGGAGCATACTCACGTAACCATGTAGTTGCACCAGCCACGCGCTCGCTCAGCAGATCGATATTGAAACGGAATTTTCCGGTATAACTATCCTGTTTCTCCTCCTGCGCCGTCAACAAGTCAAGCAGCAAGGTCGCTATTCCGGCTTGATTGAGATGTTGTGCCACCAATTTGTTGCGCGGGCTACGCCGACTGCTGCCACTTCCATGCGCAAAAAGCACCATTCCGCGTGCTTGTTCAGGAACGCATACGTCACCTTCAAGCGTCACCTCAGAACTAACCGGAACCCGGCATGCTTTTTCTAGACCATTTGTGACCATAACAGTGCTCCCTACGGCTCATCATCCAACAACAATAGAGGATACCATGACTTCACTTCTTGCTTCTAGCGTAAACCTTTAAACCCTAAATTTCAATAGGTTTGTTCATGAATAACCTCTTCTATATTCCGCGTATTAAGCTATTACTAATACTACTATTTAAACAAACATCTAGATGAGAAACTCCCTCAGGCTTTGCAGCGTAGCCATAATAGAGGGGAAAAAATATTTGGAGGAAGAGGAAGTACAACGATGACCCAGCAACAGAAGCCAGAACAGACGCCGTCACTGGAACAAGTCCAAACGCCAGAACCAGGGATAAACCAGGGCATTGCCGAGGGCGAGGGACAGGCAGAGCGCTATAGTCACCAGGATGTACACGGTGTGCACAGTCAGTACCGAGACCTTCTTGATATTGATATTGACCTGTATGACGAGCAGGATAGATTGAGCGACGAGGACGAGGACGAGGACGATCTATCCAGTGACCTGGACGAGAACGACCTAAGAAGCACAGCAGGCGGCGAAGGGCTATATGATCTGGAACAATGCGAATATGGTCTGGCAGAGCCACTAGCCAACCCAGACGAGTACAGCCTGAGATGGCCGGACGCACGTAGCAGCGAGGGATATAGCAGAAACCGCTACGGTACGTACGTTGGCGCAGATCAGCACGGCTACCAGCACCTATAAACCCACCCTAACTTTCAGTGCAAAATGTACGTTTTTAAATAGTAATTGTACGATACACATGCTGTGCTTCTCGATTACGAGAAACGCATCGTAGGTAT
>DATAYF010000501.1:0-36779 GCA_036272735.1 Ktedonobacteraceae bacterium
TGCCTTGAGATCAGGGCACTGCTCTGCTTTCTTCATCAGTCTGACCTCCTCTTTTCTAAGAGCACCTCCTGGGCAGAGAGACCAGAGACCGTGGATGTGGTCTACCCACCGACATACCAGAGGTTGCCGATGGCTCCTCACCTACGTATGAGGGGTCCAATCTCATCCCCCCATGAAGGCTCAGGGGTCTTCCCACGGTGCAAAAGGGGTCTGCGATCTCGTTCTGGAAAAGAGCGACTCCTCCAGGGTCTCTCTAGAATAGGGACACGAGATCAAGGACAACTTGGTGTCATCCTCCGTATGTCCGTGCAAAATCGGCTCACCCTTCAGGGAAATTACCAGTTTGCACACACGCTCCCTTACAAATGACGATAGGAAGGTCTTATAATAATACGTGACATAAAAGTCGTGCTTAATTTTTTGGCGAGGTTATGAGTCAAATTCCACGTTTCATACAATGAATTTTGGCACTAATACGTAATGAAGGAAGGTATGATGACGACCAAGTATCTTGTTGATCCTGAGCTTGTTGCTATCCTTGACCAGGTTCCTGCCCCAGTACTCACCGCTGAAACCCTGGGGCAGACGCGCGCCAAGGCCAAGATGGCGGTGGCGGCCATGATTTCCCAGGTATCTGCGGACTTGCCCCAGTTTTCTGCTCTTTCCGTGAGCGAGCGTTTCATCCCCGGGCGAGATCGGGCACCCGATGTACGGGTGCTGGTCTACCTGCCGACCTCGGTGCAGGGACCACTCCCTGCCCTGCTCTGGATTCATGGGGGCGGGTATATTATGGGTTCGGCTGACGCGGAAGATCTCACGGTCAAAAGCATCGTGTCAGCTATCGGGTGTGCTGCCGTTTCGGTGGACTACCGTCTGGCCCCTGAGACGCCCCATCCTGGTCCGGTCGAGGATTGTTACGCGGCCTTGAAATGGCTCTCTACTCATGCCGACGAGCTGGGTATCGATCCGAATTGGATCGCGGTTGGCGGCAGCAGCTCAGGAGGGGGGCTGACCGCTGCATTAGCGCTCTTGACGCGCGACCGTGGGGAAGTCCCCCTGGTGTTCCAATTCCTGCTCGCTCCCATGCTCGATGACCGCACGTGTACGCTGGCGAAACCGCATCCGTACACAGGGGAATTCATCTGGACGCGGGAGACCAACCGCTTTGGCTGGACCTCTTTGTTGGGCCAGGAACCCGGGGGGCCCGATGTTTCGCCCTATGCTGCGGCAGCACGTGCTGAGCATCTGGAGGGCTTACCCGCCACCTTTATCAACGTGGGTGCTCTCGATCTGTTTCTAGAGGAAAATCTGGAGTATGCTCGCCGCCTGATGCGAGCAGGCGTGCCAACGGAGTTGCACGTCTATCCTGGCGCCTACCACGGCTTCAGGATGGAGGCCTCCGCCCAGGTGACGCAGACTGCCGAGCGAGATCAGTTGGCAGCCTTAAAACGCGCGTTTGATCCATCCCGCCGCGAAGCCTTGCACCTCCAGGGCTCCCACTCCTGAAACCGAGAGAGGGGACTTTTCTCGAAAGTCTCCTTCTCTCGGGGCAACCAATCTCATGGAAAGCCAGGACGCCTTCTCACTCTGTGGTGTGAGACGGTGTATCGCGCGTTGTTCGATGGGCCTGCCTGGTTCTGTCCTGAGTCGATGGCGACAGGAACTTCAGGCTTTGTTTCGCGCCAAAAATCGTCGAACATTCGGCTCTTACACAATTTAGGTGGTAAGCACATCAATAGCACAATGAGAAGCAATTCTTTGTGCTCAAAAACGCGAGGAGCTTTCAAAAACAAGCTCATCCTTCACCTAATTGTGTAAGAGCCGTAGAGTGAGCAGATTTTGAGGCGAAAAGTGGGTCTGGCACGCTTATTACCACTTTGCTTCTAAAACGATGATTTCTAAACATACCGTTAGCACTCATTCAAAAGTGCTGCTTGACGTGGTATGATGATGCTAATCATAGAGGTGATTCCGACGCGTTTACCAAAATGATGAGTTTGTACGCGTCAGTGGAAGGAGAAACGCATGCCAGAGGAATTCGAATATATTTCTCATGCTCGTCTTACCTATCACGAAGGCTACCGATACGCTTATCTTGGCGAGGTGGTACAACCCGTGATCTATGGGGTGCAAGGGGCACTGCGCCAATACTATGGAGCGAAAGAAGGTCCTCCAGTTGCATCAACCCTCGATCATATCGTTGCCGCCGTCGCTGGCTGAATGTACGGCACACTTGCCGGTGCCCTGTCAGGGCGCAAGATTCGTTATGATCGCCAGTCATACACGACCACCGTTGATGGTCGTATCGTTGGCTCTGGAAAAACCATCCGCATTGAGTCAATAGACCTCCATTATGACCTTACTGTCCCTCCTGAAGCTCGCGAAGCTTCAATTCGTGCGTTACGTGTTCATCCACAGGGATGTCCTGCTCATGAAAGCGTCAAAGCTGCGATCACTATTCGTTGGGACGCAGCCTTGCATATAGGGGATGAAGTGATAAAGCTCAGTAGCAGCGACGAGGAAGAATAAGACATATAAAGAAAGCTTAATGGTTTACGTAAACCATTAAGCTTTCTTTATATGTCCCATTGAATACCTATAGCTCGTAAGCTTGCAAACAGCTATAGCAAGCACCCGAAGGTTGCAACTCGCTTTTCATGACGTCGATATGCTGGACGTGATATGAAGTGGACGAGACGAGGCCGTGCTGGGGGCCGGATATTAATTGTTGCAACTGTTGTAGCGCTTCTGGCTGTAGCGGTGCCTTGATGCGGGCCAGCGTCAGGTGCGGGGAGAACGGACGCTTGTCGACCGCGAAGCCCCGGTTGGTTAGTTCGCGGTTCAGGACGTGATGGACGCGTTGCAGCGCGCCAGAAGATTCCTCGATCCCCATCCACACGACGCGCGGCTGACGAGTGGAACCGAAGGTGCCCAGGCGCGATAGGCGATAAGAGAAGGGCTGCGCTTGCTTAGCGGCAGCAGCAACCGCATGTTTCACGCCCCCCAGTTCACCATCCGTCAATTCGCCGAGAAACGCCAGCGTGAGATGAATACCGGCGGGATCAACCCAGCGAATCGCGGGCAAAGCACGCGCCACCTGGCGGATGACTCCGTCCAGGTGGCGCTGTAGTGCTTCATTCATCTCAAGAGCGATAAAAGTTCTGGTCATGCGGCAAACAACATCGCGTCAAGCTCGATACCGTCAATCGTCTCTACGAGAGTGAGATGTTCGGCGATAGTGATAAGCTTCTCCTTCTTCTCGCTCAAGATGTTCAGGGCCGTCTGGTACGCTTCATCGACCAGTTTTGCTACCTCGGCATCGATCTTGATGGCCGTCTCACCACTAATCACAGATTTCCCCTCGGCATCAGCTTTCAGCGCGATCTTACCGAGTGACGTCATACCAAACTCGCACACCATACGCCGTGCCAGGCTCGTCACATACTCGAAGTCCTGGCTTGCACCAGTAGTGATATCGCCGAAGATGACCTCTTCAGCGGCGCGACCGCCCATTGCACCGGCCATTTTTGCTACGATTTCCGAACGGCGCATCAGGTAGCGGTCCTCGGCGGGGGCCTGTACTGTGATACCCAGCGCCATGCCACGAGCAATTGCGGAAACCTTCTGCACCGGATCGGTACCAGGCATAGAGCGCATCACAATTGCGTGACCAACCTCGTGATACGCGATGATCGATTTCTCTGCGTCGGTAATGATGCGGCTCTTGCGCTCAGGGCCAGCCATGACACGCAGAATTGACTCTTCAAGCTGCGGCGTTTCAATAATGGTCTGGCCATTACGAGCAGCCAACAGCGCGGCCTCGTTCAGCAGGTTCGCAAGATCAGCACCGGAGAAACCAGCAGTTTGACGCGCGAGTTCTTGCAAAGTGATACCAGGAGCGAGGGGCTTATCTTTGGCATGCACCTCAAGAATTGCCAGGCGTCCCTTAATGTCGGGTTTATCGAGCATCACGCGGCGATCAAAGCGACCGGGGCGTAGCAAGGCAGAATCAAGCACATCGGGACGGTTCGTAGCCGCAATAACCACGACGTTCGTATGTTTATCGAAACCATCCATCTCAACGAGCAATTGGTTGAGCGTCTGCTCACGCTCGTCGTTCCCGCTCATGCCAGAACCACCACGTTGGCGACCGACAGCATCGATCTCGTCGATGAAGACGATACACGGTGCATGCTCCTTCGCCTCTTTGAAGAGATCGCGTACACGAGCGGCACCAATACCAACGTACATTTCCACAAACTCAGAGCCGCTCACGCTATAGAACGGGACACCCGCTTCTCCGGCAACGGCACGAGAAATCAACGTTTTGCCGGTTCCAGGAGCGCCAACCAGCAGCACGCCTTAGTGGTACGTGCCCCCATGGCCTCGAAGCGTTCGGGGTATTTGAGAAACGCAACAATCTCTTGCAGCTCTATTTTTGCCTCTTCGACACCAGCGACATCGTGAAATAGCACGGAAGGGTGCGATTCATTGAAGCGCTTGGCCTTGGAGCGGGTAAACGAGGTTGATCGGATACCACCACCCATCGAGCCACGCCTGGCGAAGAAGACCACGCCACCCACCAGCAGGATCAGCAGCAGCAAGCCTATGGCACCTTGCGCGATCTGCCCTTGCTGACCATCGGCAACCGTGACGGTCGCTCCATCTTTGCTCAATTGGTCGGTAACTGTCTGATTGGCTTCCTTCACACTCTGGTATTGCTGACCTCTCGCACTTTGAGCCGTGATGTTATTGCCATTGATGGTCACGGATTTTAGTTGGTGCTGATCGGCCATGGTAAGGAGTGTGCTGATAGGCTTCTCCTGTGTAGCGGCGCTACCAAAAGCGTAGTGAGTCAAGTTTACACCAGCAATTACCAGGCATACAACTCCCACTGCAACCAGCAGAGCAGGTATGATGTACTGCAGTATCAGTTTGCGTCTTTTTTCGAGTTTCAGGGGAGTCTTTCGCGATTTCAAATTTTTATTAGTGGTCTCAGGTTTCTTTTTTTGAGGTATTTCCATGCGGTGATGTTAGACCCTTCTCTATGTTACAAGGTGATACATTTTTATCTGAGCTTACGCGACTCAGATCGTATCAACATTCTCTTTTTTGTCTTACAGTGTAACTTGAGACAAGTATAGCGCATGAGAATTTGTTTAGCAAGATAAATCTATGCTGAGAAAACTGTACTACAAATCGCATTTCCACGCCCATTTCTGAGACTTTCTTTCCCTGCTCAGCATGGCAAACTCTGAATGAACGGGAAATAAACGCGACAAAATCGAGCAAGAGCGAGCAAAACCATACCACATCACGCCACCATCTCAATTCTTGCACCTGAAATTGCCGGTTTTTTTGATCGCCATTCCCCCCAAAAGTACTGACCAGGTTTATTTTCAAAGGTACCCATTCAAATCTGAACCTATGCTACAATACGTAGAGATACTAGATACCAAAACCTTCCTCATAAGAGACACCTCCCTATGACAAGGTGCCTCGATCTAGAAAGGCATCCTATGCAAAAAGAGTCGGCATCATCTCACGGTCTTCAGAATGCCGTGGCAAACGTTTTGCAGATCGGTTCGAAAACGCAACCATTTAGCAAAGAGAGCGCCACCAAAGCGCCGCGTATTCGTGATGCTAAGGTTGTACACAGCGTTTGCCCCTATTGCGCGGTGGGTTGCGGCCTGAACGTCTACGTCAAAGAGGGCAAAGTCATCGACATAGAGGGCAATCCAGATAGCCCGATCAATCACGGCACGCTCTGTCCAAAGGGTTCGGCAACGTTTCAATATACCATTAACCCCAGCCGTTTAACGCAGGTTCTCTACAGAGCGCCCTATAGCGACCGCTGGGAGGTCAAGTCACTGGATTGGGCCATGGAACGCATAGCGCAACGGGTCAAGCAGACGCGCGATGAAACGTTCGTCGAGAAGCTGCCAGATGGGCGCGAGGTTAACCACACGTTAGGGCTCGCTTCGCTAGGAGGCGCGACCCTGGACATTGAAGAAAACTACGTCATGAAAAAGCTGTTCGGCGGCGGCCTGGGTATGGTCTCGATAGAGAACCAGGCCCGTATATGACACAGCTCAACAGTACCCGGTCTGGGTACATCATTTGGACGTGGTGGGGCCACAACCTTTCCACAAGATCTCGTGCATAGCGATTGTATTTTAATCATGGGCAGCAACATGGCCGAGGCCCATCCCATCGCGTTCGCCAATGTCGTGAAAGCAAAAGAACGCGGGGCGCAGGTCATTCACGTTGATCCACACTTCTCGCGCACCTCGGCCCTGGCAAATATGTATGTCCCGACGCGTGCAGGCGGCGACCTGGTCTTTTTAGGCGCGATCATCCACTATCTGCTGGAAAACAACGCCTATTTCCATGATTACGTCGTGAGCTACACGAATGCGCCGATGATTGTCAGTGAGAAGTATCAAGATACTGAAGAGCTTGATGGCATCTTCTCCGGCTATGATCCTGAAACGCAAACCTACGCTGACCAGACAAGTTGGGATTATGAGCGCGATGAATATGGCAAGCCACTGAAAGACTTGACCTTACAGCATCCACGCTGCGTGTTCCAGGTTATGCGTCGCCATTTCGCGCGCTACACGCCAGAAATGGTTGAACAGGTATGCGGTGTACCACGCGAACGCTGGCAACAGGTCGCACAGGCTATGGCAGAAAACTCGGGACGCGAGCGCACAGGAGCCATCTGCTATGCCGTCGGCTGGACGCAGCAATCGAAGGGCGTGCAGATCATTCGCGCAGCAGCCATCATTCAATTGTTGCTGGGCAATATTGGACGTCCCGGTGGTGGCATCATGGCCCTACGTGGACACGCCTCCATCCAGGGTTCGACCGATATACCCACGCTATACGACCTCCTGGCTGGCTATATGCCACAGCCCAGCGCCCCCTACGATCCACAACCGGGAGCCGAAGGTTCACACACGGCAACCACCTGGGGATCAAGGATAGACAAGCATACGAGTACACTTTCACAACAAACGTTGAAAGAATATATCGACGCGGAGGGTGTAAAAACCGGCTGGTGGTCACACTTTGAAGAATACATCGTTAGCCTGCTAAAATCGTGGTATGGCGAGGCTATTCACGAGGAAGGCAGTGATAGTGGCTATCGCTGGATTCCCAAGATGATTGCCGATCACTCCCACCTGGCAACCAGTTATCGCATGCTCGATGGCAAGGTCAAGGGTTACATTCTGATGGGGGAAAATCCGGCTGCAGGCAGCACGAACGCGCGTATGCAGCGCAAAGCGCTGGAGCAGCTTGACTGGATGGTGGTACGCGACCTCTACGAAGTCGAGTCGGCGGCCTTCTGGTATAAAGGACCGGAACCGGTCGATTCAAGCAAGATTAAGACGGAGGTTTTCTTACTACCGGCGGCAGCCTCGACGGAGAAAGAGGGCACGTTTACCAATACGCAGCGGCTCTTGCAGTGGCGTGATAAAGCAGTTGATCCACCGGGTGATGCTCGCTCGGACCTCTGGTTTGTCTACCATCTGGGCAAGCGCCTGCAACAGATCTACGCCGACAGCACCGAGCCCAAAGATCGGCCCATACAAGCGCTCACCTGGGATTACGAGCAGGAACATCCCGAACCGGGAACGCGTGTCCCCGACGAGCCGGATGCCTTACTTGTGCTCAAAGAGATCAATGGCTATTACGTCTATCCACAGGACCAGAAAGAGGGCGATAGTAAACGTGCGTACACCATACACGATGCGCCACACGTTCCAAACTTCCAGGCACTCAAGGCAGACGGCAGCACGGCCTGCGGTTCGTGGATCTATAGTGGAGTCTATCCAGAGCCGGGCCACAACCGGGCAGCAGCGCGTACGCCTGATGGAGATACATTCTTGCAATGGGGCTTTGCCTGGCCTGCCAACCGGCGTATCCTCTATAATCGCGCCTCGGCCGATCCACAAGGACGACCCTGGTCGGAGCGCAAGAAGTATGTGTGGTGGGATGCAGAGCAGAAGAAATGGACCGGCCATGATATTCCAGACTTTCAGGTCGATAAAGACCCGGGCTATACGCCCGCGCCAGATGCGACCGGGATGGATGCCATCGCCGGCGATAATCCTTTCATCATGAAGCCGGATGGTCGAGGCTGGCTCTTCGTAACAAAGGGCCTCAAGGATGGTCCATTGCCCGCGCACTACGAGCCCATCGAATCACCTGTACAGAATGCTATGTACAAACAACAAAGTAATCCTGCCGCGAAGTACTATAAGGGTCGCCCGAACAACGTGCTGGCAGCCGTGGGCGATGAGCACTATCCCATTGTCATCACCACCTATCGTCTCACCGAGCACCACGTCAGCGGTCCCATGACGCGCTGGTTGCCCTGGTTGAATGCCTTGCAGCCCAGCCTGTTTGTCGAGCTGAGTCCAGAGTTGGCGCAGGAGCGAGCTATTCAACACGGGGAATGGCTGGTCATTAACACACCACGCGGCGAAATCGAAGCACGAGCGATGATCACACGACGCTTGCAGCCGCTACGTATCGGCAAGAAGACTGTGCACCAGATCGGGCTGCCGTTCCACTGGGGTTTTCAGGGCAAGGTTAAAGGCAGTATTGCCAACGACCTGACCCATATGGTGCTCGAACCAAACGTCAGTATCGAAGAGGCCAAGGCGTTTACCTGCAATATACGCCCTGGACGCATTTCTTGAGGGAGTTGAAGATGATAGTTGAACAGGAGCGTTCACAGGGTTCGCTCCTTCAGGTTGGAAAACATCTCGTCGCCGATACCGTCGCGACGTTTCATAGAGAGCCTGCGCCTGAGCAACAGCCTGCCATGGGCTTTTTTACCGATACGAGTCTGTGTATCGGCTGCAAAGCCTGCGAAGTAGCGTGCAAACAGTGGAACCAGCTTCCCGCCGCCGAACCGGTATGGAGCGGCACCAGCTACGACAATACCGGTAAATTGGGGGCTACGACCTGGCGACACGTGCAGTTTATTGAACAGATCGGGCGCAGAATACCTGTGGTGGACCTGCCACCAACGGACACGACCTCATTCGAGCAGCGCGTGACCGAAGCGAAAAACAACGGCTCACTGCCACTCACGCCACCAGGAACCGCGCTCCCGTTCTTTAGCGGCGACCGCTGGCTGATGCATAGCGACGTATGCAAACATTGCGCCAATGCACCATGCCAGGAAGCCTGTCCCACGGGAGCCATCGTTCGCACAGAATTCGATACCGTCTATGTCCAACAAGACATTTGCAACGGCTGCGGCTACTGCGTGGTGGCCTGTCCCTTCGGAGTCATCGCTCGCGACGAGATAGGCGATGGGCTGGCCCATAAATGCACGCTGTGCTATGACCGCATGAAAGACGGCATGGAGCCTGCTTGTGCGAAAGCCTGCCCCACCGACTCGATTACCTTTGGCGAGGTAGACCAGCTCAAAGCCCACGCACGCGAACGGCTGGGCACATTGCACGAGCACGGCATCAAGGAAGCGCGATTGTACGGCGTCGACGATACGATCCTCGATGGTGGACTCAACTCGTTCTTTCTGCTCCTCGACGAGCCAGAGGTGTACAATCTGCCAGCCAATCCGCAAAGACCGGCCAACGTGGTCGCCCCAACGTCTTTCTGGGCGGTCGTCGCGGCCATCTTTCTGGGCATCATGGGTATACTCTTCTTTAATGAAGATCAGAAAGGACGCTAACAGCATGCAACAGACGCGTATACCCATAAGAAGTATTCCCTTTGCCGAAGCGCTACTCAAGCAAGCAGGTAGCAATGAGGTGCTGGAACGCCTGGCGGCATTGACCACGGGCTACACCCCCGACGCCGCGTGCGAGCAGCAGGAGGCGACGTATTACGACTATCCTGTGCTCAAAGCGCCCGTGTGGAGTTGGGAGATCGTCTGGTACTTTTTTATGGGAGGGCTGGCGGCGGGCTGCTATATATTAGCCACCATAGCATCTCTCTTTGGTGGGCCGGAGGATCGTGCAGTGAAACGCGCGGGCTACTATCTCGCGTTGCTGGCGGTCCTGCCCTGCCCCATCCTACTCATCAAGGACCTGGGGCAGCCCAAACGGTTTTTGCACATGCTGCGGGTGTTTAAGGTCAAATCGCCGATGTCGATGGGCGTCTGGGGACTGCTGGGCTTCTCGTTGTTCAGCAGTCTCACGGCGATCACGCAAGCAGCACAGGACGGTGTACTCGGCGCGTGGTGGGGGCCCAGGACCATCGCCAGGATACCCCAGAAGCTGTTGACGCTGCCAGGAGCGGTGTTTGGCATCTTCCTGGGCAGCTATACCGGCGTGCTGCTGGCGGCAACCAGCGTACCGCTCTGGTCGCGCAGCAAACTATTGGGGGCCGTATTTGTCTCCTCGGCCCTATCGACCAGCGCCGCGCTCATCTCGTGCGTATTGCACCTCGTCAGTGCACCCGCGAGCACGCTACATAAGCTTGAGCAATTCGAGTGGCTGGCGATGATCGTTGAAGGTATCGGCTTACTGGCATTTTTGCGCAGCTCCGGTCGTGCGGCTCGTTCGCTGGTGGGCACCGGACCCGATGAGCATGGGCGCACGTTCTGGCGCTACATGTTCGGTGGTGGTCTGGCGCTGCCCTGGCTGTTACAAAGCCTGCTGCTGGTCAGGAAAAACCCGCGACGACGCAAGAGCAACGTTGGCTTCTTCATTTCGCTGCTGGCGTTGATCGGCGGCTACTTCTTGCGCCACACACTGGTCAATGCGGGCCGCTCATCAAGCAGGAACGCCCGTATTACACTGTGGAACGCGCGCCGCTAACCAGATACATATAGATGGGTATGTATGGGGCCGGACCCCATACATACCCATCTATATGTATTCCTGGGTGAAAGCCCGCTAGCGAGCCTGTGCAAGCAAGCGATCAGCAACCTCACTCAGATCGGATCCTACCACGTCGGGGCGCGTGGCCGACGGATCGAGCACCATACCAGGACGTGCAATAAACGCCGCTGAGCAGCCTGCCTTGAGCGCGCCCGCGATATCCCAGGTATGGGCGGCAACCATGCAGAGATCAGCAACACCTACACCAAGTTCCCGAGCGACCATATGGTAAGGCTCTGGTGCGGGTTTCAGTCTGCGCACAGTATCGGCCGAAAATTGCCGCTCAAAGTAGCTATCCAGACCGGAATGCGCCAGTTGCGCCTGTGAGACAGCCGCCGTGGAATTCGTCAAGCTCACCAGGCGTAGCCCGGCCTCACGCAAGCGTTGCAAGCAGGCCGGAACCTCAGCATGAGGCGGCAACTGCCGTAATCCTCCCAGCAGCGCAGTCCGTTTCTCATCAGGCAGCGAGATGCCGCGTCGGACGGTGAGCATATCCAGAGCAGCAGCTCCCAGCGCACCGAAGTCGCGATACTCATCGATAATCGTCGAGACAAAGGCAAGTTGCAGCATTTGGGAAAACCACTCGCGACGCACTGCCGCGTCCCCAAAGGACTCCTTGAAAAGCGGGTCAAGAGCTTGCAGATCCAGCAGTGTTTCATTTACATCGAAAACGTAGATACGTGGCATAGACATAATCTCCTTCTCCATTGTGAAACAGAAAGTTTAGCAGATAAGCCAAACGAACACCTTGATATTGTATCCAACTTTTGGCAACGCGTTTCGTAGATAAGCATGTGAGACGCTGCGACATGCAGAAACTACGGAGCAGAAAAAGAGGGATAATGAACTGGTCGATGATTTTGTGAGTGTTATGACGAGTATGGCAGTACGCATTTACGGACGCCGTCAAAGTAAGAGACAGGCTGAAAAAGATGAAGCAGTGTGTTGAACACGTCATGCAAACTGAGGATGAATAATGGCAACAGTGGCACGAGGCTACAAGACCGAATTAGACCTGAATAATGAGCAAAGGACCGCCTGTATGAAGCATGCAGGGACCGCTCGTTTCGCGTATAATTTTGGTCTGGCTCGGACCATCGAAGCGTATCGTACCACTGGCAAACGTCCTTCTGCCATCGACCTGCATAAAGAACTGAATGCCCTGAAACAGACCGACTATTCTTGGATGCGTGAGGCCTCCAAATGCGCTCCGCAAGAGGCATTGCGTGATTTGGATACCGCCTATACCCACTTCTATCGCAAGCTCAAACTAAAAGCACAAGGCAAGTTTCGCGGGGAGGTGGGCTTTCCCAAGTTCAAAAAGAGAAGTAAGGCTATCGGTTCATTCCGCTTGACTGGCTCGATCAAAGTCACGGAGACGAGCGTTCAATTGCCACGTCTAGGTCCGTTACGTTTGCACGAGCACAGTTATGTTCCCACCAATGCCAAGATACTGAATGCGACCGTGAGTGAACAGGCTGGACACTGGTTTGTCTCCATTCAAGTGGAAGAAGAGCAGGAAACTCCTACCAGAACAAACACCACCGCTATCGGCGTAGACCTCGGCATCAAAACGCTCGCTACCTTGTTAGACGGAATGATCTTTGCTAATCCACGCGCATTAAAGCATGCGCAAAAGAGGCTGAAACGTTTGGAGCAGCAAAAATCACGGCGCAAGAAAGGCAGCAAAAACCGTGCCAAGACACGTTTGCAGATTGCTAAAACCCACACTCGCATTGCGCATATCCGCAAAGATGCAGCGCACAAGCTCACCAGCTACCTCGTCAAAAACCACGCCCTGGTAGCCATCGAGGACTTGCATGTAGCAGGTATGCTCAAAAACCACAAGCTTGCTCAGGCGGTGAGTGATAGCAACTTCGGGGAAATCAGGCGACAATTGAAGTACAAAGCCGAATGGTATGGGAAGCATCTTGTCACTGTAGACCGCTTCTATCCATCAAGCAAGACCTGCTCAGATTGTGGATGGGACCATCAGGAGCTAACGCTCGCAGAGCGTACATTCATCTGCAAAGCATGCGGTCTCGTGATCAACCGTGACCTGAATGCAGCGATCAATATAAAAGTGGTGGCGGTGAGTTCCATCGACACATAAAACGCTTGTGGAGTGGGAAGCTCTGGCTGTCTGGTTTCAGACAGTGAAACTTCTCACGATGAAGCAGGAATCAACCCGCATTTAGGTTTGTCCTGAATGTCTAAGTATTGGAGAACGGATATATGGCGGAGTCGCCCAACGTCGGTAGCAGCAACAACAATCCCACAACACACATTACCGCGAAGCTACCACCCAACAATACAACCCAGAAAACAACGCCCCTGGCAGCAGATGCAAACGGGGCCAGCAGCGAACAGGAACACGATCAGGCCACCCAGATCAACGCGACAAACGGAGCGAACAACGAGCAGACTGCGCAACCAACCGACCAGCTACAATTGCTGGTGATCGAAGGGCTTCAAGTTGGGCGTGGCGCGGCACGCGTCGATCCCAGCGATATCACGCGCCTCGGTTGTCAACCCGGCGATATCGTCATGGTCACCGGCTCGCGCACAACGGCCGCCAAAATTGTGCCCAGCAACGTCGTCGAACGAGGCCAGCAAACAATCCAGATGGATAGCCAGGTGCGACAGAATAGCGCATCGGGACTGGGCGAACGGATCAGCATTCGCAAAGCACACGTCAAAAACGCCGAGAAGGTCACGCTGCTCCCACTCAGCGGGGGCGCGCCCATTCAGGAAAGCGACCTGCAATACATCTCGCGTTACCTGGTTAGCCTGCCCGTCGTCATCGGCGACCTGCTACGCGTCGGCACACCGGGTGCTGCGCCACGAGAATTTCTGGTTATCGGCACCACACCAACCACGCCAACATACATATTGCAGCGCCACGAAGTGGGTGCGCTACCTGTTCCCGACGCCACAGCAGCGCAGAATGTCGACGTAGAGGCCGTGCTCGTGCAGCCCAACACCCTCGTACGAGTGCAGGTGCGAGGCGCAACCAGTCGAACACCTGGACGCATCAGTTATGAAGATATTGGCGGGCTGGGCAAAGAGCTACAACGCATCCGTGAGATGATCGAACTGCCGTTAAAATACCCGGCCGTATTTGACCGCTTAGGGGTCGAGCCGCCCAAGGGCGTCCTGCTGTATGGCCCGCCAGGAACCGGCAAAACGCTGATTGCTCGTGCCGTCGCAGCCGAGACCAACGCCGCATTTTTCATCATCAACGGTCCTGAAATTATCAATAAGCTCTATGGTGAAAGCGAATCCAAGCTGCGCGGCATTTTCCAGGAAGCCCAAAAGCGCGCACCGAGCATCATCTTCATTGACGAACTCGATGCCCTGGCCCCCAAACGAGCGGAAACGGGCGGAGAAGTCGAACGGCGTATCGTCGGCCAGCTTCTGGCGCTGATGGATGGGCTGAACTCACGCGGCCAGGTCGTCCTGATTGGTGCAACCAACCAGCCAAACGCACTGGACCCGGCGCTGCGTCGTCCCGGCAGATTTGATCGTGAAATAGCGTTGCGCGTGCCGGATGTACGTGGACGCACAGAAATCCTACACATCCATAGCCGCGACGCCGCCTTAGCCAACGATATTGATTTTGCGCGCCTGGCACAACTCACACCGGGCTTCGTCGGAGCAGACCTTGAAGCGCTCTGCCGTGAGGCCGCCATGAACGCGCTGCGGCGTGTGCTCCCGCACATCGATTACCAGAGTGGCTACATTCCCTACGAGACTTTGGTGAGCCTCAATATCACGATGGTAGACTTCCAGGAAGCCTTGCGCGAAATCGAGCCATCGACGACGCGCGAGGTCTATGTCGAGGTCAGCGAAACTTCCTGGGATGATATCGGCGGACTACAAGATATTAAGGATACGCTGACGGAAGGCGTCGAATGGCCGATACGTTACCCTGAAATTTACGAGAACGCCAAAGTTGAGGCACCTAGAGGCGTCCTACTTTCCGGGCCGCCGGGATCGGGCAAAACGCTGATTGCGCGTGCCCTCGCTAACCAGTGTGAGGCAAGTTTCATCTCGATTAAGGGACCAGAACTGCTCTCGAAATGGGTGGGAGAATCGGAGAAGGGCATACGCGAGGTCTTTAGAAGGGCCAAGCAGGCCGCGCCATGCCTGGTCTTTTTTGACGAAATCGATGCCCTCGCTCCCAGGCGCGGAGGGGCCAACGACGGCAACGTGGGCGACCGGGTGATCGCGCAATTGCTCACAGAAATGGATGGCATTGAAGGACGCGCGGGCGTCATCGTGCTAGCCGCCACCAATCGTCCAGAACTGATCGACACGGCATTATTACGGCCAGGACGTTTTGACCTGGTGGTTGAACTGCGAGAGCCAGACGAGGAGGAACGCCAGGCTATCTTCGCTGTGCACCTGCGCAACCGGCCAGTTTCACCCGAAATCACCGTAGAAGCACTGGCGCATATGACGCCGGGACGCAGCGGAGCCGATATCGAGGCCGCCTGCCGACGCGCCGCACTCCTGGCCTTGCGGGAATGGATCACGCCTAAACTGAACATCGGGCAGGTACAGGTCACCGAGGCCAATGAGAACGACGAAGTGGAGAATAATCGCCCGGTCACAGCCGATCTCGGCACGACCGCACAGCAAAGCGGCGGCTTACCGCCCATGCCTACAGCAATAACCGGAGGCTTCCAGATTCGCCTTGAGCACTTCGCACGCGCCATCGATGAGCAGAACGAACGCTACACGATCCAGGAGGCCGAGCAAGAGAAGCGCGAACGGCAAGACCGGGGTCGCCAGCGCTTGATAGACATGGCGGCAGACAATCAACAAAGGTCCGCGAACAAGGAATTGCGCGGTTTCCGCCTCTGGCTAGCACGCCTCTTCGGGCTGGTCTAATACTAGCAGCGAGAATACATAAAGGAAGCTTAATGGTTTACGTAAACCATTAAGCTTCCTTTATGTATTCTCGCATTATTGAAATGCATCACCATACATTTGTATTACTATTCTTGGTGCCTTGTTGCGAAAATTGTTCAGATTTAGGGAAAAGGAAGTACTAGCCACTTACAAAATACGGGCAACTATGTTATAATAGAACATGGAGAGCGTGTCACAGAGAGAAGGGAGTAGAACATGTCATTGATACCTGACGATCACTTCTCTGCTGTTTCTCGGAAGCAAGTGGCAGAGGTATACTTACAGGCAATAGGATTGATTGATGAACGGGTCGCACCCTACCTGGGGAAAGCCACCACGCGGGTGCTGATTCAGGGTGCAGCCAAGCGTTTGCGCAATGAATAT
The DNA here is from genome assembly GCA_036272735.1 of Ktedonobacteraceae bacterium. Classification (GTDB taxonomy): domain Bacteria; phylum Chloroflexota; class Ktedonobacteria; order Ktedonobacterales; family Ktedonobacteraceae; genus DATAYF01. The sequence continues at coordinate 16,170 of DATAYF010000501.1, forward strand.
CCATTTCTCGAATGTCTCGTAAAGAGCCCCTATACGGATGTTGTACCCGCCATGGTGCAAGAACATCTTTCAGGGGGAACTGTAACCGATCTTGTAGCGGGTATGAATGCGTTATTAGATGAGTGTTTTGCAGGGTTACGAGAATTAACAGGAGATTTGATCGCTCCACCACTTCATGAAGAAGTCAGACAGCAGTTGCAACAACTACAATAAGGAGCATCAAAGTGAGCAGCGTGCAATCAGAATCGCAGGTTACAGACGGCGCGCACCGCTCCACGAGTGGCAAAAATGAGGATCAACTGGCAGCTCTGAGCCAGGAAATCAAGCGCCTCAACACGATTGGTAAGCGGTTTGTTGCCTCTCTTGATCGTTTCCAGGTACATCGCGCATTGCTAGCAGCACTTCAAGGCTTGTATAATTTCTCAGCCTGTTGCATTCTCCTCAAAGGCGACCCATACGAACTCTTCATTATTCCTTGCTATCCCCTGGCTCCATCATTTATCCAGGCCATGATACAGCGTATTGCCAGCGCAGCCGCCGTCATCGATTTTCCACATGTCGACGTCGACCAGCTCGCAGCCAGCGTCTACCTGGATGCGCCAGACGACCTCTCCCAACCACGTCAGCAGACCGCCGCCGCCGCTGGTACTGAAATTGGTTCCAGCTTGAACATTCCCCTTATCGCCGATGACCGCATCATCGGTCTGCTGAGTTTATTCGATGAAAAGCCCGGCACATTCGACACAGAATTATTGCAGATGACCACCATGATTGCCGACTACTCCGCTATCGCGCTCGAAAATGTGCACTTACGCGAACGTGAAAATGCGCACTGGCGACAAGCAGAGTTTGAACGCCAGCGTCTGGAACTCATTATCGGGAGTATGGCAGAAGGTTTGCTGATTACCGACGTCAAAGAGAGTATCCTCTCGTTCAATAATTCAGCACAAAAGCTACTTGCACAAGCGCACGTCAATTTGCAACAAGCATTGCCATTACGTACGGCGGCGATGAGCAGCGATGCGCCCTGGCTATCACGCCTCGCCGATATTATTACGGAAGCATTGCAAGGAACGACAGTATTTAATCAAGAGCTGGTGATTGGCATTACGGGGGAAAATATCCCTTTGACATTAAGCATCAGCGCGGCCCCATTACACGATGCAAGAGGGGCAACGCCGCAGCCCATTGGGGTCGTCACGGTCTTGAACGATGTGACCTCCATCAAACAGGTCGAGCATATGAAAGATGAATTCATTTCGGTCGTCTCTCATGAGTTACGCACTCCCCTGACGGCGATCAAGGGCTATACGCAGCATCTCATTCGACGGATCGAGCGGCGCATCCGCAAGCAGCAGACAACAGAGCCTAAAGTAAGAGGCGCAGCTTTGCCGATAGCAGAACCAGTGGAGAGCTATGATTTGCATAGTTTAAACATTATCCAAAGCCAGGTGGAGCATCTAGAACGCCTTGTCAACGACCTGCTCGATCTTTCGCAGATCCAGTGGGGGCCATTACACCTGCATATTGAGGATTTTTATCTCGCCGACCTGTTAAGCGAGCAGGTACACCTGGTACAGGCCAGTGCCGAACAACACATCATCGCGCTCGATATTGCGCTAGCGGATAGTAAAGTGGCGGCGGATCGTACGCGCGTAGGCCAGGTGATTGGGAATCTTTTAGATAACGCCATCAAGTATTCGCCCCAGGGTAGTCAGGTCACGGTGCGACTTCAGGAAAACGATGGGGATTACCTGGTAAGCGTTGCTGACCAGGGCGTAGGAGTCAGCGCCGAACATTTTGAGCACATTTTCGAGCGTTTTTACCGTGTGCACAATACCAGTAGCCACCAGTATACCGGCATAGGTCTAGGTTTATATGTAGCAAAAGTCATCGTAGAGGGTCATGGTGGCCGTATCTGGTTTAACAGCCCGCCAGGTTCTGGCAGCACATTTCTCTTTACGCTCCCCCATTCTTCCCAACCCGCACTTTCTGCCAACTAGCAAGCTGGTAATACGGGTAAACGCCGATGCTGCCAGGTCAGAAGGTCTGCAATAAGTCGGTCGGGCTAGAGCAAAAATGATCATTCACATAGGAATTACCGAAAGGGGTAAAATGGATTTTTGCCCAACTCGCATGTTGCCACTGGATGCAGCGTAGGATACGGGCCTCACCCCACAGCGGATGGCGCGCATCGTGAAAGACACTGAACACGTCTTTAGCACTTGTAACCACCACGCCAATGGCAATCACCAGCATTTTGACCAGTGGATTTGAGGGGAGCGCGACGGGACTGAGAGAAGTAGACAAGCCAACGTACAGTGTACCAATAGAAACGAACGCGGGACAAAAGACATCAAACCAGGTGAAAAACGTCGAGGGTTTATGTACAGACATGAGCGTCACACCAAAGGGGCCAATGGACCAACCGATCAGTGGATCACCGCGTAAGAGCATAACGAGCAAATGGGCACATTTAAACAGGATAACCCAGATAACCAGAAGCACAAACACCCCGAATAAGCTGGTAACGTGGATGCTGGTAAGTAAATCTGGCATGCGACAACTCCTCACACTCCGACAGCTCACTTTTACTGTAAGCAGAACATATTACTTTATATTATAAACTACCAGGGCTTTTTTTTGCAATAAATTAGTAGCATACAATTGAAAATCAAGGGAGAGGAGTGCTACAGCGGAGGCGGTGGCAATCAGGTGGGCGCTACTGGGATCGAACCAGTGACCTCTTCGGTGTGAACGAAGCGCTCTCCCGCTGAGCTAAGCGCCCCTGGTGACTTGGGACACGAGAACTATAGCATCAGCCAATAATTTTGTCAAGCATTTTGCCGAGGTATTGGAAACCATTCATGCACTGTTTGTATGGTATACTGAAGGACGAAAGCAAAATCGTACACCATTGTTGAGGAGTCATGCATCTATGGACGAAAAAACCTCTAGCTCCAACGTAGCAGCAGAGCAACCAGCCACCGAGGAGAAAACATCTCCCACACCAGCGCCAAAAGTAGCGGTGACAGAGCATCGACAGGCGTATGGAACAGCGAAAACAGAAAATTTACGCGACTCTGGCCTCTGGCGTGTTCTGTTGCCAGCAGTCGTCATCATCTTTTGCCTGACGCTCCTGGCGGTACCACTATTTATCCTCATCCCCCTTCTGGGAAACTCCATCAGCGCAATAGGGCACGGCGACCCCAACGAGGCGCAATTATTGTGGGTCTGGATTACGATGATCGTGCTGGAAGTAGCGATGGCCGCGCTCATTATTTGGGGCTTGTGCAAAGTATTCTTAACGCAAGCAGGAAATTATCAAAGATCATAAGAAAGCAGACAAGTAGCGCTTCTAACCATCTTATCCAACAAAATCTCCTATGGAGTAGTCTTTCTTACTCCATAGGAGATTTTATTGGACGATAGTAATATCGGGCTATCCACCCTGTTCTCCAATATATTTGCGCAGAAAAACGCTTGACTTTTCTGGATGCAACAAGTACACTCATTATCAGTTAGCAGACAATTTTATTGGATACGTTCACGGAATTTATGGCTGTACAGAAACAGATAGGAGGTGAGTTTTATGCAAGACATTATGGTAAACACTATGCATCATACCAGGAGCAACAGAACTCACCGCGACAACGACAATCGAGCATAGCCAGACGTCGTTCTCTCATAATTGGTACCGCAACTCGTCCTGTTCAGCGTTTGAGCATTCGTAATTGTTTCCCTCCTCATAATGATGCATGCGCGTTCCCCTTTTTTACGACCCTTTCCAATAGCAAGAAATTAACATAATGATACCTTCAAAGGTGGATTGTATGTTCCGAATATATGCTAAAAACATGCAGCAAAAGCCTGCTGGTTCGATATTGCGCCTTTTGCAAAAGATCAGCCTGAACAACCTCAAAGGAGAGGAGGTGATAGCATGCGAGGAAAACTGCGTGACAAACGTTCAATTAGCCAGCGCGATCATTTGAAACAGCGCGAGGTCGTTGAGCGCCGTCGTCCGGGAAAACACGATAATCGTTCCGCCTGGCTCAATCAGCAGCAGGATGACGAGTTTGAGCCGGACAACGACGAGGAAGAGGAATCCGCGGAAGAAGAAAAGTCCAAAGAAGAGAAACAAGATCAAAAAAAGTAGGGACGTGAACACGTCCCTACCCTTTTACCCGATGCACATCTTGTCTCTTAGCGAATACTCACGCCGGGGAACATACGGCGCGCAATCACGAGCCGCTGAATTTGCGCCGTGCCTTCAAAAATGTCAAATACTTTCGCGTCACGAAACCATTTCTGGATGAAGCGCCGACGTTCGGAGTCCTCGCCTATGGCGGTGATGCGCACGGCGGCTGCCGTCATCTTCATCACCAGCGACCCGGCGTACGCTTTACTCATCGAGGCTTCTTTCGAGTTGGGAATACGCTGATCAGCCATCCAGGCCGCTCGCCAGACCAGCAACCGGGCCATATGCAGTTCCTGGCGCAATTCTTCGACTTCATCCTTGAGCGCGTGCAATTTGTAGGCGGGAAAGCCGGAGGGGACTTCTTCCTCCAGCCATTGCACCATCGCTTCGTAGGCAGCACGCGCGATACCAATAGCCAGCGCACCAACCATCGGGCGAGTCGCATCCAGGGTTCCCATTGCCGCTTTAAAGCCAGCATTTGTGGCCTGCGTCTGTTGCTTACCCGCAAGCAGATGATCTTTGGGAATACGGCAATTTTCGAAGATCAGCTCGGTGGTTTGCGAGGCGCGCAGGCCCATTTTTTGTTCGATGCGCCCGATGATCAAGCCCGGCGTACCCTTCGGCACCACAAAGGGACGAATCCCTTCACGCCCTTTACTTTTATCGATGGTTGCAAATGTGATCACCAGGTCCGCACGAGCGCCGTTGGTAATGTAGTGCTTGTGGCCGTTAATGACCCATTCCTCACCATCAAGCGCCGCTGTCGTGGACATACCAGCCACGTCCGAGCCAATCCCCGGTTCCGTCAAAGCCAGCGCACCCCAGTGCAGTTGATCGTCCATAAAAGGCTGCAAAAAGCGCTTTTGCTGCTCTGGCGTCCCCTGAGAAAGAATAGGCGGGGCCGCCAGGCCAGGGCCAGGAATCGCCGTAGAAAGCGCGGCATCGCCCCAGGCCATCTCTTCGTTGGCTAACATCGATAGGACCTGCTCTTGTCGTTCGCCATCGCGCGTATACACACGCGCCTGCCCAGCAGCGCCCATCCGAAAACGTTTCTGCATATTCCAGAAAAACGACTCTGGAATACGCTCGGTGCGCTCACATTCCAGGGAGATCGGCCGCATCTCCTCGACGGCAATCTGGTGAGCATAGGCACGAAAAGCGGCCTGGCTCTCGCTGAGGGTGAAATCAATCATAGCAAATTACTCCAACGTTGCAGCATTACGCATCCACATCTCAACGGGATGATCTTGCATAAAGCCAGCCCCTCCTAAAATCTGTACCGCGTCCGTTGTAGCAGATTTCGCTAGCTTGCTGGCCTGGAACTGAGCGGACTCAGCCGCGCGCAGCAAAGAGACGCTGGTGACGCGCTGGTCCCAGGCAGATGCAGCGCTCCATAGCAGCAAGCGTGCCGCGTCAAGCTGCATCGCCATCTCGGCAAGCATGAAGGCGATACTCTGGTAGGCAACAATCGGCTTGCCAAAGGTGGTGCGCTCCACGGCGTACGCGCTGGCATACTCCAAAGCGGCGCGACCAATACCACAGGCGATCCCAGCCCGTAGTAACGCGTAGAGCGAGACTGCACGCATTACGCCGTCATTGCCAGGAGTTCCTAGCAGATCGTGTTCGGGAATGACCACATCTTGAAGTGTGTACGAAGCGCTGGGAGCGGCAATCAGCCCCAATTTCGACGTTTCCGCGGCGACGGTCAAGCCCTCAACCTGCTCTGGTAACAGACAAGCTCCAACGCCATCTATGCTGGTCGTCGCGGCGAGACGAAAAATAAGCACACGAGGCTGTGCATCAGCGCCATGAATCACGGAGCGCTTCGTGCCCGTGAGCATGTAATGCGTACCATCGTGGCGCGCGCTGGTGGCAACGTCTGCCAGCCGATGCTCTCCGCCGCGTTCAGCGAAGGCCAGGCAACCATGCACCGTTGCCGACCGCGACGCATCACAAAAAGCTGGAATGTAACGCGCCTGTTGCTGCTCATCACCAGCCAGCACTACTGTTACGGGACCCATCATGGACCCAAGAATATTCAGGGCCAACGCTCCATCACCAAAGCCCAATTCTTCGGCGATCAGTGCATATGTGATGGCGCTGATATCGCCAGAACCACCGTAGCTTTCAGGAAAGGGGCTTATCAAACCGGTATGAAATACCGTTTGGAGCAGCGATAGAGCAATATCACCAGCGCTTTCAGCGGCTCGCGCCTGGGGACGCAATTGTTCAACTGCGATACTACGAGCAAGATGCTGAATCGCCTCCTGCTCTTCTGTGAGGGCAAAATCAAGCATGCAACTTCAGTCCTTTCGCTAGATGCACCTGCGCACAATTTCAACGTTGAAACCTGGTTTTCGCCACCATTCCTTCTGTTACATGAGACAGTGATTGACTCTAGAGGGATATATAGCTCAATTGTACGCACATGCCAGGGCAATTGCAAGCGGAGGGGGTTTGCACCATCTTGGTATATATAATGTATTACAAGCGATGACGAACACGTTTACGCTTGCTGGATCTGCTCGTTTACATAGGCTGCTTCTTCCCACTCGTCCTCATCATCGTCGTCATCTTCCCACTCTTCCTCGTCCAACGCCTGCTGGCGTTGCTGATCGGCAAGGCGGGTGTGGGATTCGATCTGTCCCAACCAGCGGAAGAAAAGCGGAGTCATCACGATAAGATCGACGATGCCAGGGACAAGCAGGACCGCCCCACCGGTAGCCTGGTCAGAAAAGGTGGAAAGGCCGACGTGGGCAGGGAAGGTGTAGAGGGAGACCTGCGTAAATACCAGCACGAAAGCCAGGATATCGACGGGCTGCCCATCGAAGAAGGCATAGAGCATTTGCATAGGATAGCTCATGTGCCGGGCTTCCTGGATCGATCCAATCAGTGGATGCCAGTTCAAAAACGAGCTAGCAAAAATAGTGACCATCATCAGATCATACGCTGACGCACTGGATTGCGCGAACGTAAAAAGCCTGGGAGTATGCCAGAGCAAGAAAAACAGGTTGAAAATAACCGAGGCCAGTAGTGGACTCGTCAATTTCAACGCGATAGCACGCGCAACAGGCGCATCGACCAGTGGTCGCACGAGATCTTCCGTGAAGCCAGCCAGAATCAACGGTGTACAGACAGTTGTCAGCGCCACAACCTGCATCATGTGGATGAAAAATAATTGTGTGCGCCCAATTGTCTCCAGGGGAGAGAATAAGAGCAGGGCAGCGATGACAATGCCAGCTAGAAAGGAGACGATACGCAGAAGTGGCGCGTGTGCACCACGCCGCCGCGCGCTCAGTAACGCTAATCCGTACAGCACGCAGAGCAGCACGAGAAAACCCCCGCCCCAGATATTTATCGACCATTGAGTCAAAGGAACACCAAACATACCAACGCTCCCAGCTTGTGAATTACAATTTCTCTTTCTGTAGTATAAGGCAGGGAGAGATAGCATGCAAACGGGATGACCCAGGGAAAATAGGTGGACATTGAGAAACACGATGTGCTACTATATATGCAGAGATATCGTATGCGATATTTTCCTCTCCAACCTATAGATCTTTCCATAACCCAGCAAGGTTCAACGTCGCACTATTTCTATTGCTGATAAGCACTCATCTCAGCACAGAAGCCTGATGAGCGCATTTTTTATTCTCATCTGAAGAAGAGAGGATGACTATTCATAACTGGAACAAAATTGGAAAGGAAAATGTTGTAGCTAAAAAGGGATTTCATGCGTCTCTACATAGAGAGCAGAACAAATCCCGGACGTGCACAATCTCGTAGTTGTTCGTTCAGTTATTCACCAAGGGAGCTTATCATTATGGCAGAACGTTCTTATGCAACAGGAGAGAAAGAGTTCCAGGAACTGCTTGCCCAGGGTTTCAGCGAAATCGAAGCAGTCAAGCTTATTGATATGAGAGCGCACGTCAATGATCAAACCGAATATCGTGAGATACTAGAAGAGAGCCGCCGCCTCGGCTTTGTGCGCTGGTTAATCGATCACGACCGGCTGGGCAGTTAATCACTAGCGCCATCATTCACTATAGATAATAACAGAACAGAGGCAGAAGAGTGCGATGCTCTTCTGCCTCTGTTCTGTTGTGGAGTTGAGAAAGCCGTAAGCCGAATTTTGTCCCGCCGCAGCTTCTCAACTACGGCGAGGGCAATCATCTATCTAGGACGCCGGTTGCCCGACGCCTCAAGCGACCAACCCGAGGCTTGACGAGCGAGCAACTCGCAAGCGTGTCCGCACGAGGCGAACCCACTGTTACCTCTACTTGGTTTTGCTCCGAATGGGGTTTGCCCAGCCAGCCGGTCACCCGGCTGCTGGTGAGCTTTTACCTCACCATTTCGCCCTTACCTGCCTGGCACCGTAATTTCTACCATGCCGACAGGCGGTATGTTTCTGTTGCACTTTCCTTGAGGTCACCCTCACTGGACGTTATCCAGCATCCCGCTCTGTGGAGTTCGGACTTTCCTCGGGCTTTGCAGCCCGCGATTGCCTGTCTTTCTCAAATCCTGGTATAAGATAACACAGAACGTCAAAGCCGTCTAGCAATCATGGTGGCAATACTCCTGGCTGGGCCACTCTTCGTTGACGTTGCGGTCTCATGAAAAAAGCGCTACAATGTCAACGCCATCAGATACTGCAGGCAATTTGCTAATTGGGTCCCACGTGATGAGAGGTATATGTATGTATGAACAGTTAGAAGAGATTTTAGGGATGCGTTTTCATGATCCCCAGCTTCTGATCCTGGCGCTGACGCATCGTTCATATATCTATGAGACGCCAGGCTTAGGACAAAACTCAAATGAACGCCTTGAATTTTTGGGCGACTCGATACTCGCGCTCATCAGCGCCGATTTTCTCTATCGCATCTATCCCAATCTTTCCGAGGGAGAACTGACAGACGTACGAGCCGTGCTGGTACGCACGGAAACCCTGGCTCAATTTGCCAAAGAAGCCACGTTGGGGCAATTCTTGCGGATGGGCAAGGGTGAACAACACACTGGCGGCGGTCCACGTGTGCTAGCCTCGGCTTTTGAAGCTATTCTAGGGGCTATGTTTCTCGACCAGGGACTAGAAGTCGTGCGCACCTTTTTATTGCCCAGATTGGAACCCATCGCGCACAATATCGTTAGTAAACGCTTATTCAAAGATAATAAATCGCGTTTTCAGGAATTGGCACAGGCGCACGATGGTATTACGCCTGCGTACCGCATCGCGAGCCAGGAGGGACCATCGCACAATCGCGAGTTCACGGTAGAAGTGGTACTGGGTGAGGTCGTCGCGGGCACTGGGCAGGGACGCAATAAGCAGATAGCAGAGCAAGACGCAGCCCAGAACGCACTGAGCAATCGCGGATGGCTGTAAAGTAGCAACGAGCAGCCAGCTAGAGGGATATTGAAGAGGGGAATGGAGGTAGTATGCGATTAGAACAAACACCCAGACCTAATCAGACATTACGTGTGAGCGCGAGGCTGATCACATCGAGCACCATCTTGCACCTTTCCTCCGATGAATTAGAGCGCGCCGTCAATCAAGAACAGATGGAAAACCCCGCGCTCGATGTGAAAGAGCAACGGATTTGCCTCTTCTGCGGCACCCATCTGTATGGAGATACCTGCTCTGCTTGCGGCCACCTTGCTCAGGCCACATCGCAAGCACAGGACAGCACACAGTCCTATGCCGAACCCCAATCGTTCTATCAGCAATCAGCTTTTTACGATATAGATAATTACGGCTTCGCAGAAGTTGATGGCGACGATGCCTACGATCCTCTGGCGCATATCGCCAACGGTGACACGCTAGCGGAGGCATTGCTGCAACAATTGGAGGCAATGGTGGCGTTGGATGATGCACTGATTGCCGAACAACTCGTCGGCAATTTAAACGAGCGCGGCTACCTGGAAATCAGTAGCGAGGAGATTGCAACGTTGCTGCACGTTTCCGTGGAGCGTGTAGAGTATGTCCTCGGTCAATTGCATACTCTAGAACCTCTGGGCATCGGCGCGCGCAATCTGCGAGAATGCCTGCTTATTCAACTGGCAGCGCTGACCGAACAGAACCTCGCTCCTCACCCACTGGCCCACGCGATTATTGATGGCTACCTTGACCAGCTAGGACGCAATCAGCTTCACGAAATCGCTCGTCAGCTCAAAACCTCCGAAAAGGATGTACGCGACGCCAGTCAATATATTCGTAACTGGCTCCATCCCTTCCCAGCACACATATATCATTCCGATGGACCATACTCACGCGTCAGCGGAGGCACCACAACGTATATACGACCTGACGTGATTATTCGCAAGCACGATGCTGGTTTCGAAGTACAAATTATCGAAAGCAGACGCTATCACTTCCATATCAATACGCATTATGACAATGCTATCGAGCAAGCCATTTCGCCACCTGAGCACCGCGAAATCCAGCGCTACATGCAGCATAACGTTGAGCGCGCAAAGTTCTTTACGGATTGTGTGCAACGTCGTTGGCGTACCCTACAACGGGTAACAGAACTAATCGTTGAATATCAACATGAATTTCTCGCGAGAGGTATGCGCTATCTCCGTCCTCTCACCCGCGCAGAGGTCGCAACGCGCTTGAACCTGGACGAAGGCACCGTGAGCCGGGCGACCGCTAACAAATACGCGCTTCTACCCAACGGTCGCCTGATGCCAATCTCCGATTTCTTCGATGGCTCGCTAGGCATTAAGGATGTGTTGCGCGACCTTGTACAAGCCGAAGACCCCAAACATCGCCTGAGCGATGAAGAATTAGCCCGCCTACTCACAGCACAAGGCGTGCCCATGGCTCGCCGGACGGTGACAAAGTACCGAGAAGAAATGGGCATTGGTTCATCACGCGAACGATAAATAAGGATGGAAACGATGCCAACACGTAGTACGTCAGACCTTCGGCTGCGGACTGAAAACCGTTACGCGAGCTTTGTAGCAGGCTTTCAACGTGAGCATCGTTTGTTACAACAAGACCTGGCACAGGTGCAACCACAGCAGGCATATGAGCACACTGCTTTGATGATTCTGCTGCGTATGGCTTTTCTGTATTTTCTGCAACAGCAGGGGTTACTGGATAACGATAGCCACTACCTCAGCAACCGCTTGTCGCTGCTTCAGCAGCACGTTGGGGACAACTCCTTCGCGGAATTTTATCGCTACCTCAACCTGCGCTTACTGCACCATCCTTCAACTCATCACAGCCCAGCGCCGCCTCTGTATGTACACCACCTTGGGCATATTCCCCAACTGCCTCAGCTCGCTTCTCACGAAAATGCAGCACTATCATCGCTGCCAAAGCTTCCTGACACAACGTTTCAACGCATGTTCACCTTTTTTGATGACTACCAGTGGAGTCTACGTGAACAGGACAGCACGGACACAAACCAGCTCACCCCCGACATACTCAACATCATATGCGCCAACTTTTTGCAACAGAAACCGCTGGGAGCATATTATACCGGCGAGGATGTCGCAATGTATATCGCTAAGAACACAATCTTGCCCTGCTTGATACAGAAATTACAGGGTAGCTATCCAGGTATGTTGCAACCGCATACGGCTTTCTGGCATCTGCTGCAAGCCAACCCCAATCGCTACATTGCCGCCAGTCTGCGCCAGCAAGATCTGTTACCAACGGAGACACGCCGAGAATACCAGGCCCGGCAAGCACGCTATCAGCAGATCAAGGCTCGCTTGTATGCCGGAGAAATCTGCTCGCTGGCCGACCTGGTGACAAACAACCTCAATATCAACCAACTGGCGCTCGATTTTTTCGAGCACAATCATGACGAGCGTTTTCAGCAAGCGGCGTATGCCGCACTCACGCACATCGCTATTCTCGATCCCACGAGCGGGCCTGGTATCTTTCTGCTGGCGGCCTATGCCTTGCTCGAACCGCTCTATACCCTGTGTCTTGCACGCCTACCCGACACAGCACACGCCAACATAGCACTGCTAGCAGCCAGGGCCATCCTTCAGCACAACCTGCACGGAGTCGACATTATGCCAGAGGCGGTGGAAATTTGTCGCCTGCGCCTGCTGCTAAAGTTACTCGCAACGCTGAATAGTCGCAATGAATGCCTGCAACTTCACGATATCCAGTTGCAGGTGTATGTAGGCAATGCACTGGTTGGCAACACGACGACCAGCGAGCACGAGAACGCCCCCTGCAAGGAAGATGAACACGGCAGGAGGAACAGCCCCCGCAAGGAGGGTCGCTACCATAAACGAGGGACGGCTTCGCCGTCTATGGTAGTGGCCTCCCTTGCGGGGGCCGTTCCTCCTGCGAAGGACGCTCCCCCAGCAGCACCAGAGCCATTCCACTGGCCGCTCAGGTTCCCGCAGATTATGCAAGGTGGTGGCTTCGATGTCATTATTGGCAACCCGCCGTATATCGAATACAGCCAGGTCAAGCATCCCCAACGCATGTTTGAGCAGGACAAAGGCGAGGTCAATTGGGGCAATCTGTATGCTGCCGTGGTCACACGTTCGCTTGACCTGTGCCATACACAGCACGGCTATGTGGGTCTGATTGTACCGCTCAGCCTGTGCGGCGGACAACGCTTCAAACCATTACGCCACACGCTGCAACGGCAATGTCGCAACCTCTGGCTCGCCAACTTCAGCATTTTCCCAAGCCGCCTATTCGAGGATGCGTTTCAGCGACTCACCATTCTGCTGGCGCAACCCACAGCAACCCCCCCACCATATTCCACCGTCTCTACCACCCGACTGCATCGTTGGTTTGCAGCAGAACGACCGCACATCTTGCCGCTGCTCACCTATACAAACATTGCTCATGACCAGAACAGCGCCGTTTTCCCGAAGCTCGCGTCCCCACTGCACGATGCCATTCTCGCCAAAATGAGCGGGCAGAGCCAGGGGCACACGCTTGGCACTATGCTCCATCCACAGCCAACAGCATACTTCGTCTATTACCAAGAGGCTACCAATTACTGGACAAAAGCCGTCTGCCATACACCATACTATAAGAAAAACGGCCAGATGAGTGCCCCTACGCACGGACGTTTTTTATATTTTAGGGATGAGACCAGCGCCAAAGCTGTGATGGCCCTGCTCAATAGCTCGCTTTTCTTCCTCTGGTTTACCACCTACTCTGATGGCTTTCACCTCTCGCATGCCCTGGTCAAAGCGTTGCCGGTCGCGCCCGGCGTGCTCGACGCTCAGCAACTTGTGCAGCTTGCCACACAACTTGAGGCAGATATTTTCCAGCATGCACAACGAAGCACACGCAATACCAAACCAGGGGACGGTCTGCACAAACGCTGCCACCAGATAGAACTGGCCGAGTATCGCATGAGCTACTCAAAGCCGTTCCTTGATGAAATCGATCACGTGCTAGCCGGGCACTATGGCTTCACAAGCGAGGAGCAAGACTTTATTATCAATTATGACATCAAGTACCGCCTGGGACAGCAGCAAGGCAAGACGACCAACCTGTGTTCGGATATGTAGTAAAGGAAGCTTGAACCAATGGGACCTTCGGAGCAAACAGCTAGACAATTTTATACCCGCTTGAAAAGCGAACGCCTCGTCTTGCTGCCACAGATACAAGGGCAACTGAGCGATAGCGAACGGGAAGAGTATGCGTCGCTGTTGTTGGGGCGGCTCCTGTTCATCCACTTTATGCAAAAAGCAGGTTTTCTTGCGAGCGATGCAGATTACGAGCAGCACAAACGTATATTACAGGAACCAGGCAACAACATACCGGGGCACGGCTTATTCGTGCCAGCGAAGGTAGAACAGCAACATCCAGAACTGCACATACCAAACAGCGCGTTTCTACACATTTTCAACTTTTTTGATAGCTACACCTGGAGTTTGGACGAGGATCACCCGCAGCCTCAGCAGCTTACGCCGGGCATCCTCGGCTATATTTTGGAACAATATATCAATCAGCAACAGGTTGGTGCGTACTATACGAAAGAAGATGTAACCGGCTATATTGCCAAATACACGATTATTCCCTATCTCTTTGAAATAGTGGCACGTCAGCACCCGGCCGCGTTCCAGGCTGACGCACCGTTATGGTTGCAGCTACGCACCAATCCTGATCGCTATATCTACGCGGCGCTGCGTGACAATGCACCGTTGCATGGAGAAGCGGCCGCCGAGCACGCACAACGCAGGGTCTATTACCAACAGCTACGTGACTGGTTGTCGACGGGACATGTGCAGCATATTGACGAGTTCATTACCCATAACCTGGATATGCAGCAGTTTGCGCAGGACAGTATTGCCAGCATAACAGAACCGGAAATGCTAGCGACATTTTTTCAAACGCTACAATCTATCACCATCCTCGATCCTACGTGTGGCTCAGGGGCCTTTCTCATGGCGGCGCTCACCGTCCTCGAACCGCTGTACGCCACGTGTATCAAGCGTATAGAAAGCCAGGGCTGGCATGACCGCTTTGCGTCTCTACTACACGAGATGGGGCCGCATCCCAGCCGTGCTTACAGCATTCGCAAAGCAGTTATCACGCGTAACCTCTACGGCGTCGATATTTTACCGCAAGCGATCACAATCTGCCAGTTGCGACTCCTCTTAGCCCTGATTGCGCAAGTCAAAAGCGCTGACGCAATCGAGCCACTCTCCACGCTTGACCAGCATATTCGCGTGGGTAACGCCCTGGTTGGTGCGAGCAGGCACGAGGAACACGAGCAAGAGGATGTGGACGAGACAAAATTTGATGAAGCAGGGGCACGGGAACGACGACCGTTCCACTGGTGCAAAGAATTCGCCACGATTATCGACCACGGCGGATTTTCTATCATTATTGGCAATCCTCCGTACGTCGAATATCACGCGAACACCTTTCCCTATACGTTGCGCAACTTCACCACGGCCAGTAGTGGCAACCTCTATCCCTGCATCATTGAGCGCACACAGCAGATCCTTGCTCCCAATGGCCGCGAGGGCATGATCTTGCCCCTGGCTGCGTTTGCCACGCGCAACATGCTCCCTTTGCTCGATGGCTTCCTGCGCTGGTTCCCCACAAGCTGGGTCTCGTTTTACCATTTTCGTCCATCGATGCTGTTTTCCGGCGACAAAAAAGCCAACATTCCCACAGCCATCTGCCTGACAAAAAGACAGGGACCTGCACAACGCTATAGCACGCATCTCAGCAAGTGGTTCACCGAAGAGCGCCCACAGCTTTTCTCGTTGCTACGCTATTGCCAGGTGACTACACCACGCGATCACGAAAATCGTCACTACTATCCCAAATTTGGGCAGCGGCTCGAAAATACAATTATGCGTAAGCTGTTGCCACACACCTGCGTGCGTACCTACCTCACGACACAACTAGTACAAGAAAATTCCCTGTTTTACCGCTCAGCCGGAGGACTGTACTGGAAGGTCTTTACCAATTTTCCCTGGCCGTACCGCACCACCTCGAACAAGCAGTGCACATTTCAGGCAGCGTACGACCGCGACCTGTTTGTGGCCTTGTTTAACAGTTCACTTTTCTGGTGGTACTATACCGTCACGTTCGACACGTTCAATCTGAAAGACTACATGCTCTTCGGCTTCCGTTTCACCTACCCATACGATGCTGAAATTGCCACTGCCCTAAAAAATGCGTGCCAACAACTGATGAATGATTTTCGCCGCAACGCCAAACACCTGACACGCGGACAAACCGGCAGCTACACCATCTATGCCCGTAAATCAAAAACGATTATCGATGCCATCGACGATGTGCTCGCCCGCCACTATGGTTTGACGGAGCAAGAAGCAACGTTTATCAAAAACTACGATCTCAAGTATCGGCTACGCCAGGAACAGGCCGAGGCGTAACTACCTATACCAGCGCTTTTTGATATCCCAGGAAAGCCAGCTATCGAAGCACAGCAGCCACGTGCCTTGCAGTATAATACCAATCCCCATGCCCCTACAACCTTCATCGCGTGCACGCCGCGCCATCAGGACACCACTCGTTACGTAGCCAACGTCCAGACAGGTGTTGAACAGTGCAAGACGCCGCAAATTGCGCACATCCCTGTTTACCACCTGCGCCTCTAGCTCACCACGATCCACGAGCGCGATCTTCCGTCGTGTAAAACGCAGTGCCACCACAACAATCAGGGCATCAATCGCGCCCCACAGGAGCATTTGCCAGCCGAACTGTTTCCAAAACACTTTTTTCAGGCATATAAAGCCTGCACCAGCCAATACGCTACCCATGCCCCAGGCAGATAACATACGCACACGGCGCTGCTGGTAACGATAAAAAGATGCTTGCATTAGAGTGCCGCTCCAATCTTTATCAAATCCCTCTTCTCTTTATACCCAAAAGCCATAGTGATTTGCCACAAGCGAGACAAACTATGATACACTGCAAAGGAAACATGTATAAGTTCGCTCGTAGTAGGGGGAAGCTGGTAGTCAGATGAGCACGTGTAAAAGGTGCGGGGAGGAATTACACCCGCAGGCTAATTTCTGTGGCCTATGCGGCTGGATGACCGAACAGAACCAGCATCCACTTACAGAAGCGAACGATCTGCCCGTTAAATCGCTCAGCCAGGCAAGCAAACATATACGTGCTGATGTTGCCCACCAGACAAATGGGTATACAACCATACCATTTGAAGCTGAAGCGGCTACGGACTCACAGAGCACGCCTGAAGATAAAGAGGGCTACGCGACCATACCATCGAAGTATATTCCTGTCCCATCGCATGAAACAGAGTACATGGACGAAAACGAAACCGGGCACACACAACGCGATAGAGAACCAGGGGAGACCATCGATATTGGAAACGGGTCTGCTGCGAAGCTTTCGACATCGGCAACCCATCCCGCATCGTCTTCACAGGAGCAGCATGCAGCAGTTGCTTCTCCCCAACAGCCAGCAGCATCGCTAGCACAATCATCGGACCAAATCGCGCACGCCACGCAGCCCAGACGGACTAAGAGGTTACAACCTGGCGAGTCGAAATGGATTCCCTGGATCGTTGTCATCATCATTCCGCTGATTATCCTCACCACCATCGTTAGCGCCAGTATGACCGTGTTTAGCCCTACCTTGCGTATCAGCGAAGGGACCACCGTCAACTACGGCGCGGTGCTACACCTGCAAGGCAGAAATTTTATCCCCAGGACCAAAGTGGCGCTCACTCTCGATGGCTCGTCGATCCATAGCGCCGGTTTACGTACGGTGGAAAACGACGGCACATTCACCACTACCCTCGTCGTACAACGCACTTGGAAGCCAGGTCCGCACATCCTAGGCGCAGTAGAGACGCTCAACCTTCGTTCCGCCAGTGTCTCCTTTACCATTCCCTCTAACAACCCGTTAACCGGCATGGGTTCGACTCAATCCACGGAGGCCGCGACGCCCGACGCGACAAACACGACCACACCGCTTCTGGAAACCCTGACGCCCAATACGCTAAACCTGGGGTCTGTTGGCGAGGGAGCCACAAAACCGGTGGCGTCACACAACGTCATACTGTCCACCAGTAGCCCCAAAAATATCACCTGGAGCGCCCAGTGGGATCAGACGAAAGCTCCCTGGCTACAACTCGCTCCCGCGACAGGGCAATTGCAAGCAGCCAGGGCACAGACGATTACCATTCAAGCGCTGGCATCCCAGCTAAAAGCGGGCAATTACAACGCCCACGTCACTATCAGCACACCCACGGACTATACCCGTATCTCCTTCACCGTCCTCCTCACGGTTCAACGTGGCTGCATCGATACCAGCACAGAAAACCTCAAATTTACGGAGAACGCAGATAGCGCGGGACACAGTAGCGACCCTACGCCGCAAACGATCACCATTCTGGATTGTGCCCTGGCCGGTTCCTGGTCGGCACAGACTTCTGGCGAGCCGTGGCTGCATATCACGCCCAACACAGGTGCATTAGCCAGCGGCGGCTCGCAATATATCACCGTCACCGCTTCCAACCAAAAAGTGCCCCTGAAAGCGGGAACCTATGCGAGCAAGGTGATCATTCGCGATGGCTCGGACCAGCTCAGCATTCCAGTTACGTTCACAGTGCAACCAGCACCCACGCCGACTGTTAGTCCGAGCCCTGTTCAATAAATGGAGGAAGCGTCACATTGCGGGCTTGGGATACAAACCGCTTTGCGAGACCACGACGTTATAGGTCTTGCCATCGGGCTGCAAAAACGTTGCATTACCATACGCCGCCTGCACAAATGGTGTGATCCAAGGCAGTCCTTGCGTCGTCTTGAAAAAGCCATCATCGCCGCCATTCAGCGTAATCACCGTATGCTTGGAGTTGCTTTCCAGGTTGGGATCGTCGAAACGTCCCTCTAAACGCGTCAGCTTGTAGCCAGAATGCAGCCCTAAGACGTTCAGCCAGGCAGGGAACTTGATGATATCGCCTTGCAACATCCACTCGTCGCCGCTCACCAGGTAGGTTTGGGTAGAGGTGGTATGGCCGCTGCTATCATACAAGGTCATTTCCACACTCATCATGTGTTGCATGTTCGCAACGGACGTTGCATGCACCTGCGCCACCTTAATATCGCTATTCAATCCAGTGTATACCTGCGCTAGCGAGGCCACCCATAAGAGCAGCAGCGCAATCACGAGCAGCACGACACCGCTCGCGCCATGTCCCCAACGAAAGTGTCGCCGCCCATGATGGTAGCGTGCCCACCCATCCTCATCGATATATTTCTCTGGTGGCCGCCGCCGCAAACTCGTTAGTGCCGAGATCAAGAAGCCAATACTGGCGATAAACAAAATGAGCAGAATAATTTGTGGCAGACCAAATGTGCTGGGTATTGTCATGGGGATATCCTCACCTTTCACCATAATAGCGGCGCGGAGGCCCGGCGTTCACGCCTGGGGAGGAAGCGCCGCTGCTCCTCGCGAGTAAGCATAGCCATCTTTTCGAGAGAGAGGCACGCAATAGCGCGCATGAATCCCTTCAACCATGCCGAACGGTTCCCCGGTCAGCTTGAAGTAGCCATCCGTCTTGATCGCGATACGCCCGACATACGTGCCGATCTTTTTCCCTTTGGTCACGCGAGCGCGCACCATGTCCCCCGTTTTGAAACCCAGGACACAACTGGGGCCTTTGGGATTGCCTCGCGGGAAGCCAAGGTCATCTACATTGACCATTCTCCTGGTTTGTCGCCCCGTCGCGATGATCAACCAGGGGCGAACTGCCAGGACGCTCAGGCGGTCTGGCGTCGAGCGGCCACAACATGCAGCGTCTAGCCAGTGGGCTTTCGGCAGGCACCGCTTCTGCCTGTTCCATTTGGTCAGTCCACCGGAGCCGGTTTCGAGTGGCAAGCCCAGTGCTTTGAGGCGTTCATACAGCGTCCATTGTGTGGTGTTTACAGCTGCCGCATCGCGCAGTGGGGCCTTGCGCTGTGCTTGGACCCGTGCGAGCGCTTCCGGGCGGTCAGCTAAAAAGTCTTCCAAGGGTTTATCCCCTTTGGCCAGGTTACACACTCGGCACGCAATTACGAGATTGGCCACCCGATCGCTGCCTCCGTGGCTCCGTGGGATGACGTGATCGATCTCCAAGGGTAATCCGGTGGCAGCACAGTACGCGCACCGATGCTCCCATTTCGTAAGGAGGTACTGGCGGGCTTCCGTGCCCCAAAGGGTCCCGCGTTGATATTCGATGCCTTCGATCAAGGGGGTTTGGAGCAGAGCCAGGTCAAAACGGACCAATTCGAAGGAGAGTGCGCCAATGGGACAAAAACGCCGCAGTCGCTCAACCCAGGTGAGCATGTTTTGGACCCTGCTCACAAGGGAGGGTGGCAACCAACCGTTGGGGCGCCGCCGATTGCGCCACCTCGGTTGTCGGTATTGGGTGTGGCGCTGGCGACGACCGCGCCTCCTCCCCGCGCGCTTGGTCAGCTCTTTGTGGACCTGATCTCCATGATGGCTCATCTCCGCAGCCCACACGACTTCTCCCGATGCATCGTTCACCACAGCCAAACCCGTGGTTTTCGCTCCTGGATCAAGTTTGAGGCGCAAAGGCTGAACCACCATCTCAGTCTTTTCCCCTTTCAAAATGATGACGAACGGAAAGCGGCGCAGGACCGCTGCTTTCCCGCACGTGAGCAAGATCCGCGCGCGTGCGGGTGTGCAGGGCATGAGTGGCGTGCGATTCGCATCAACCACCAGGACTCGTGACATCATTCGACTCCTTTCGGAGGCCCCGGTAAGGGGCAACGCTGCCTCGCACCGAAATGCCAGACAGGTAACGTTTTCCTCGCCCGCGTTATGGAAAGGTTTCACATGCCATCCACACTGGCTCTGTTTCCCCGTGTACCTGTTTAATGGATGGTCGCAGTGCGACAGACTGGAAAAGTCATCTGCCGGTGCCTATACATTCTTTCCTAACTGCTCCTCTCCGCCAGGCGGAAAGGGG
>DATAYF010000502.1:0-15696 GCA_036272735.1 Ktedonobacteraceae bacterium
CAAGAAGAAAACTCCCGCTTGCTTGACTTTGTTTTGGATGCCTTCAACGGTAACCAGCCGAAAGAACACGCCTCGACAGTTGCTTACGAGCAGACGACGCGCCAGTTGTCCACGATTTTTAATCAGGCGCATTCTCCCGAGGAAGCAAATAGCGCGTTGAGTCGTGTCCTTGCAAAGGTGGGTTTCTCCTGGTGGACCTAAGCCCACTATCTATTAGCGACATTCAGAAGTCCCTGGCCTTACAGTTTCGTGGACTTCTCAATGATGTTCATCCGCTTCTTTGCCAGGATATTGTGAGAGCATTGGAGCTTTCTCATTCGTTGCTTACATCTCTTCCAACTGAGCAAGACCTGCCTTCAGCATTGTCTGGCGCATGGGCTCTTTCTATCGTGTTGTGTACTCAATATCTGAACCAGGATATTGAGCAGGAATATGCAGGTAATCTGGCGGTAGTTGCTGAATGTTGGATGGCCGCTTTAGATTTTATCGATGACTTGCAAGATGAAGATGTCACGCCTGTTATTCAAGAGCTTGGTCGTGCTCGCACGCAATCGGTCGTGCTCGCTTTGCAGCTACTGGCACAAAAGGCTATCCTTTTTGCACCCTCTCGTGAAGGCAGTCCCGACGCGCTCAAATTGCACGCGGCTCACATGCTGCTAGAGAAAACGCTGGTGTCGCTGGGTGGTCAACATCGAGATATGCTCGTTGAATCGTACGCGGCAAATGCTGTCTCTCTAGAAGAATGCCTTGAAATTACTGCTGCGAAGTCTGGCGCTTTAGTCAGCCTGGCTTTAGGCTTTGCTGCTCTAGTTGCAGAAGTCTCGGAAGAAGTACAGCACATTGTTGACGCGTTGGGACCGCTTTTAGGCATCTATCATCAGCTCACGAATGATTGTACGGATGTCCTACGTGCGGATAAGAGCGACCTGGCTCGTGGAAAGAAAACGCTGCCCATCATTTTGATGAATCAGTACGGTGACCAGAAAGGCCTGGCTGCTGCCCGGTCAATGACGTTGCTGTACCGAGAGCGAGCACTCAACCAGTTGGTTTTGCTGGAAACATGTTTAGGAAGACCCATGTTCCCGTTATTGCGTCATACCTTAGATGTTGCTCACGTTGAAAATCTGAACCTCTAGAAAGGGAAGCTGGCTACATTGAGCGACCAGCTTACGTCTATGCAAAAATGTTCATGGTTTTGGGTGAACTGGGGGCGATCACTCGCTATTGGGCTGTGCAGTCTCTTTATCGCTCTATTGCTGCTTGTTGATGCCCAAACATTTCCACAGGCGTCTTTTTTTCTTGCTGTGGCTGGTGTTAATGATGCATTATTTTTACTCATCGGTTCTATCGTATTGCTCTATCATTCCAAAAGCAAGCTTATTCCTGTGCTGCTATTCTTGTTTTGCGTAGCGGTTGCTATTGTCTTTGCAGTTGAAGGTGGCGCATCTGCTGATGATCCTCTCTTCTCAGCTATAGCTGGATCAGGTAGTGCGTTAGGCGTAGCTGCCCTGGCAATTCTTTTGACTGTATTTCCCTACAATGGTTTCCAGATGCACTGGGTACTGGGAGGGCGTGTTTACATCGGTTGGGTTATTGTACTCGGCGCGCTTGCTTTTCTATTAAATTCCATTACCGATTTTATGCCTAATGTTACATTATCTTTTTCACTCGGTAATGGTTGTTTTTTATTGTTATTTGCTGGTATCGTTTGGCATCTTATTGCTTGCTATAAAACGGTCAACACAACTGCTAAGCAGCAGTTACGCTTTTTTCTGTTCGGTTTGTTAATGTCCATCTGCCCTTTACTTTTTTTGACTATTCTGCCCTCTACGTTCAATCTCCCTGCAATTTCCAGTCAATATAGTTCGCTCGCTTTCATTTTTCTGCCTATCACTTTAGGGTATGGGATACTCCGTTATCAATTGCTCATTGCTGATCGCCTTATTGCTCGCTGCATTACCGGGAGCCTCTGCCTTTTATGCTTCCTGATTGGTTTTATTCCGCTCGAATTTGCTATGCATCACTTCCCTCCAACCTGGCAGGAGCCTGTGGGTGTGTGCACTTTTCTCGCTCTCATCCTGGTGAGCTGGCAAGCGGGTCGCATTATCACCGAGCACGGGGTGTTGGTAGAACTGCGCTACTTCAGAAATACCATGCATCGCTCCGTCGATAATCCGGCCGAGATTGATAGTCGCGACCTGCATACCGTTTCAATGGCATTGCTCTCTGCGCTTTCCTACTACTTTAGCTCGGTTCAGTGCTGCTTGCTTGTTTTAGACGAGAGCGATGGAGTTTTTCGGGCCTATACCCCCGATGCTGAGATGAATGACAAAGCTTCTCAAGTGGTGCGCTTCGTGTGCCAGACGCTTGGCATAGCTGCTCCCACTGAACATGAAATGCCGTATGCGTTACCAAAATCAAGTTTAGAATATCTTGTGGCTGTGCCACGCCCTGTATTGCTCAGTGAGGCGAAAACCATCAAGGGAGGCAGACTTACGGGGCGGCGCTACCTTATTTCTCCCTCTGCTCATCCTGAAGACCTGGTGTTACTGGCCCCTTTACGTATGCAAAAAGAGATGATTGGCCTGGTGATCCTGGGAGAGCGCCAGAGTCAGCCTGGCTATGCTGGCCCTGATTTAGAGAAACTTCAAATGCTACTCGACGAGTTTGCTCCTATGATTGAGACCTCTCGTCTTTATGCACGAGCCGCCCAGCATGCGCTGCTGCTTGAACAACTCTATAAAGCTAATACGTCGCCTGTAGATACGGCACAAAACCTCGAAACGGTGGCCTGTTCTTATGCACGCGTCGCAGCGAATGCGTGTGCATGCCGAGCGGAAATCTGGCGCTATGAAGACGAGGATGCGGGACTATGTTACCTGTGCGGCTCCGGTAATGGTCCGCGCATTGTTTCCCAAAACCAGTTGGCTCTGTCTTCCGATCAGCACTGGCTGCCATATTTTTATGCTGCTGATCTGGCTCAAGCCGCGTCGCACACACTTCCCTCTTGCATAGATCTGTCTGTAACGCAGTCTCTGGCCTGGCTCCCTTTGCAGGTTAGCTCGCAACGCATCGGTATGCTTGTGCTCACCTACGCGTTCGTGCATGTCTTCTCGCAAGAAGAGCGGCGTGTTCTCAATATGTTCGCCGCTCAGTGTGCTATTGCCCTGGACAATGCTCGTGTGAACCTGGCGCTTCATGAGGCCTACGAACGCCAGAAGGAGCTTGATCGTTTGAAGGATCAATTTATTGCGACCGCCTCGCATGAGCTACGGACCCCTTTAACCGCCGTGCAGGGCTATATCGAGCTGCTCAGTGAGTATGGGGCCGGGTTGACGCCGGAGATGCGTTCGAGCTTTATTGCCAATGCTCGTCGTGGTTGTGATGAGCTTGCACTGATGGTTGGCAACATTATGGATGCCAGTCGCGTACCCATTGAGGCCGAGCATGTACAACTCATGACGCTTCGTCTGCGCGCGTCTGTCGTCCATGTACTCGAAATCCTTGAAGCAATGACACGGCGTGAAGAGCGCACGATGGTAGTGAATATCGATCCATCACTGATGGTACGCGCCAATGACATGCGTCTGCATCAAGTGCTACTAAACTTGTTGAGCAATGCCTTCAAATATTCTCTGCCTGCTACCACTGTAAAGATATCAGCCTCTTCTGATGAACAACAAGTTACCGTTCGTATCCGTGATTATGGTTTTGGGGTGCCTGTGGAGGAGCAGGAGCATCTTTTTGAGCGTTTTGTGCGCCTGGAACGTGATATGAACAGCCCGGTTCGAGGCGCTGGTTTGGGACTCTATATTAGTCGCCGACTGGTCGAGACCATGGGCGGCAGTATCTGGGTGGAAAGTAGTGGACAGGCCAATGAAGGAAGCACTTTTGCTTTCACTTTACAGCGTGCTCAGCACGCTCCTGCGGTGCCATCGCGCCACGAAAACCAGACCTCAGGTTTGTCTTTACCTTAATTCACCGTCATTGCTGCCTGCAAAATATATTGATGGTACCCACTCTACTCCTGCGTAACGTCTCATGAATGATTGCCTGTCCATATTTTTCTCTATTATGCCGCATTTGTAATGTAGGAGAGAGAGTATGACTACTGTGAACCGAGCTGTTATGGGTATTACCCCCCGTCAATTAGAAGTTCTTTCATTTCTTGCCCGCCGGGAACAATGGTCTGTGGGCGAGGTGGCCTCTGAATTAGGGGTGAGTTCTGCCGCTGCCACGAAAGCCATCACACGCCTTGAACGCAGGGGTATGGTCACTCGTACTGTTGATATAATGGATCGTCGTTGCGTCAACGTGCGTATTACGCGTTCAGGTAACGAAGCCGTTCAACAAAAGGGCACATCTGCATAAGCATGGCAATAAACAGATGCTACGATGCTTCTGCCTTCACGTAGCCTCTCTCTTTGGCGTATGTCCAAAGCGATTTTTGTAACTGCCGCCGTGCTCGCGAAATACGGCTCATCACCGTGCCTATGGGTATCTCAAGGGCCTCGGCGATTTCCTTGTAGGATAAACCTTCAATATCCGCGAGAATGATGGCCATGCGAAAGTTGGGTGGGAGATCGCTGAGTGCCTTGTACACGTCTTCATCGAGGTATTGGTTGAGGACCTCTTCTTCGGCCCCCTGCTTCAGCTCTTGTCCACTCAGATCCCTGATCTGATTGTAAAGGTAGAAATCCTCTCCTTCGGGCAATGCTACCGGCGTTGGGTGGCTGGCCAGCTTGCGATAACGGTTGATTGCCGAGGTATTCAAGATTCTAAAGAGCCAGGCGCGTAAATTCGTCCCAGGCTGGTAGGTATGAGCGAAGCGAAATGCTTTGAGCACTGTTTCCTGTACCAGGTCCTCAGCCTCTTGCGGGTTATTCGTCATACGCAACGCGGTTCGATAGAGGCTATCTAGCTGAGCGATGACTCCTTCTTCAAAATTTTCCGAGATTCCCTTGGCCGCCTCCTGAGAAGGTGTTATTTCCAGCTGGCTCTGCTCTACGTCTCCTCTTGCTTTTGCCGGCACTTGCGTGTCTTCAAACCGTGCTTGCTCTGACATGTATGACTCCTCTTGCTACCAGGCTCTGTTTTTACAGCGCTCTACTTTCTCGACGAAAGTACCTTCAGTATAACTCACAGACTCGGGGAATGAAAGTCCCCCCCGATTATGTTAGAGTGAACAGATATGATGGCGATTTCACGTAGGAGAATTTCTATGGACTGCTTAGATTGTGTTGAAACTACCGCACGTCTCCATCTTTACATTGATCGCGAGTTAAATGATGAAGAAATTGAGATTGTGCAGATGCACCTTGAAGAGTGCCCTCATTGTCAATACCGTTTTTACTTTGACATGCATGTGAAAAGACTTATCCATGACCGTTGTACTATTCAACATGCTCCCTCGCGCTTACGCGAAGCCGTCTTGCTTATTGCACGTACACCACAAGGCAAGTTTGCCGAGATCGATCCTGAGTTGGCGACGGAGCTTAGAGCTGACCTGGAAGGTCATGAATAGATTACACGCGTGCCATAATAGTAAGACGTCTGACGTACGCATTATGAATACGATGAATCCGCCAGAAGGAGTAATTCTTCTTGGATGTTTTTGCGCTCTTCATCATCGATTAGCGGAGCAATCCAAAGGTAAAATACTGATTGAAATTGTTTAGCAGGTTGAAAAATACCACAGCACCCAGCCCCATCAGTAATATTCCGGTTGCCATTTCTATTTTGCCCAGGTGTGGCTTGAGTGCCTGCAAGACCCGGCTGAATTGATTAAGGCCCAGGCCGAGTATGAGAAATGGTATGCCTAACCCCAGAGAATAGACCAGCAGCAACACGACTCCCGATTTGAGAGTGGTTGTGGTTGCGGTAAGAAGCAGTATTGCTCCTAATATGGGGCTGGTGCATGGTGTCCAGGCAACACCAAAAATGATGCCAATGAGGAATGAGGCGATATAGCTGGGCCGCTCAGGCTGGAATGCTATACGTTTTTGCCAGTACATAAATGGGAGTTTCAGCACACCCGCCAGGTGCAGGCCGATGATGACGAGCAAGACGCCGCCTATATGACGTATCAATCCAAGGTGTGCGTTGAGAAAACTTCCCAGTGCACTGGCCGTCGCGCCCAGGGCTACAAAGGTCAAGGTGAAACCGGCAACAAAAACCATCGCATGGAAGAGTGTTACCACACGCTTGCTGAGAGAGTGTTGTTGCTCTGGGGCCTGGTAGACGCTCGGACCTACGAGTTGTGCCAGGTAGATAGGGACCAGGGGAAGGACACAGGGCGAAAGAAATGATGCGATGCCCGCGATAAATGCAATGCTTAGACTCACTTGTGATACGTTCATGCCCGCTTGAATATCTCCTCAATAGTGTAATCTCCGTAGGTCTATTGCAATTATAGGCGGTTAGTCGAAACCATGCAACCTTTCCCCATCGAGGTTCTTTTTGTCCTGAAATTTCTTAGAACAATGTTGTGCTTCTTTGCCCAATGCGCTGAAGGCCGGGTGAGGGGAATCCGCCAGGTAGCAGAGTTCTTGCAGCACATAATGGGTAATGCTATCTTCTCGCGTGATTATATGGCTGAGCGCATTGAGTGCGGTCATGGCAACATGTTCATCTTCGTCGAGCAATGTGTGGAGAAGTTCGGGTAATGCCTGATGCA
The DNA here is from genome assembly GCA_036272735.1 of Ktedonobacteraceae bacterium. GTDB lineage: Bacteria > Chloroflexota > Ktedonobacteria > Ktedonobacterales > Ktedonobacteraceae > DATAYF01. The sequence continues at coordinate 6,677 of DATAYF010000502.1, forward strand.
TTTTCAATTGCCCACAGGTATAGGCCACACTGGCCCTTACACCACTATCTTTATCGCTGTGCAACATCTCCAAAAGCGGTTGGTGCAAGGCGGAAAGCGCTGCTCGATGGGGACCAAGCATACTGATGAGGTCTACTGTGTTCTGCCGTACCCAGGCGTTGGGGAGTGTGAGGAGCTGCGGTATTATGGTGTCGTGTGCTATTTCTCGGCAGAGATCGTCCCATGCTCGTTTGTATGCGCGTACACGCATCTGCAAGAGGATATCGATGAGCGAGTCGAGTGCCGCAATTTTTACTTCATTGCTACTATGATGGAGTAGCTGTAAAAGCCAACGTACTACGGTCATTCGAGTGGGAGCCTTGTGAATGTTGTGGAGATGACGTAGACCTTCGATAACCTCCAGCCGTCCTGGATGATCCTTTTGCAAGAGGATACTTCCTAGTGCGGCCAAAACGTATTCTCCGCCATATGCGGCGAGCGTGTAGCTCGCTTGCCTGCGTACTTCAGAGGAAGTATCTTGTAAGTAGGGGAGGAAATGGGTGAGCAATCCTTGCCGTTGCATTTCCGGTCGCAGATGGGGCTGTTGCGCTATCTCTTCGAACGTGTTCAAAATAATGATTTGTCGTTGTGCGCTGCTCTGCGTCAAGAGTTTGTAGAGCGCTGGCAGCAGTGCTGGTGTGGCTATTTTGCTGATGGCGTGTCCTGTGAGATACGCAATTTCCAGATTTTTCCCCTGCAATAGTTGCAAAAGGCTACTGGTCAGGCGTTGTTGTTGGTCAGGCATCAACGCACAGGGTAGTTCTGTTGCGAGAATAAAGGCTGCTGCTTTACGAACCTCTTCGGGCATGGATGGACTGATGGCATGGAGTAGCGCCTCCATGCCTGGCGCGGTTTCTCCGTTCGTGAGTAAGGCATAGGCGATGGTGAGCCAGACGGGAACTGGTTCTTGTTGTTGTAGGCATTGGCGGAGCAGTGCTAGTGTTGGTTCGCTCAACGGCTTTTTATAGGGATGCGTCGCTAGCGCCATGGCGGCCGCGTAACGCACGGTCTCCCAGGGAGCTAGCAATGCTTGTTGGAGTAGCACTTCGTAACGTTCCTCAGGAAGCAAGTTGCTTGCTTCTATGACGCTGATCCAGAGTACAGGGCCGACTGGTAGCGTGACAGCAGGATGTGTGAGTAAAGTTGGCAGGGAGAGTTGGGCCTTTTGTGCCAGTTGCAGTAGGAGATGGCTACTGTATTTGTATTGCGGAGGCCACCAGGGCCATGCTGGCGTGGTAATTTCAGGATAATTGTTGAGCGTGACGAGCACCAGTGGCAGGGCTGGCGGCCCTCGGCGCACTAAACGTTGCGTAGCTCGCGCTCGCACATGTTCCTCTGTTTCAGGACCCAGCAACAAAGCCAACGCGGCCTGTTGGCTTTCTTTTTGCCGGTTGCTTCCAACATACATCCCGTGCCTTTCACCTTGTTGCTCATCGCCCGTTTGCCTATCCATACCACCACACCTCTATGTACAGTTTACGCCTTATTTTTGTTATAGCCCCCTCTATCAAAACGGCATGCATATATGCATGTTTGAGGCCGCTAGCTTCAATACGCTACTCTACCCAGCATTATTTGCCGAATTTCTCAAACCACGAAAACAGAGCATTGAATGGCGAGCGGCGTTCCTGTGCTGACCAGGCCGTTACCGCGTTTTCCTGGTGTAAGTCCACCGTTTGAGAGGCCGATTTCTGGACGTGCAAAAATATTGGCAAAGGGCTGGTCGGTGTCTCGTCTAGTGGGGTGTTGTACAGGTGCATTTCTTTTTGCAGAGAAGGTGTGAGTGGGAGTGAGGGAAACGGATCGGGTGCAGGCGTGTGCACATCGGCGTCAAAATAGTCTGGTCGTTGCGCTGAGGGACGCTTGGGTGGCTGTATGCTGAGGCGGTCTTTGGGCATAAATTGTGATGGTGCCAGGCGCAGGGCGTCGGTATCGTAAGGCATAGGTGGTGTTTGTGCTGGCTCGCGTATATAGAGGGCGCGTAGGTGTTGTGCCATGCTGCCAGCATCCTCGTAGCGTTGATAGCGATCTTTCGACAATGCTTTCATAATGATCTGCTCTAATGCTGGCGCAACTTCTGGATTCAACTGGTGCGGTCGTTGTGGTGAGGTGGTAATAATAGCATGGGTCAGTTCGGGTAGTGAGCGACCGGTAAACGGTCGTTTGCCGGTGACCATTTCGTAGAGGACGATGCCCAACGCGTACACGTCGCTACGATTGTCGATTTTCTCGCCCCATATTTGTTCTGGTGAGGCATAATAAATACTACCCACGAGCGTTTTGGCAACCGTGATTTTTTGCAATCCTGGCGCTTTCGCAAGACCAAAGTCCATGACCTTCATTTTGCCCCAACGATTGAGCATGAGGTTTTCGGGCTTGATATCACGATGAATAACATCGCGCTCCCGATAGGCTGCGTCCAGTGCTTCGGCAATCTGGGCGGCATATTCGATGGCGATATGTGGGGTGATGGTCCCATCTAATTGAAGCAAGCTGGCCAGCGTTGGTCCTTGTACATACTCCATCACAAAATAAAGTTGTTTGTCTTGCTGGCCCGCGTCGTAGATTTGTACGATATTGGGGTGGTTTAAGCCCGCGATAATTTGTGCTTCGCGAATAAAACGTGCGATGTAGGAGGCATCGCGGGCGAGTGATCGGGGAAGGACCTTGATCGCTACTTCGCGACCAAGGGCCACCTGTTTCCCACGATAGACGACACCCATTGAGCCTCGGCCAATTTCACTTTCCAGGTAGTATCCACCCAGGCTGCGCCCTGCCAATTCGTTCATATGACTCACCTGCACCCTTACCAACTATTATGCCTGATTAGAAGATTATCAAGTAATATTACCTGTTCTCCTCTATTGTAAAACGCAAGAGCCAGTTGTATAAAGGTATACGTTCACTGAGGGTACTTTTCTCTCATGTCTTGCTGCTTTTGGCGAGAAAACAAAAGGAGAACATAACGAGCAGAATTATGATCTCGCTATGTTCTCTGCTGGCGTATCCTGGTGCCTTAATCCAGGTAGTCTTTTAGTAGCCTACTGGCTTGTGGGTGGCGTAGCTTACGAATGGCGCGCTCCTCAATCTGACGAACACGCTCACGGGTGACTTTGAGCTTTTTGCCCACTTCTTCTAAGGTATGATCGTGATCATCAAGCAGGCCGAAGCGCAATTCTATCACCTGCCGTTCGCGTAGGGTAAGTTGACCCAGCACGGTACGAATTTCTTCGCGCAGGAGTTGCTGATCGGTCATTTCACCTGGCCCACGATCATGGGTGTCTTCAATGATATCGCCGAGCGTATTCTCTTCTTCTTCTGACAACGGAGCATCGAGCGAAAACACCTTCTCGGCCCAGATTAATAACTCGTTCACACGATCAGCGGTCATTCCCAGCCGTTGGCCGATAATATCTGGCGTTGGTTCTCGTCCCAGTTCCTGATATAACTGGCGGGTCGTACGTTTGACGCGCATAACCTCTTCCATGATGTAGACCGGGAGCCTTACGACGCGGGTGCCTTCGAGGATGGCACGGGTGATCGCCTGCTTAATCCACCACGTTGCGTAGGTGGAAAAACGGAACCCCTTCCGATAGTCAAACTTTGTGACAGCGCGGATGAGACCGATATTGCCTTCGCCGATCAAGTCTTCCAGGGAAAGCCCCTGCCCGACATACTTTTTGGCGATGCTTACTACCAGCCGCAGATTGGCCTCAATGAGGTGGTTACGCGCATCTCTGTCGCCTTCTTCTGCACATTTCGCAAGACGAGACTCATTAGCTGCCGAGAGCAGCGAAATACGTGAAATCTCCCGAAGATAGAGACGTAGACTGTCGCTTTGCGCCAGACTACTCAGGTCTGCTTCCTGTTGCGAAGTTTCGCGTTCGATCTCTGCTATCTTTCTACGGTTACTTTCGGCGTCAAACATCACATTTCGTTCCAAGTGCTTGCTCTCTTTTTTTGCAACATGTACGTAAGATCAGTTCAGTATGGGATTATTGTATCATACGTATTGCTGATTGCAAACAATATGCTCCTGCCATCATCAACGATGCCCTGCGACGAGACTTGCTGCGGTTTTCTGAGGCATTCGCTAAGGCCACGTTGTTCTCACTTGACCAATGATACCAAAACGGCATGGGCTTAGCGAATGCCTTGCTTATAATTTCGCTCTTTATTGCTGTCCTGTCTGCCAGGGCGAATCTGCGTTCCCACCATCTACTGGCGACTTATAGGATGGCTGAGTCGATCGATTAAACATGGGTGCTGAGACATAGCCAAGGGTCTTGCCTTGCCGCGCAACAATGAGCGGGTCGATTTCCGTCTGGGTAAAGGGAAGGTTGGGAGACTGTCCCAACTGCTCGGCATGCTGAATCAATTGAACCTGTTCGTTCACAGAGTGTACAACCCGTTGCAGTTCTCTCTCCGCTTGCGACGCACGCTGGAGACGATCTGGAGACGATCTGGAGACGATCAAACAGCATGTTCAGTGATCGTGCAATCTGCCAGAGAACGCTCTCCTGATGGTAGTGGGTCACATGAGAATGATGCTCTATGGTTGACGTTGTGGTAGTTCAATCGAGATCAGGAAAGCTTCACCATCTGCAAAGACGCGCTCGGAAAAGACCGTATCATTCTCAATTGTGCCACTACCCTCCTGATTAAGCGGAGCACGGGTTTCCAACTTCCCATTAGCCACAGCGACATGGGTATCTAAGATTTGCTTGATACCCTGTTCAAGGGAGCGCCTCTCACTACCAATTTGATGCTCTAGATTGGCAATCATCTCGGTGCGATCAGCACGAACAATAGCATTGGTAGCGCTTTTTACCCACAACCAGGTGACAAATGCAACGAGAATTTGAACTCCGACTGGTCGCACCAATATTGGTATCAATTGTGCCTGCAAATCCTGAGCGAGCATCGCCGTATGCGGCTGAAAAAAGAGAATCAGGCTAATGATGCCAATATTATAGATCATGACAATAAAAATGCTCCCTGGCGTCAAGAGTGAGACGCAAAGCAACTCCCCAAAGACAAAGAGTTCATATTGCTGAAGACTTGGTTCATCCAGTTGCATCGTGGTAAAAATAACCATCGTGAGTGCCAGCTCGAATCCGACTGTGAGCAGAATGCCAGCAACTTGCGGCTTCTGGGCTCTATTGAACATGATTGCAATTGCGCAGAATATAAGCATGCCCAGATCGGCGTAAATGACATAATGATTTGGTAAGGTCAGGCATCCTGGAATGAATAAAATAAACACGACGAAAAGCCAAAATATGATCCTGGAGGTCAGGCGTGATTTGCGTGCCGCCTCTCGCTTTTTGAAACTGGCGTTTGCCGGAACCTCTGGAATGGCGGTCCGAGCATACCACTAGTGAATCAAGCCGTTTCGTTTTGTGGATTCTTGCTCTATGATCTCGTTTGGAGACCAAGCCTGGTTATTCATACGATTTTATTTCTCCCTTGATTAAACGACAATAAGAACTTTTAATGCTACAAGAATACGTAAGGCCTCTTCGGTGTTATTTGGCGAAAGAGGCACTTCCCTTTGGATGTCTTCGATCGTTTTCCGTCCATCAACGGCCTCGTACACCATCGCTAACATGTATTTTTGTTTGGCTGTCCATCCTGTTAATCGCCCCATCTCAGGCTCTAGTGGAGCAATAATTCTAGGCACAGATGACAGTTGTCCTTTTTGATATGGCTGATTCGTGGGTGGCGTAGATGAGGGTGGTGCCGGTTGGGTGGTGAGTTTCCACTCGAATGGGCCTCGCTCCGCATCTACACGGACCAGGATGTCTATGCCTAGCGGATAGCGTTGTCCGTTTTTGTCTTCGACATAACACGACGTGATTTTTCCCTCAATAAGTTGTAGGTATCCTGTACATTGCCCTCGAATACCGGGTACATGGTGCAGCTCTGCTTGTAGCAGGCCGCTTTTTCGATACCGTTCGAACGCTTTCAGACTGAACGCAAGCCCTAGACTTGCATCGAAATAATCTTTATCCATGCGCATCTTTACCTATGGTTAACCCGATGTACGAGTCGTTCCATTGTATGACGAGAGTCGCGAACTGCTCATTTCCAATTGAAGGGCCGCTTGCGGCGGAGCAGAGAAGAAGAAAAAGAGAAGATGTACAGTCTCCAGGCCCCGTTCAAGGGCCTTGAGGCCTCTTAACATCCCTGCTTTTTCATCTTCGAATCAATAACACTCATCGAAATCAAGGTCGATCTCCCTTCGATCTATTGGAATGGTACTATATTGAAAATATAGTACCATATCTTCACATACGAATTCATGAGTCAGTTTAAGTGATCCGGTGTTCATTGGACATTATGAGCTTAAAAAACTTATAGGGGCTAATGCTTTATAGAAATAAAAAGGTAAAAATGGTAAAAACATATTTTTTACGTGGGCGCCCAAAAGTAATGTATGAATTGATGAGCTTTTTTGTAATTGAGGATGTAGGATTTGTTTTTTGGGGGGATTTAAACACAAAACGAATATTACGTGCAATTAAGCAAAATTGCATGGTGATGGAATAGTGGTAGGACTCCCTTATCTGGTGGGCGGAAGTTCTGCTGAGCTTTGAAAATGGGCATCGATCAGTATTCTGTGATGTATGAAGAACACAAAGTCACTGAAAGATGCATCACAGCTATTTTGCCCAAATTTGGATGGTCCCGCAAGAGGGAAAAGGGATGCTGGCAACCTGGTGAGCCATGGAGCTAAGCGCCAGTGCTATAAATGCAAAGTGTGCAAGAGAACCTTTAGCACACATCAGGGGACGATGTTTGAAGGACTGTGTAAACCCGAAGAGATCATCGTAATAGTCGTGACGCTGCTCTCGTATGGCTGTCCACCACAGGCTATTGTGCATGCGTTGGGCCTGGATGAACGAACAGTGGCAAGATGGCAGGAGCGAGCTGGAGCCCATTGTCAGAAGGTCCATGAGGAGCAGGTCATGCAAGGGCAGCTGGATCTGCAACATGTTCAGGCGGACGAGATCCGCGTGAAAGGCTGCCAAAAGATCCCTTGGATGGCTCTGGCTCTCATGGTTTCCCCTCGTCTGTGGTTGGGAGTGGTGGTAAGCTTGAGGCGTGACCATCATCTGGCGGATCAGTTGATGCGGATGGTGAAAACGTGCGGGCGAGTTCTGTGGCCTCTCCTGATCCTCACTGATGGTTGGTCGGCCTATCCCAACAGTATCCGGCGTCCCTTTCGCGAAAAGGGCAATGAGGGGAAAGGTCGTGGCCGAAGCCGACTCCACGCCTGGCCTGCAATCCTCATGGGCATGGGAATCAAACGAACGCAGAAGAAGCGGGTCGTTGAGGTGCTCCGGCGCATAACACAGGGCTGCTATCTGGCTGCCTTGATCCTCTTGCGGACCAGCGGAGGGGGCAATGATTTGAATACTGCGTTCATCGAACGCTTGAATGCGACTTTTCGACAACGCCTGGCCTGCCTGGCACGACGCTGTCGTCATGTGGTCAGGCGTATGGAGCAGCTTTCCGCTGGCATGTGGCTGGCTGTACCTACAACTGGTGCTTTGCGCATCACGAATTGAGCCGGAGAGAGGCCAGAGCGAAAGGGGGCAAAGGAGAAGTGCTGATCACTCCTGCCATGGCTTCTGGCTTAACTGATCATGTCTAGAGTGTGCGCGAGTTCCTTTCCCATCGCATTCCTGCGCCCGAATGGTGTGCCCCCAAACGGCGAGGACAACCTCGCCAAGCGGTCCGGTCAAAAGCCTTGCCTTCTATGGCACAACCAAAACCTCTGCTTCGCCTACGAAAGGGGACTTTATGTTCGTCCACCAAATAAGGGAGTCCTATCCCGGGAAGAGGGATCAGTATAAAATAGCGAGCGATAAGGCCAAAACCTGTGAGAAATTATTCTCACAGGTTTATTCAGCCTATACCATATTAGAACAGCATATCCTAGCTCTGAAAGTAAGAATTTAGGTTGCGTTCAGGAGATTGAGGTTTATTAGGTGCTTGTGGTGTACGCTGTACGCTAGGTGCAGTAGGATAGCCAAACTCCCTGCCTGGTATGACTGCGATAAGCGGATCAATTGAGGTTTGCGTAAAAGGAAGAATGGGCATCTGATTTGACTGCTCAGCAACCTGAACTCCTTGTACCAGTTCATTGACCACCTGGTTAACATGTTGCAGTTCTCGTTCTGCTCTCGCTGCGCGCTGAAAACGGTCAAGGAGCATATTTAAGGCCCGCGCAATCGGCCAGAGAGGGCTATTCGTATCAAGCTGAACACGCGCATCCAGCTTTCCGTTTGCCACAGCGACGTGGGTCGCCAGGATTTCTTCGTTACTTCGCTTCAGGTTATCTGCACCCTCTGCCAATTGATGCTCCAACTTGGCGACCATCTCCGCACGATCAGCGCGTTTCAGAGCGTTGTTGGCGCTCAGTACCCATACCGCCGTCGCGCCTGCAACGAGGATTTGAACTGCAATTGGCCTCGCCAATATTACGATCAACTGTGCCTGCAAATCCTGATTGAGTATCGCTGTGTGCGGCTGAAAAAAGATGCTCAGGCAAATGATGCCAATATTATAGAGCATAGCAACAAAAACCCAGCCTGGCGCCAAGAGTGAAACACAAAGCACTTCACCAAGGACAAAAAGTTCGTATTGCTGAATACTTGGCTCATCCATTGGTAGCGTGGTGAAAATAATGAAGGTAAGCGCCAGCTCGAACCCAACGGTAAGCAGAAGGCCAGCAGCTTGCGGTTTGCGTGTGCGATTGAACACAATTGCAACCAGGCAGCATATAATCATGCCCACATCAGCATAAATAACGTAGTGATTCGGTATGACGAAACACCCGGGTATAAATAAGACAAACACGAGGAGAATCCAGAAGATGATCGTAGAAGCCAGGCGTGATTTTCGTGCTGCTTCTCGCTTTGCAAAACTGGCATCTATTGGAACATCTGTGATGGCGGTCCAGCCATACCACC
>DATAYF010000503.1:0-3148 GCA_036272735.1 Ktedonobacteraceae bacterium
GACCCCTTTACAGGTTAGACAAGAAACGAATAGAATCCGAACGCAGGCGTTGGCGATGATTAGTCAAGTGGCTTCCCAATTTCCCAGTGATGGCCAAACGGGTCGGCGATACGCCCGATTCGCCAACCATGGTCCTCGGAAACAGCTGCAATTTCCATTGCCCCGGCGTGAATGGCCTGCGCAAATACAGCATCTGGGTTGTCTACGGTCAATATCATCCAGACTGATCGACGATCCTGGACCTCTGGACTGGAATCTGGGTCTTCTTGAAGCCAAAAGTCAGCTTCCCCGATGGTCAACTGCGCGACGACTACCGCGCCCTCGTCATCCTCCAGACGGTATTGCTCTCCTGCGCTAAACGCAGCCTTATAAAAAGCGACCGCCTCCGTGGCCCGACTGACAGACAGCCACGGTGCGATAGTGGTCTTGACTGGTTTTGATCTGGGTGTATCAGCGCTCATTCTCGTCATTTCCTCTTTCTCACTCACTCCCCAGGACCCCATCCAATGGGGAACGAGGTATCTTGAAAAACAGCAGTCAGGGTAGCAAGCATGGAGCGTCCCTGTTTTCGCATGGTACCCAAGTAACTGCGAATGACACAAAAGGCAGTAGCTCCGCCGGTGCTGCGCAACGTCCCCGAAATCTTTTGCTGGACGTTGAGCATCCTCAAATCTCTTTCGGCCAGGTTGTTGGTAAACGGTATCGATAGGTTAGCCAAGAAAGCAAGCACATCTTCTGCACGCTTCAGGAGAGCTCTGCTTGTAAACGCCCTTCTTAAGCCGCTTCAAAAATTAGATGCGATTGCCCTGGGGTAGTTACTTAATAAATTAATACATGCATGCAGATGAGTCACATTCTTAGAACCAATATATCTACGTCTCTGGAGGCTTCATGTGTTCAGCTAACTGTCCCCATTGCCCTTGCTCTTTCCGAATGGTTTTTTCAACCTCCTGAACGTACTCGTTCAGGAGGCGAGCAAACTCGGTCTCCGTGAGGTTTTGTTCCACGGTGGGAGAAAGAGCACGCGCATGAAGCAAGTTATTGACTGTATCCTGGTACAATTTCGCCTGATGCTCAAAGCCATACAATGCGCTATATGCCGCCAATGTGGTGGAGAATATCGGAGAAATTGCAGCAACCAGCAAAAACAACAGTTTCAACCAGGGTAGAGTGGTTAAAGGAGCCGCTAATCCTGCCGCACCGGTAAGAAATAGCAAAGTAACGCTTCCGATAACGGTCTCTGTTTTCGCTCGATCAAATTCCTCCCTTGTTCTCTTGTAGTATCCGAGCTGATCCTCAAATCGTTCTGCCTGGTAGAGTTTGAAGAATTGCTTATCATCACGCTGGCTCATATCGCCTCTCCCTTGACTTTGATATCAGCGACGCGCTTCCTCAATTGCCGAATGCGGTCTTGATCATGAACATAGGGGTCGAATCGTCCGAGAAACAAGAAGTACTCACCGCGTAGACGCTCAGCCGCGAGGCGAGCATTCAAGTAGCGCTTCTGGTGATTAAATCTACTCGACACCGTCGTCACAACTCCTAGGACAAGTGCCACACTCGATCCTGCGATGCCAAGCCAAGAAGTATCAATAAATGCAATTTGAGCTATACCCAGAATAGTCACAAGTGTGCCCCCCAGGATCAGGATCACATACATCCCTCTGTACGCGTTCTGGCTACGCAGTGCTTCATTATCGAAAGCGCGAAACAACGGGATTAACTCCTGATCGAGCGTTGCGAAGTCATCAGCGAATGCAGGATACTTCTTCCTCTTCTCTGGTTTGACGAGATCATCCTCACGCTTAACCACATGGAACACCGGAAAACGCTTGAATAAAGGAATATGTCTGAGCAAGTTCACTGCCAACCTCCATAAAATTTTTGCTTTACTGCTTCCTGAGCAGGCGTTGAGCTAACTGCTCGAAATCTGCTATGGTGCCGGTCGGTGGAAAGAGATGCAGGTCTCCATCTGCAATGATTTCGGAGAGTTCGGGTTCTGACGGAGAGGTAGCTTTATGATGCACGATGTTTGTAAGCTCATCTGCTAAGCGTCCACTCCCTTCGATAATAATAATGGGGCGTCTCTGGCGAACATTATGCAATACTTCGCTTTTCGCAATACCGCCTCCATTGATCAGCAGAGCTAGTGAAGGGCTACGTTGAGAGAACACGCGTGCCAGTTCATACATGGTTTCTGTCTCTCCTCCCCACTCATCAGCCTCTACGAGAACAAAATGAGAATGGTTTGGATCCAGTGAGACCGCTTTGCTGTGTGTTTTATTGGGAGATTTACCGGGATACATCACGATACTGGCAGGTGCGACTCCCAGCAGCGTTGGTCTGTGTCGCTGATGGGCTACTCCCAGGCCTATCAACGCCATAACACCTGCCTGGGTACCTCCATCAATAATCAAGGCATGAAGAGAGGCTGCGATATGGGCAATACCATCCGTAACTAATGGAGAAAGCTCAGCACCCGTGTTTTTTGTCATTTGGGAGGCACCGCCAGCAATCATAATAAGAGCTCCGGGTTGTGGTAGACTCAGCGTATGCACAATATCCGTGACGTTTGCGTCAATGGGAAAGATAACGGCTTGGGCCCGATTCCCATTGGAAAAACGGATCACCTGCTTGAGTAAAGGTTGATGCGGTGGCAGTGTATCCATTGGCGCGTTTCCATTCCGGTCAAGGTCTAGGATGCTACTTCGTTCAAATCTTCAGAGATGTCAAGCAGCATCATATCACTTTCGAAATAGATTGAATAGCTCTGATTGTCATGAAATGCTCTACGTGACAGTAAAAAGAGACGAGAGAAACAGTCTAGAGGCAGAACCCCATCAACTGGTGACGGAGCACAAAATGCCCTTTCGGAGATGAAACTTGGAACGTTGGGGTTTAGTGGAAGCAGGTCTGAGTCGTTTTCGAGGGCGTCCTCGTTGTTTGGGTTCGACCAAAGTGTCACTTAACCGATGGTTTTGTAGAGAGTTGTAGTCTTCTGAGCTTGAGGAAAGAGACGACTAACTACGATTTTTGCTTGTAGGATCCCATAAACATTGAGACCAAGATACATAAAGACACATCTTTTCGGCAAACATATCGAGACTATCCTTCATTTAGATACATATTTGTTGATACTACCCTAATC
>DATAYF010000504.1:0-2712 GCA_036272735.1 Ktedonobacteraceae bacterium
TTCCGAGGACCATGGTTGGCGAATCGGGCGTATCGCCGACCCGTTTGGCCATCACTGGGAAATTGGGAAGCCACTTGACTAATCATCGCCAACGCCTGCGTTCGGATTCTATTCGTTTCTTGTCTAACCTGTAAAGGGGTCTTGGGTAGTTACTATGAGGATTAGGTTTTGATGCCCGTCAATGCCTGTTGGTAAATAAGGTGAAGAGCGAGCAGGTTTTAAAGGTCTTGGTCACTTTCGGTGGAAAACCTCAACAGATCCAAGAAGGAAAAGAGGGAAGACGCAAGAGCAGCCGCTTCATCCATCATCGCTGTTACTCTACCGGAATTGAGCAAGACCCAGAAGCGGGTGATTGGGCTTGGCAGTTGTACATAATGACAGGAGCACGCCGAGGAGGAAGAATACGTTTCAACCGAATCTCTTGGGCAGCGTGAAGCTGTTTGCCTACCCTCGTCGTATTAGAAACACAAGAAGAGGGAAACGATGCCGATCGCCGCCCGTGCGGAGAGAACCGATTCAGTCTGTGCTCTCTTGCCACCACATGAACGGAGAAGGAGGAACCCCATGGATACCCCATCTATACTTCTGGTTGATGACGATCCCTCGCTGCTCAAAGCACTTCCTCAGATGATTCTCCTGCGCCTGCCGCGCGTGGAGACCGCGACCGCTTCGTCGGGCTATCAAGCCCTTGAGCTGCTGGAGGAGCATGAATACGATACGATCATCAGTGATATCAAAATGCCCGGCATGGATGGGCTGGAACTGCTTGAGAAGACCGCTGTCCTGCATCCAGAGACTCCCACGATGCTGATCACCGGGCATGGAGACCAGAGCTTGGTCACCCAGGCCCTGCGCGCGGGAGCCTATGATTTCATTCAGAAGCCTATTGATCGCGTGTACTTCGTGGCAGCACTGCAACGTGCTCTCCACACCCGGCACCTTCGCGGGCAGGTTCGCCAGCAACACCAGGAGTTGGAACGGTATGCCAAGGCGCTGGAACACCTCATCGAGCAGCGCACACGGGAGTTTATGGCCGCGAATTCTGTGATGGAACTGTTGGTGCGCGATGCGTTAGACCTCTCGTTGGCGGCATCCCACGCTCTGCTCGTGCATCGCCAACGCTGCGATCTCGTCGAGGTGTGCCAGCAGGTCCTGGCAGCCTATATCAGCGAAGCAGGTCGCACGCTGGACTTTGAAGTGGGCCGCGAGCCGGTGGAGGTCGAGATCGATCGGGAGCGGATCAGTCAAGTGCTGATCCATCTGCTTTTCATGGCCCGTACCTCGTCGCCTGGGGGTGCTCCGCTCAAGGTCATGCTGACCCAAACCAGCACAGAGGCGATCGTGACCATCCAGGCCATGGAGGTCGAGGAGCTGGCCGAGCATCCCCTGGAGCGCTTTTACCGCCGCGAGCCAGCAGACGGGCAGAAACCGTTCGAGAGTGAAGGGGGAGCCGGTTTGTTTCTGGTACAGCACCTTGTCACGCAGCACGAAGGACAGATCCAGATTTCCACCGACGCGCAACGAAGAAACGGTATCTCTCTGCGTTTGCCGTTGGCCGCCCCGTTGGCAGAATCCATCAGCACACCATTCCAACCGCCGCGCTGGTTGCTTTCGTGAAGAAGGTGGTAAATGACGTGAAGGGGAAGCAGCTTTTCCAGGTCTTGCTCACTTTCGGTGGATGGTGCGTTCCTCTCAGAGAAAGGATTACCTCTTTGAGCACCACTGCATCGTTTTTTCCTCGCTTCTTGAAGCGCCTCTCCCGAAAGTGAGCAAGACCCGGTTTTAAGGCGAAGGGTGAGCAATCGGCGTGAAGCATGAGCAGTGGCGATACCCGCGTACAGGCCATGCCGCTCCCAATGCGGCTTTGCCCATCGACACGCGTGGAAATTGGAAGCCCTTTGTCTGGTGGCGCAAACCTGCCGCGAGCACGTTTCTGGGCTACGCGCTTTCCGAACTTGTTGGAAGAGGCAAGGCGACAAAAAAGGTCGTGCCCTTTTCCTGCGAAGACTCTACCCAGATACGCCCACTGTGCTGCGCAACAATCCCTTTACAAATGGCAAGTCCCAGTCCCCATCCAGGTAGCGCAGAGGATTGAGCCTCGGAACCTCGGGAAAACGGCTCAAAAAGGGTTGCCTGCTGTTCTTTGGAAAGCACAGGGCTTTCATTGTGAACTGCAAGGATGACCTCTCCTGGTCTCTGGCTCACCTCCACGCGTATGAGCATATTCGCAGGTGCATATTTGAGAGCATTAGCGACCAGATTGCTCACGACCTGAGAGAACCGTCCCTCGTCGACTTGCACCATCACGGGATCAGCAGGAAGTCGCAGATCGATCGAACGACCAGCCAACGCTTGCTGTTCTTCGATAACCTTCTGGCACAGGCAACGCAGATCACAGGGCGTCAGGTGCACCGGCATCTTCCCTGAATGCAACGTATTGATGTCGAGCAACTCATTCACCAGATCCGTTAACCGCCGGGTCTGTTCATCCACTGTGCCTAGAGAGTTACACACAGGAAGCATTTCCGGGTTCTGTGCGCTTTGCCTCTTCAATCGGCGCAGGAGCAACTGGACATGCCCTTGAATACTCGTCACCGGCGTTCTGAGTTCGTGGGAGGCCATTGAAAGAAACTGATCTTTCACCCGATCTGCTTGTTCGAGTCGAGCATTGTTCTCTGCCAATTCCTCGTTGGCCTGGAGAAGCTGTTGCCG
>DATAYF010000505.1:0-2282 GCA_036272735.1 Ktedonobacteraceae bacterium
ATTACAATACAAAGACAAAGAAAGTAAGACTCCACTTTGGAGACTATGGTCAGTCTGGACATGGACCTCTCAGTCATTTGCACATCACTCAGCGTAAAGAAGAATTGCGGGCCATGTTTCAATACCGCTTATACCTCTGAAGTACTGTAACGTTGTACAAATTGTGCCACGTAGCGACCTACAATATCGGTCTCAAGGTTAAGCAATGCTCCAACGGGCAGACTTCCCAGGTTGGTATGTTCACGCGTATACGGAATCAGCGCGATGGAGAAGCGGTCCGCGTGACATTCCACGACCGTCAGACTAACACCATTGACGGCGATAAAGCCTTTTGCCAGAATATATGGCTGCAACGCTGGTGGCAGTGCTATTGTCATATCCACTTCGATGCCATCAGGTTCAAGGGCAATGATGGGTACCGTCGCCTCGATATGCCCCTGGACCATATGGCCTCCGATGCGCCCATTGGCAGCCAATGAACGTTCCAGGTTCACAGTATCCCCTACTTGTAAACTGCCGAAACGGGTACGGCGCAGCGTCTCCGGCATCGTATCGACACGAAACCAGTCAACCCCGCGCTCCGTCACCGTCAAACAAGTACCATCAACGGCCACGCTATCCTTTATAGCCACGTCCTGCAATAGCGTATGCGACCGAATGACCAAGCCGGTCGGCGCGATATCAAGCAGCACGCCAACCTCTTCAACAATGCCTGTAAACATGCTGTGTTCCCCCTTCTTTTCCCTACTTTGGATAATGACTATTTTCTTGCACACCAGGTGTCTATCATTTATGGCTATAAGAATTTTTCGACAATAATGGCTATTCCGCTTGTTTCATAGTCTTGACGGTGTGCGCCATTTCCACGGCAGCCCTGGCGCATTCCGTGCCACGATAGATGCGCGCCTCGGCTTGCTGCTGATTTTCCGCGCAGATCACGCCGAAGATGATCGGCACGTGCGTGTCGAGCGCAACCCGTTGAATGCCCTGGGCCGCAGCATCGCTCACGACGACATCGTGGCGCGTTTCTCCCTTCATCACACAGCCAAAACAGATCAACGCATGGTACGCGTTTCCACTCAGTAGCATCGCCTGAGCAGCCGTGGCAAGTTCAAAGGAGCCCGGCGTAAACACGACCACAATATGTTCTGCTGCCACGTGCAAATTTCGCAATTCATCCTGGGCTAATTGCAACATCGCCCCGGTCACCTGCCAGTTGTAACGCGCAACAACCAGGCCGATAGACAGACCCGTACCGTCCTGTTGCGGCCTGGGACAAGGAATTAATGCGTGAGAGGATTGAACCATGAATACTGCCGTTCCTTTCTCGCCTTACGGCTACAAAGCTGCCTGCACTTCAGAGAGGGAGGTCAACAAATGTCCAAAACGGCGTTGCTTGGTTAGCAGGTAGTGCCTATTGTCATCGGTTGGCTGCATTTCTAGTGGTATACGTTGCACATCGATATCTTGCTCGCTTACCGCCCGTAGCTTCTCTGGATTGTTGGTCATCAACCGCACACTCGTCACCCCCAGATCACGCAAAACCTCCACAGCACTGCTATAGGTGCGTGCATCAGCGGGATACCCAATATGCTCGTTTGCTTCAATCGTGTCGTAGCCCTGCTCCTGCAAACGATACGCCTGCAATTTTCCCGCCAAACCAATGCCCCGCCCTTCTTGCGGCAGGTAGATGAGCACGCCGCGCCCCTCGGCGCTGATCGTATGTAAGGCAGCCTGCATTTGTGCCTGGCAATCGCAACGTTGTGAACCAAAGATATCGCCTGTGGTACACGCCGAATGCAAACGGACGAGCGTAGGGGATGGCGTCTGAATATCTCCCAGCACCAACGCCAGGTAATCGAGGTTGGTGGCGATTTCGCGGTAATGCAGCAGTTTGAAGGTGGCTTCGGGCGTAGGAAGGTGCGTCTCGCTTACCAGGCTCACCCGATGGATACGTCGATAGCGCGCAATAGTATCGACCGCAAGCATGCCAATCCCCCACCTGCGAGCGAACGCCAACAAATCCGCTCCACGAGCCGCCATACCGTCCTCGCCAAGGATCTCGCAGATCACCGCTCCCGGCTCCATACCAGCCAGGCGCATAAGGTCCACCGAGGCTTCGGTATGCCCACGCCGCTCCAGCGTCCCGCCAGGTCGCGCGCGTAGAGGAAAAATATGTCCAGGGAATGCCAGGTCATCAGCAACGGTGGCAGGATTGATCAGGGCACGAATGGTGGTTGCACGATCATACGCAGAGATGCCGGTGGTGGTCCCATGCAAGG
>DATAYF010000506.1:0-15073 GCA_036272735.1 Ktedonobacteraceae bacterium
CCGCGTCCAGGGGGTTGTGGGCTGGCAGCGACGCCGTGGATGATGCGTCCCTCCTGTGGGTCGCCACTCATGATCAGGGCGGCGCTGCCCATCTCGCGCAGGCGCTGCACGATTGGCTCAAACGAGGTGCGACTGATGCCAGCCACACGGCGCGTAAGCACGAGGTGGAAGCCAATGTCGCGCCCCGCCAGCAAGAAATCTAGTAGTGGAGTCAACGGCGTATTCGCGGGCGTGCCAAGCGAGTCGTAGTCATCGACAAACAGGACATAGTGCCGACCATGCCAGCGCTTGCGGGTGCGCATCTGGCTCAACGGCAGATCCGCCCCCTCCTGCATACGCTTGTCGAGATCTGTCTGAAAATTGCCGAGGCATTCCGTCAGGGTCGCGGCGTTGTAGGCATAGGTCAGCAGGTTCTTGCTCTCGGCGAAATCTATCAGCGTTTTGCGATAATCCACGATGGCGAAGGCCACCTGGTCGCGCTGGTAGCGCTGCTCGATGCCGCGCATCCACGTGCGTAGGAGCGTGGTCTTGCCGCATTCCGAATCCCCCAGCACAAGAAAATGTGGACCCGCCGACAGAATATCGACAAAGAGAGGGTCGAGACGCGATTCTTCCAGGCCCAGCGGCACGCCCGCAGGTTGATCGGGAGTTGTGGCGGCGGGCAGGTCTTGCCAACGTACCAGCGCGGGCAGGAGGCGAATCGGCGGCGCAACTTCGCCTTGCCAGGCCGAGCGTACGCGCCGCACAAACGCCTCCAATATCTGTTGCGCGGAACGGGTCTGCCCATCGTTCGCGGCTACGTTATCGTCAACCACCGGCAGCGCGACCTGAAATTGCAGCTTATCTTTGTTCACACCGCGACCTGGCACCCCGATTGGGATCGCCGAGGCCGCCGCCTTGCCAAACTCGGAATCCAGCGGGTCATTCAGGCGCAGTTCCAGGCGCGTCCCGATGTTGTCGCGCAACTTGGCCCGCACCTCGGCCCAACGATTGGTCGCCAGCACCACGTGCACACCATAGGTCAAACCACCGGCGACAATCTCCGTAATCTCCGCTTCCAGGTCGAATTCCAGGATGAACTGCGCGAAATTGTCGATGATCAGAAAAACGTCGCCGAACGGCATCTGCGCCAGTTCACCAGCCTGCCGACGCGCGCGGAAAGTGCTCATGCTATCGATTCCTTGTTCGCGGAAGAGGAATTCACGATCCTCGATAATTTTGCGCATCTGGCGCAGCACGCGATACACCTTGTCGCGCTCGGCCTTGCCACAGACCACGCCGACGTGGGGAGCGTTTTCAAAAGCCCGTAGCAGACCACCGCCGAGATCGATGCAATACAGTTGCACCTCGGTCGGCGTATGGGTGAGCAGGAACGACGCCAGCAGCGTGCGCAAGAACGTACTTTTGCCCGATTGCGGCGCGCCAACGATTGCCAGGTGACCACCCGAACCAGAAAAATCCAGCCACATCGGCTCCTGCGCCTGCATTAGCGGCAGGTCCACGACACCCAGCGGAAGGCGCAAGGCTCCAAATGGCGGAGGCGAACTCCATTGGACCTTGCTGCCAAGGTCGGGGCGCTGGCAGTGCTGGAAGACGGTGGAGAGCCGTAAAGACTTCTCCAGCGGCGGCAGCCAGACCTGGTGCACCACTTGCGCGGGCATTTGTGTTTGTCGCTCAGCCAGGCGACCGATGATGACATCCATCTCGGTATGTAGGTCGTTCGGCTCCTCCTCTAGCAGCGCCGTGGGGATCGTGGCAAGCGCGGGTGGCTGGTATTTGACCAGCGTGCCCGTAGCCGTGAATTCGCGGATGCGGGCCAGGGGCGAAACCTGCTCGCGGCGCGGCACAAAAGGGATCGAGATCAGCGCCGTTTTGAAGAGATGATACGTATCGGTATCGACTTTGAAGTAGCCCACGCCGGGTGCCGACGGCAGGTAATAGGCGTCGGGCTTGCCCAGGACGGAGGAGCTTTCGGAGGCGCTGAAGGTGCGCAGGCAGATACGATAGCGCAGATGGCCTTCCAGGCCGCGAATACGCCCCTCGTCGATGCGCTGCGTCGCGAAGATGAGATGCAGGCCCAGGCTACGGCCAACGCGCCCCATGGTCACGAACAGTTCCAGGAAATCCGGGCGTTGCGCGATCAGTTCGGCGAACTCGTCGGCGATGATGACCAGGTGCGGCATGGGTTCCATATGCGGATTGGCACGCCACCTGGCCTGATATTGTTTAACGTTATCGAGATTACCAGCCTCGTGCAGCATACGTTGGCGGCGTTGCTGCTCACCCAACAGCGCATCGTAGGCCCGATCAACCATCGACTTGTCGTCTTGCAGGTTGGTAATGATACCAGCCACGTGAGGCAGAGCCGCAAAATCGGCAAACGAAGCTCCACCCTTGAAGTCCACCAGCACAAAGTTCACAGTCTGCGGATCGTGCGTGGCAGCCAGGCCGGTGACTATCGTGCGCAGCAGTTCACTTTTGCCGGAGCCAGTGGCCCCAACCACCAGCCCATGCGGACCCATGCCCTTTTCCGCCGCCTCCTTCAGATCCAGCACCAGCGGCTCCCCATCGGCGCGCAGACCCAGGGGAATACGCAGCAGTTCGGGTCGCGGGCGGCTCTGCCACGCTTTCGCCACCTGCAAGCTATCGGCGGATGGGATAGCCAGTAAATCCAACAGGCGTATATCCTGGGAGAGATCCTGCTGCGCGTTGGCCTCCACCAGGGTCAAAGGGGCCAGGCTGCGGGCAATCTGCTCACACAGGCGCGGCTCGATGGTGTCGGGTACGATGCCCTCCAGACGCCGCCCGCCCAGTTGCAACTCCTCGTAGTCGAGCCGCCCCACCGCTGAGAGCGAGAGCCGCGCCTGCAACTGCGTCGGCTCCTGGCCTACCGCGTCAACCAGGCAGATCACCGTCACCCCCAACCTGGCGGCGTTGCCGAATAGTTCATCGATTTCAGGCAGTTGCCCGATGGGTCCATAGGGAGAAAAGCCATCCAGGATCACCACAAGGTGCGGCTTGAGAATCTGCGCCAACGCATTTTGCGGCTCGCTCTGATCTTTATCATCAAGCAGGCGGCGACGACGGTCCAATTCGGGCTTGATCTGCTGTTGCAGCAGTGTGCGCACATCATCGAGCGTGCTGGCGAGCATGCAAAGATGATCGGGGGCGTGCTGCTTTTCAGCTTTGACCTGACGTAAGCGGCGCACGTGGGGCAGCCATTTGAGCCAGGCCCAATGCGGCGCGTCGTACGTGGGGAAAAACGCCATGCAGCGCACATCTTCCGCCGAGTGCAACGCCACTATCTGACAAAGCATGGCCTGGACGAGCGCACGGATGCACGTACGCTGCCCGGTAATCGACAGCACGCCAACGCGCCGCAGCGCAATGAGAGCGGGCATGTCATCGAGGTTGCTATATTCGTTCACCAGCACCTCGGACAGGGTACGCAACTCCGGGATAAAGCGCACCATCGGATTATTGCCGAGGTCGAGATGCACGCGACAGGCCAGGGGCGCGGGACCCACGCCGACGCGTACGTGCAGAAAATCGCGATCTTCAGGCCGACGCTCCCACAGGTGCACGTGCTGGCTGACCTCGGATGCCAGTTGTGGATAGGCGGGATAGAGACGCTGGCTGACCTGGCGCTGCTGCTGAGCCAGTGCGCGCAGATGGGTGCGGCATTGCGCGAGGTAGGAGCGGTACAGTTCGCTATCGAGCTGGCGTTGTTTCTTTTGCATGCTGCGCTGCACAATCCCCATGCCCACACCCATGCCCACCGAGCAACCCGCCATTGCAAGTCCAGCGACGATAAACCACACGCTGGAATGGAAGGCCAGGATGAAGACCAGGGAGCCAAGGCTACCAACGACGGGCAACAGATATTGCATCCAGAGCATCGCGCCACCCTGCTGGGGAGGCAAGACCGGAGGCGCATTGATGATGACGTCGGCTGAAGGTAGAACAGCAGGATAGGCCCTGGCTGGTCGATAGAATTTCGTTCCGTGCATGCAGGTAGCGTCCCTTCAATGGTGAGTCAGTCAGTCAGGGCAAAAGTTCATTTCTGTCCCATGTGACGCCGATGCCCCCGCTACTCGGGCCGGGCATGATCGACCTGGGGCGTGAGCGCGCTTTCGGCTGCTGTAGCTCTTTGAGCGAGGAAAGCGTTTGCAGGTGGAGCACAGCGCCATCCAATATGCCAGCGTCCACGAATGACACAGTGTGCGCCAATGCGGTTTGCTGCTGCGCCACACGCACGCACCATTGCTTCGTCAGGTCGTCATCATCGATTGTTGGTGCAGGCTGTGGACCACAGATGATTAACAAGAAAGGGAGCAGCTCATGAATAGGAATATCACCAGGTAATTCAAGATCACAGGTGGTGTCCGGCCCGATCATCGTCACAAGTAATGTTTGCATAATAGGTACTCGAACGGCCCCCGCCGCGGGACGACCCCCGCAAGGGGGGTCATGTCCCTCGCGGGGGGTGTAAAGAATTTAGTGAAAACCGCCGAACGAACGCTGGACTGCACTATCCACGTCTTGATACACGCGGTTACTCTCTTTCACGTTGCGGCTGATCTCTTCGAGGGTGGTATTCATTTCGCGTACGTCGCCATTCCACTTGGTGATAGCCGCCTCGAAGCTCATATGGCCCGCGCCAGACCAGTCGGCCTGCAAATTGTTGACCGCAGCCGTCACCTGGTGCAAAACCGTTTCCAGGTCCTGTACCCGCTGATCGAAATTAGCTGCCGCCGCTGAAAGTCCTCCATATTGCGCCTTGAGTCCTTGACCTTCTGCTGCCATGGTAATCTCCTCTCGAACCTGTTGCGAATGCGCAGAGATAGAGCATCCACACGTTAAAAGTTACGTTTATCGATATTGCCTTGACTGATGATGCGTAAGGTATAGAAAAATGGAAGTCACTGCATAGTAGAAGGTGCATCATCATATACAATGTACAGCATTTCCCTCAAAATAGCAATATTCCTATAGGAAAGATGAGACGAGAGTCATCGACCAGGTGGCAAAATCCGGGCAATCTTCTAAACGAGCAGAACCCCATGCTTGATCGAACAACGTCAAAAGGGCGGGGTTGATATGCAGCAGGGCATTGCGCACGCTATGCCAGCGCGGCGTCTCCTGGCGCTGTAGCTCCTGGGGCGCGAAGAGGGACTCGGCCTCATCTGGGGTGCGGGCGCGTACGGCCGGGTGCCACCAGGTCAGCATTTCGGTGAGCAGCATAGCCCCCGCGAAACGATCACCATCGGGTCGGCACTGCCCGCGCTCATCTAGAGCGCTATGCTGATAGCCTGGCGAACCCTGGCTGCGTTTCCTGGGCAGCTTCACGCCGGGCAGGTATAAGGCTTCCAGGTCGATCAATTGCACCTGTGTGAAATTGGGACCAAGGATCACGTTGCCGCCCGAAATATCGGTATGTGCCAGAGATTGCGCCTCCAAATTCCACAGCACGTAGGCCAGCGCAGTCGCCAGGCTCCTGGCGTGCTCAAGTGTATACTGAGCGCTGGCATGTGGGTCCAGCATCAGACCAGCCCAGGTGCGACCCTCGATCCAGGGGCATATGGTGGCGTATTCCAGGTCAGGGAAGCGCTTGATCAGTTCGGGATGCTGCTCTCTGGTCAGGCAGCTCCGTTGCGCCAGAAATAGACCGGGGATGGCGGCATGCTGCGCGAGGCACTGCGTGACCTTCACGACATAGGGATCATGATAGCCAGGCTTCAGCACCTTCAGCGCGTAGCACGTTTTGTGTCCAGTATGCTGGATCTTGTAAACAAAGCCCTCCCCACCTTCCATCGCAAACACTTCTTGCGCATCATCTGGAAAATAGGGATGCGGCAAGAAGCGATAAAAGGCCGAGCCGATGGGAAGCAGCATATCAACGTAGGGCTGGAATGTACTCATGCTGGCGACTCCTGCGCGAGAGATGCTGGGTATTGCCAACGCAGTTCCAGCACGGTCATATCATCGTTGGCAGGCGAGGCCAGTAAAGAGTGTGTCTGCTCTTGCCAGGCGGTGTCATCGAGTGTGGAGAGTTGCGGCCCCAGGGTGCCGAGTCCATCGGTGTAGATGGTGAGCCGCTGCAACGCCTTGAGTGGGCGACTCCAGGCTCGCAGTGCACCACGGCAGCCACGCACTGTAGACCAACGTCCATGCTGATCGCTATCATCACCAAGCACGATGCATTGATCGGCGGTGGTACACAGGCGGGCGGTGACGTTGCCCATCCAGAAGAACAGCGCCTGCCCAAGCGTTGGGACTTTTTTCTTGCCAACGTACTCCACAGGCTGAGCGACATTGACGGCGAGATCGTAGTCCAGCCGCCCACAGAAAAAGACCGTCTCGCTGCCGTACGCCAGGCGCAGTTCCTCAAGCACCTCGCGCACCAGATGGGGTACATTTTCGGGCAAGGCCAGCGTGGTCAACTCGCTCTGCGCGGAGGTTGCAAGCTGATTGAGATAAGCCTGTAACGAAGGCAACAACCTGGGAGGCCGTTGAGGTTGTTGGCGCAGGTCCGGCAAATCTTGCAGCCAGGTCACCAGGTGCGTAGCCAGGTAGTGGGCGGCGTAATCACCCTTGTAGGAACTGCTCACGCCATCACAGACGCAAAAGCAGAGTGAAGAGCGATCTTGCCGACACGTGAGCGTAGCGTAATCCTGGTTAGGTGATGCCTGGTCCTGTGCTTCCTGGCAACGCAACGAAAGCAGTCTGGCGGTCACCGTCGCGTCCAGCGGCACATGGGTAAAGCTATCGGCCACCTGGCTTGTTTCCATGACGCTGAAAAGCGCGAGGTCGTCATTTCGCTGCATGCAATA
The DNA here is from genome assembly GCA_036272735.1 of Ktedonobacteraceae bacterium. Classification (GTDB taxonomy): domain Bacteria; phylum Chloroflexota; class Ktedonobacteria; order Ktedonobacterales; family Ktedonobacteraceae; genus DATAYF01. Next base: position 6,834 of record DATAYF010000506.1, read on the forward strand.
CCTCCTTTCCTGCTATTTAAGTTGGGTCGCGGAAGAGACCGCGAAGGCGAGCCGCACCAGGTCGGTATGCACGCCGGGAAAGAAGAGGGAGGCTCCGCTCTGCAAATGATATCCATAATTATTGATGTTTTGCCGATAGGTCTCAGGCAGCGGCGACGAAAGTTGCAGGAGCAGACGCGCATAATCGTTGGTTAATTGGCGCAGTTTCAGCACGCCCCCCCATGCGTGCCAGTCTGAGACCGGGCTACGCAGCATGCGGTCCGCGACATAGACGTTCTCGATCAACACCGGGCCATCGTTGACCGCCAGCGCCTGAATGCGCCGAATGAGGGGTGAAGGATCGCTTTCGGTGAACAGCGCATCCGTCAGGTGGCAAACGAGTGGGGCGGGGCAGGACTGGAACCGGGCAAGATGATCCTGTAGAAGGGTCTCCACGGCCGCGAAGCCCGCGCTGGTATCCGTCTCGCCGCCCGCGCTCAGGACCGGCGTGCCCTCGCGTACCAGGTCTGGCAGGTCGCGAATGCCACCCAGCACATCGACGACCTGGGTACTATAGGCGATGATCGCCACCTTATAGCGGCGCTGCACCACGCCATCGCGCATCGAGCGGCGCACCATATCCTTAATCACGTCGCGCAACGCCCGATTCACGAGTTCAATTTTCGTCATGGCCCCGCAGGGATCATTCATAGAGTGACTGGCGTCGATCAAATACACAATCAGAGCCGGTGTCAGCGAAGTCGCGGGCTGCGTGTAGCGCATATTATTCATAAACAAAAAAGCTCCCGTCTTCTTTCCCACCTGGGCCACACCAGGAGTAAGACCGTATTCCGAACACCAACGCCACTGCCGTGGCTAGCGCTACGAGTGCTGCGCGCTCAGGTGTTCGGAGAAGTAGTAAGGCAAAATAAAAATACACCTGAATTTCTTTTTAGAATTACTTTGGCATGTTGCTTGAATGAGCATATCTAGTCTGTTATACTTCCATTAATACTTATAAATGTGCTCGTTGTCAAATAACTCCCAAACAGTAATATAGTAGGAGGCAACCTATGCAAGTTCCTCGTATCTTCATGTGTTATTATCCAGGAAACGAACCGGCCGCAGAGCAGCAACGGACGCAACAGCTTATACACGACTTGCACACAACCGGAGCTGAAATAGTACACGACGATGCCAAAAATAGCGATACTGAATTTCTACAATTACTCGCGCGCGACCTACCGACCTGCCAGTGGGTGATTTTCGTACAGACGCCCACAACCATGCAGGCACCCCGCACAAGCATTATTTACAATGCCGCGCACAAGCTGCTAGAGCAGGGAACCATCCAGGGGATGGTACGCCTGATCGCCACGACGGACGAGAGTAGCTACATGGTCTCGCCGGAATGGGCGGAACTCCAAACGTACAATCTGTACCCTGACTATGCGAAGGCCCTGGAACAGCTTTTATTTGCCTTTGCCATGGCCGATACAGGCAAAGTTCCAGCATACGGATCGGGCCTAATATCGAACTCCATGAATGTACCAGCGTTGCCGCTGCCTGCCAATAATGGGGGGCGCAATTTCAGTTCTCCACCACCTACCTACGACCGGCCACTCGCGCCGGTGCCGCGCTCCGGCAGGGTGAGAAGTACATTTAGCCGTAAAACCTTGCGCAACACCGGCATCGTTGCTCTGATTGTGCTGGTTTTGCTTGGATCTACTGGCGCGATTTTTCTGCTCATGCGCCCGAAACCGGTGCCCAATCCCGTGGCTGGCTACGCCTATTTTACAAGTACTGGATTGTTGGACGGCAGCGGCAACGTAGGAGTAAATGATGGTATCCAGGTCAGTTTAAACAACGTGGCGGCACCCGGCGAGGGCTATAGCTATTATGCCTGGTTGTTGCCAGATGTACAGCAGGGCGAGACGAACTCGCTAGACCTCGGCCAGCTTCCCGCGCTTCAAAACGGCGTCACCCAACTTACTTATCAAAGTAGCACCCATAGCAATCTGCTGGCATTGGGGAGTCGCATCCTGATTACCGAAGAGACGACTGGCATCCCTCCGGCCAATCCAACGCCAGATAAGAGCCGTCGCATCTACTATGCCGAAATTCCGCAGAATGGTTCAGCCAGCGCAAGTAGCGGCAGTATGGACATGGGAAATATGAGCAACCTGGCCCAGTTAGATCATTTGCGGCACCTGTTAAGCGGTGATCCTGAGTTGCAAAAGCTGTCTCTCAAAGGTGGATCGGGTTATTGGTTCTGGCACAATACGCAGAGCCTGATGCTATGGGCCACAGATGCCAGGAACAGACCAAGCGCGCGGGGGGTACAAAGCGACGCCATTAAAATACTAGACAACCTTGACGGCATTCACTACGTGAACAGGGACGTGCCTGCGAAAACGCCATTATCGGCGAACGCGCATGATGCCACGGTGGGACTGCTCACCCTTGATCCTGAGAACGAAAACCCACAGGGATATGTGACCTACATGGGCATTCACCTGCAAGCCCTGGCGAACACGCCCGAAATCACAGTCAGCCAGAGGAGCCAGATCGTACAGATTAGCGCAGCTCTCAACCAGATTGAGAAACAACTGCAACAGATGCGCCAGGACGCCATAAAGCTGGTGAATAAAACGGCTGGCATGGATCTGAGCACGACGAAAATAGTCAATAAAAAGCCGGTGAGTAGCAGCATCAATCCCATGCTCAACGACGCGAACAGCACCGCCACTCTGAACGATATGTATATGCAGAGCGAGAATATGTACTATGGCCAATTCGATCCCGCCACAGGAGGTCGCCAGGGAGGTGCCATCTGGATTTTCGATCACATTCAACACCTGGCGATGTTCACGATTGAGAAGTATGGGGGACAGTAACGGATGTCAAAATCGCCGATTATCGGCCGATATTCCAGAAAGTGGGTATAGCGACCAGGCGAACAGGTAATATATAATGGACCAACACAACTACTAGATTGCAGAGGTACCATTACATATGCGCAAAATCGCCATCCTCGCCGAAGGCTCCTTTAGTTGGCATTACGGCAAAACCGCCACGGGCGTCATCCGTTACTCGCCAGATACCACCGTCGCCGTTATCGATAGCACGCGGGCGGGGCAGGACGTGGCGCACGCCCTGCAAGCATCCATGGGCGAAGGCATTCCCGTAGTGCGCGATATCCACGAGGCCCTGACGTATCAGCCGGATACGTTAATGATCGGCATTGCTCCCCAGGGTGGTGCGCTCCCCGAGGCATGGCGCTGGCAGCTTTTGACAGCCATCGAGGCTGGACTGGATATCATCAGCGGCCTCCACTCCTTTATTGCTGACGATCCCGAACTGCAGGCCACAGCAGAGAAGCGTGGGGTCACGATCTGGGATGTGCGGCGTCCACCTGAGAAACGACGCGTCGCGCAACTGGTGCCACGCCGTCAGGGTAGCCATACTATTTTAATGGTCGGCTCGGATTGCGGTTCGGGCAAGATGACCACCGCGCTAGAACTCGATCTTGAGGCACACAGGCGCGACCTCAATAGCGCTTTTCTGGCGACCGGGCAGACAGGCATTATGATCGCGGGCGATGGCATTCCCGCCGACCGCATTATCAGTGATTTTATCGCGGGCCTGACAGAAGAAAAGGTGCTGGAGTACAGCGCCAAACACGACTGGGTATTTGTCGAGGGCCAGGGTTCGCTGTTGCATCCCGGCTACTCTCCGGTCACGCTGGGATTGCTACACGGCTCGGCACCCGACGCCATGATCCTGGGGCATGTCGCGGGCCAACGCAGCATCGAAGGCTACGACCAGTGCCTGTTGCCACCACTACCACGGCTCGTGCAGATATATGAAGAAGCAATAAGCTGGATACGACCAGAACGCAGCAGTAAGGTGCTCGGCATCTCGCTGATCACGCATCGCCTGAACGAGCACGAGGCCGAGGAGGCCATCAAGCAGGCCGAAGAGGAAACGGGCCTGCCCGCCACGGACGTGTGGCGCTATGGAGCAGGCAAGCTCATCGACGCGCTAAATGCCCATTTTGGGTAGATGCGAGTCAGAGCGAGGTGCACATAAGGACCGCAGGGACCGATCTATCGTGTCCGGCCAACGATGATGATCAACAAACATCGCAGTCGCAACGTTGCAGAGCGCTTGGTTGGATTATCGACAGGGTTCGGCGGACACGATAGATCGGTCCCTACGTCTTTCGCATGTCTTACACGATCTCGCCAATTTTTGCACCCGTGAGGGAGGTCGTTTCCCCAACGGTTTCTTTGCGCAATGTGAAGCGGCGGGGTACGACGCCATAACCCTCCCAGGTCATCTGGAAGCGCGATTTGACGCCGGGATCGAAGCCTTCAATGTAGCGTTCGGCGTGCGCCTTGGCGAAACGTCCGTCGTGTTCGGCAAGCTCCAACATCTCCATGAAAAATTCCTCGTGATCGGAGACCACACTTAGCAAACCACCTGGCTGAAGTGCCTGGTACATGGCATCCAGAAACCGTGGCGAAAAGATACGACGACGCGCACGAATCTGCGGCTTGTAGTAGGGTTCGGGAAAATGCAGGTAGACGGTTTGCAGCGCCGAGGGGACCAGCAAAGGATATAGCAGGTGCATATCGACCTCGATAAACTTTACGTTCTGTAAACCGTATGCTTCAGCAATAAATACTCCCTGGTAGAGCGATTTGGGCGATTTGTCGATACCTACAAAATTGGTGGTAGGGTTATTTTTGGCAAGGGAACATAGATATTCACCACAGCCGCAACCAACCTCCAGAGCGAGCGGGCGCTCATTCGCAAACAGCGACGCGGAACAGATGATAGGGAATTGCCCAGGATTGAGATACAACTCACGAGCAGCATAATTCAGCAGGTATTTTTGCACCACCTGCGGATCGGGTAGCCTGGTTTTCAAAAAACGCATCACTTTTCTACGCGACATCGCAACCTATCCTTGCTGAACATGAACGTGTCCGGGCAGAACACCGGTTTGATTATAATGCGTCAGGCCAGGAAAACTCAAGAGCCTCGCGGCGGGCCGTGTGCACGTATGCTCATTTATCCCCCAAACTTGCTATAGGTGTAACAAAACAACGATTTATATGTTAAGAATTTGGTAGGGCGTTTTCTCCTTCTTAACCGAAAATCTACTTTCTATCAATTCATACAACATCTTTGCCTATTACAATATGGGAAATAGAGTAACCAAAACCTCAAAGGGAGGTGGGAGAAAAGGCAAAGTGGCGGCGGTCCTTCCACAGGAAGTCCTCAGAGGCGCAAGCCCACATGAGGGATTGAATGAAAATTGGGCACGTGAGTAGGGGGCATAGTAATGACAGAACAGATCACACCTCAATGGATGGAAGAAGGCAAGGCCCTGGCGAATCTCAAACGCTACGAAGAGGCATTGGAGGTTATCGACCAGGCCATTCACCAGGAACCGATGAATGCGCTGGCCTACGGTCAAAAAGGTCATGTCCTCAATGGCCTCAAACGCTACGAGGAGGCGCTAATCGCCATCGACCAGGCGTTTCAGCTTGGGCATGTAGGCGGCTGGATCTACGCGAAACGGGGACATGCCCTCTACGAACTGCACCACCACCAGGAAGCCCTTGAGGCCTTCGACCGCGCAACAGCGCTGGGTTACAAACGTGGCTGGATACATGCCAAGCGTGGGCGTATCCTATACGAACTCAACCGGCACCACGAGGCGCTGGACGCCTTCGATTACGCGCTATGCCTGGGCTACAACGAAGGCGGCTGGGTCTACGCCAAAAAGGGGCTGGTCCTGAACGATCTCCATCGCCATGAGGAGGCCCTGGCAACCTTCCAGCAAGCACTATTCCACGGCTATAATCGCGGCTGGGTCTATGGTCAAACCGGCTACGTGCTCAATGAACTGGAACATTACAGCGAGGCCCTGGCTGCCTTTGAAGAGGCATTGCGCCTGGGCTACATCGAGGGTGGCTGGGTCTACGCCAAAAAAGGAAGGGCGTTGAATGGGCTGGAGCGCTACGAAGAAGCCCTGGTCTCCTTTGAGCAGGCGCTGCTGCTTGGCTACAGCAGAGGTTGGGTCTATGGTCAGCGTGGGAGTGCGCTCAGCGGCCTCAAACGTTACGACGAAGCGGTGGAAGCCTTTACGCAATCGCTGCGCCTGGGCTACGTACGCGGCTGGACCTACGCCAAACGCGCCAACGCCTACTACGAATTACAGCGCTATGAAGAGGCGGTGAAGGATCTCGATTGCGCCATCCACTTCGGCTATACCAGGAGCTGGATCTTCAACAAAAGGGAGCGTGCACTACAAGCCCATGCACGCGAACACCCCGAGGCCATACAAGACGTTACGCCCCAACCAGAGGAGCACTAAGCTCGCTCACACGCTTGCAGCAGGTGTATAATAGATATGCTTTCGATAAGAGAGCATGTCTCTATATTTCTGTGCTCTTATTCCGAACCCCAACGCCACTGCATGGCTAGCGCTGCGCACTCAGGAGTTCGGATAGGTAGTGTGTGCCGCAGGGAGGGCTTATGTTGCATATCGACGCGAAACCAATTGATCTCAAGCTGACGACGCCATTTCGCATTGCGCGCAGCGTCCAATATACATCACCAAACGTGGTTGTGCAGATCAGCCATGATAATTTTATCGGTTTTGGCGAGGCTTCACCGGCCGAATATTACGGGGAAAGCCCGCAGACCGTGCTGGCCTGCATCGCCGATTTCGCCGGAAACCTGGGCGATGATCCCTTTGTACTCGAAGACATTCATCAACGGCTGGACAAGGTTATCGGGCTGAATCCCTCGGCCAAGGCGGCTGTCGATATGGCGCTGTACGACGTTGTGGGCAAGATGCTTGGTGTTCCGCTCTATACATTATTAGGGCTGAATCCCACAAAAACCCCACACACCTCGTTCACCATCGGCATCGACACACCAGACCAGATGGCGAAAAAGGCCCTGCTGGCAAAGGATTACCCCATCCTCAAAATTAAGGTCGGCACCAAACGCGACGTGGAGGCGTTAAAGGCCATTCGCGATGTCTCGAACGCCATCATTCGCGTCGATGCCAACGCGGGCTGGACGCCGAAAGAGGCCATCAAGAATATCGAAGCCATCGCGCCCTACAACGTGGAATTCGTGGAGCAGCCCGTGCCAGCGCACGATCTCGCGGGACTGAAGCTCATTCGCGACAACGTCTCCGTGCCGATCATCGCCGACGAAAGTTGTGTCACCGTCGACGACATCCCCAGGGTCGCCGATTGCGTCGACGGTATCAACATCAAACTGATGAAGTGCGGCGGCATCTTACCTGCGCTCAAGATGATCCACGTAGCACGCGCCCACAACCTACGCGTCATGCTTGGCTGTATGATCGAAAGCTCGCTGGCAATCACCGCTGCCGCCCACCTGACGCCCCTGGTAGACTACGCCGACCTGGACGGCAACCTGTTGATCAACGATGACCCCTACGAAGGCGTGGGCGTCGAAAATGGCAAGCTGATCCTGCCAGATCGACCAGGATTGGGCGTGAAGATGCGCGAAGGTTAAACAGCCTTGCTCTATGTTGCGAGAGGCTCAGGTGTGGCAGTGCCATGCAGAGCCTCTCGCTATGTATTTCAAGCTCGCAAGACTAGTATAGGGCTTATTTTATAGAAAATAGGTATGCTATACTGGCAAAAGTAAAGACCCTCTCGCAAATGTGCCATTTACACGGCATTGCAAGTTGCCTGCCACGAGCGGCGTTGCAGAAGAGGGATTCGCGTTGGGGCGATTGAAACTGACCGTCGCGACCGATATGGTTGGAGCTGCACCGTGTTGCAGAAGAGGGATTCGCGTTGGGGCAATTGAAACAACACACACTCCGTGTCCCACAGCACGTTGTCCGTCAGTTGCAAAAGAGGCTTTCGCGTTGGAGCGATTGAAACGGTATTAATCCCGACCCGTGGTAGGCAAGACTCTTGCGCAGTTGCAAAAGAGGGCTTCACGACTGAGAGGGGTGCAAGTAATTCATTTATCGAAATCCTTTCTGAGTAGAAAGCAGTAGAACGTTGATGGATTTGGTTTGTTTGAACTGCTACTCGCCTCTCTGCGGAAAAGCACCGTCATTACAGCAACCGCCGAACTTTTGCACACGGGACAACAAACAACCAGGCCAAAAAGCCAGTCGTGCCAGGCTCCCCGAACGCATCCATATGTAATCCCATGGTAATGATGGACCGTTTGATCCCTGCCGTTGT
>DATAYF010000507.1:0-7338 GCA_036272735.1 Ktedonobacteraceae bacterium
CCCGAATTTACAACTCCTGGGCATAACAATCCGCTTCTAGAGCGGCATCTCAGCGACTCAATGATTGTGCTGCTCACTCTTCAGGTCAAGTGCTCCTGTTTGAGGGCAAAATCGGGCCACCTTTCAGGGCATTTCTTCTGAAAGTCTCGAATCGATGACTTTCATTCGGGATGGTGCATCTTGGATGCATGGGATCTTACCACTTGTGCCACCTCTTTTCTCCTGAAAAATGTCCTGTTGTCAGGAAAATCAGTCGGATATTGGAAATAGTGTCGAAACTTCACCGCCAGAAAATTGCGTTGAAAGTTCGACGCGATGGCTCTCAGCCCAGTATTCTCGTTCGATCCTTCTGCGCAATTACCATATAACTGTAACTTTTTAAGCTGTCTCTCCAGTGTTTCTAAAAAGATACCTCTTTTTTACGGCAGGCTTTTAAAAGAGTTCGATGAGACCTTGAACCATAGGGTGGCGTCCCTTTCGTTGGCAATCAATGTACCATTGGGTGCGCGATGTAAGCGCGAGTTTGCTTTCAGCAGGAAAGGAGGCGCTTGCCGGAAACGGCAAGCGAACCATTATGGCACAGACACCTGAACTCAGCAGATCTCAGCTTAATACACCGACGCTCGGCCAAAAATGTTTTGCCGAGTTCCTGGGCACAGCCTTTCTTGTCTTTGCCGGTGCTGGTACAGCTACCGCGTCAGGCTATCTACTTGGCAGTGGTCACCGTATGGGTACTGCCGATTTGGTCGCTATTGCCCTCGCCTTTGGCTTTGCCCTCACGGTTATGGTGTATGCCATTGGTCGCATTTCTAGTTGTCACATTAATCCCGCCGTGACTATCGCCATGGCGGTTGATAGACGCATCGGTTGGCTTGAGGCTGTGGCCTATATTATTGCACAAATTATTGGTGGCATTGTTGGCGCTTTTATTATTGCCATTGCCTTTCCCGCGTCAGCTCATACGGTGGGTGGTTTTGGCGCTACAGATTTTACCTCATCGGGGATAAGTTACTTTGCCGTGATTGTGCTTGAAGCGGTAGGCACGTTCTTCCTGACGTTTGTGATCATGGCGACCGCCGTTGCTAAAAGGGCGCGTGGTGGTATCGCCGGTCTGGCTATTGGTCTGACGTTGGCGAGCGTGATTTTTGTGCTTGGCCCGGCGACCGGTGGTAGTCTCAATCCGGCACGTACTATCGGGCCAGTTGTCGCTCAATTGGTGCTTGGCGGTTCCTATCCGGTCTCCCATGTAATCGCCTACATTGTTGGTCCAATTATCGGTGGGATTATTGGCGTGTATGCCTATGAGTATATGCTGCATGTGCGTGTTGCTGAAAGACGTGGTATGCGAACACCGGCTGTGGAAAGACCATAATCGGGTATTGCGATACTCATACGTGCTTGCCGTCAAATGGGACGGCAAACTGCCTCGTTCTCATGCAGAAAGAAACGCGGAAGTGTGATGGACCTTTTGATGATGTTCATCCTCTCCCGCGCTTTTTGTTATTTCGCTGCTACATTGCTATAATAGTGCCGGGAAATGGAAAAAAGCTAGCAGCACAAAAAGGAGTATATTCGTGCCTATATTACCGTACAAAGGTATCTGGCCTACTATTGCCGATGATGTTTTTATCGCACCCGGCGCGGTCGTCATCGGAGATGTTACCATCCACGAGGGAGCGAGCGTGTGGTACAACGCCGTTATTCGGGCCGATAGCGCGCCTATCGTCATTGGTCGCAGCACGAATATTCAGGACAATTGTACATTGCATGTGGATGCTGATGCTCCATTGACGATTGGCGAGCACTGTACGATTGGTCACAACGCTATTGTGCATGGGGCGACGTTAGCTGATCGTATTCTGGTTGGCATGCATGCGACAGTACTTTCACACGCGAGCATTGGCGCTGAGACGATCATCGGGGCCAACGCGCTGGTAAGTGAGCACAAAACCATCCCTGGTGGTGTACTGGCGCTAGGCGTGCCTACAAAGGTCGTACGCTCCCTAAATGACGCCGAACTGGCAAGTTTGTTGCACAGCGCCACGCATTATCGTGAATTGGCGGTGGAACATAGGGCGCTGCAAGAGGAAAAATGATCCAAACGTACAAAAACTAGATAGACAAACGTGATGTTCATAATGAGCATTACATTTGTCAATATAGTTTACCGCGCATGGCTTGAATTTCTGCAAATTTTCATGACGCATTTTCACGCGATTTTCACAACTCCATAGAAGAATGTGATGCTCATTATGAACATCACATTTGCCAATATGGTTTCTTGCTTTTTCTGATGAAAAATCCTACTTACAACTTAACTAATCGTAATCTTGAATAGCGTATGTTGTGGAGGTTGTCCGGGTTGCTGGATGGTGGTGTTGATGACCCACAGACCTGCCATGTTGAATGCCTTATTTTTGTCGAAGGTTGCGGTGTAGGTAGGATTGCCTTGCGACAACGTGACGTTACTGGTGCCCATGTTCATGGCTTGCATATTGGTGGTCAATTGTACCTTTGCATTGGTGACGAGTGTCCCATCTGCTTTGCTCAGGGTCAGGATGGCCGTGTTTTGGGTACGCGTCGTGCCGGGCGCGATTAGCAATGTGGCCGTGAGATTGCCAATATTCTGCGTTTGCGCCGCCGTTTGGCCCGACGTGTTGTTGGTCGTGGTGCCGTAGTTGGTGTTCGGGAAGACGATGGGTGGAGCAAAAAAGCTCATAAATGCGCAACACAGCAACACGCCCGCTCCCAACCAGGCCTGTGTGCCTGTGATGGTTCTAAGCTTCTGCCTGCTCTGGTCCAGCGAGGTTTGGCGTCTGCGTCGCGCCGGTAATTCGAGGTTGACCACCGGCAGCAGTAGGGCGAGACGGCTGAGCCGTGGACGCAGGACGAAAATCGTGTAAAGACTGAGTGCCAGCAGTATCACCACCAGGATGATTTGTATCAGGAGCGTGCGCCCATAGGGGTCGCTGAGAAACGCCCCAGGATTGCTTACGCTAGCCTCGCTCAAAAAAAGCTGGGAAAGCACGGCTATACTGGTTGCGCCTATCAGATAGGGTGTTAAACGCCGTAGCAGGGCCGAGAGGATCTCTGTGTGGTGATCGCGCTCGGTGGCTGCTAGCGATGGGAGTAGCAGATAGCAGAGGTAGGCAAGGCCACCAAACCATAGCGCTTCGGCTCCTAAATTCAGCCAGCTAAAGACGATGGCGCTGATACGTGGCTCGATCACCTGCGCGGCGTCTCCTGTAAGGGTTTGCGTGAGCAGGAGCAGGCCCGCGATGGGCAGCGTGAGCCAGCCGTAGCGTTGTATGGCGTTGGCATGTTCCTGTGAAAAATCTTTGGTGGACTTGTCTTTGTTTTCTCTGGCGGTGCGTTCTTTTGCTATGCTGGCCGCGCGTTCCCGTTCTGTCATCTCTTTGGGCAAACTGGCGGTGGTGACAGTGCGCAATTCGCCGGTGACGTACTGACGTAGCGGTCCGGCCGCGTTGCTACCTACTTTTCTCGGTGTTGGTTCGGGCTGCGGCGCTGGCGTGTGTGGACGTTTCTTGAAGCCAAGTAGGAGCATCGCCAACACAACCAGGACGATGCGCGCAATCCAGATATAGCCGTAGCTCGTCTCTCCAATCAGCCTGGCGAGCGTTGGGAGGTCGAAGGCATTAAGCTGTAACGCCTTGCTGGCATTGCTGGCATTGAGCAGCATATTGACGATATCACTGAGCAAGAGAGCGGACAGACATAACCATTGTAGCGAGATGGTTTGTTTTTGCACGCGCTCGAAGAGCAAGAGCGTGCGCCCGCCACCTGCTACCAACATCTGCTCGAATGCTACCACGCCGACCCAGAGCAGCAGGGCACTCAGCGCAAACCACTCCCACAGGACGCGCAAGGCTCCCTGGGCGTTGAGCGTACGCGTGGCGGCAAGATCATTGCTGCTGCTGGGACCAAGGATGGTGGTGCCGCTCAGGCCGTTGGAAGCGTAGCCGACATTGAAGCCGATGACGCCACTGGTGGCCTGCCCGTCATCGTTGGCAATCGCTGTCCAGTTGACCTCGTAGCTGCCCGATGGCTGGGCTTTCGGCGTCTTTATCGGCGTATCCAGTTCGCGTGGATTCGTCGGCGAGACGCTGCTGGCAGCGGCGTTGACCTCGGTATTCTGCCCGTTATTGCTCACAGCGAGCACGTGCGCACTACTCAACTTGCTGATCGGCGCGTCGAAGTAGATACGTACTACTGATGGCACGGCATCGATGGTTGCGCCATCTACCGGATTAGAACCGATCACGAAGGCGTGCGCGTAGGCTGCTGTGGGTGGTACGAGCAGCGTTGAGCCCGCGTAGGCCAGGACGCTAAAAATAAGCGCTACGAGTAGCGTGAATAATCGTCTTCTTTGTTGCATCTTCTTCTTTACATATTGAGACTATCTTTGCAATGATTGTACATCAAGCCATCGTTTAGCCGCAACATAGCAAGGAAATCGAAGACGACCCCCGTAAGGGGGGCGCTACCATACACGGCGAAGCCGCGTCCCGTGTATGGTAGCGCCCCCCTTACGGGGGTCGTCTCTTCGTGGCGGGTCGTCCCCAGAAATTTACGCTGACATTGGGGATATAATTTGTTTCAGCGTCCACTGCATATTATAATGTTTACAGATAGGTATCCAATATTCTCCCCTAAAGAGTGTTCTAACATGAAAAAAACTTCCTGGTCACAATCCTGGCCGCGCCTGCTGTTCTGGTCGCATGTGTTAAGCGTGGTCGGATTTTATTTACTATTGTGGTGGCGCACGAAGCCCGGTGACAATGATTTTGTGCAGAAATTGCGGCCCCACACTGAGGCTGTGCCTGCTGAGCGTCCATTGGTCTCGATTATTGTGCCTGCACGCAACGAGGAGCGCAATATTCGCCGCTGCGTGGATTCGCTATTGATGCAGGATTATGAACATTTTGAAGTGATCGTGGTCGATGATGGTTCAACCGATCAGACCGCGCGTATCCTCGATGAGATGGTTGCTATGCATCCGCGTGGGGAGCGGCTGTGGGTGCTACGCTTGCGTAATTTGCCGCAGGGCTGGGCCGGGAAACCGCATGCTATTCATCGAGGCACGCAGGAGGCGCATGGTGAATGGCTGGTTTTCACCGATGCCGACACCCGCCACGCGCCCAATGCCCTACGCTCAGCGCTTACCCAGGCTGAATGCGAACATGCTGATCTCTTTTCGCTTGGTTCAAAGCAAGAGCTACCGACTTTTTGGGAAAAAGTACTGATGCCGATGGCGTTTTTGGGTGTGGGTATGCTCTATCCTCCCCGGCTGGTCAACGATCCCCACAGCCCGGTAGCTGTGGCGAATGGGCAGTATATTTTGCTCCGGCGCGCCGTCTACGATGCTCTAGGAGGTTATGCGCGTCCCGAACTGCGCAACACGCTGCTGGATGACCGCGACCTGGCGCACGTGGTCAAGGAGCACGGGTACAAGCTGCGTTTTGTGGAGGGCCGTGGCCTGGTTTCTGTGCGTATGTATCACAATTTCAACGAGATTTGGCGTGGCTGGCGCAAAAATGTGTATCTTGGCAATCGCGGCGGCCTGGGTTTCTTCCTGGTACAAATCATTGGCCTGCCGATGGTGACGGTGATCCCGCTGCTTATGCCCTGGCTGGCTCGTCTGACGCGTGGTCGACACACGGGGAGGATTGGACGCAAAGAGGCGGCGTTCGGCACCGGGCTAGAAGTGACCTCTGTGTTAGCCTACCGTAGCTGGGTCGATAAACAGTTGCAGGTACCCTGGTATTATGTCTTCTCGCAGCCGCTGGCCGGTACGATTTTTGCCGCTATTCTATCCCAATCGTCCTGGCGTATATTGACGAAACGCGGCGTCGATTGGCGTGGCCGCGCCTACCATAACCAGCGCGACCAGACGGAGATTAAGTAAAAATATACCTCTTGTGTGCTGGTGTTGGAGCAACCTTGCATTCAGATGATCCAGGATGATCAGGTTGGTTCCAGGTTCAGACACTATTTGTACCATGCTGCCCTGCGATATAAGCGGTAGGTATTGGTACACACAAGAGGTATAGTGAATTCTTTACCGTATTTTTTGCTGATCCTCAACGTCAGCGTTGCAAATAGTACTGTAGTACCTGCTCGTAGCGCTCATTATGATTGTGTTTCTTTTCTGAGGGCCTCTTGCTTCTCTCCCATGTGGTCAATGGCCTCGACCATCACGCCGATACGCTCGCTCATCTGCCCCGCCTGCGTGCGTAAGCTATGCAGTTCGCCGGAAAGTTCATGTAGTTGCCCGTCATCTCGCGGGGTGTTCATGGCAGCTAGTTCTTGCATAACCTGCCGTGTGACAATTTGTTCTGTGGTGACCGCCGATGCGTCACGATTGGGCAATTCATCGTGCATGGTTACAGGCATCAGTGGCTCTGTAGTGTTTGTTTTCTCCTGCTGCACTTTGGCTGCTGGTGTTCGCTCACTTAAACCCAGGAAAATAGCGCCGAGTAATGCGATAATCCCGACGGCAAAGCACCCTCCAATAATCCATTGCGACATGTCAACTCTCCTGTCCGTCTTTCTTGTATTTGTCTATGCTAGTCTACTCTACTGACTGTGATTATCTGCTCTGCTTATAACTATACCACGAATATAATCATTATGCCCACACCCAATTTATGATATATTACATATATTGAAGATAATGACATACTTGATCAGAGGTTCGTAGACGCATATGCTTCGTCAAAATGAACGGCCTCTATGACCCTGAACCGGGCGGTCGCGAGCCTGTTAGGGGTAACGCACACGTAAGCTGTCACCAGGGGCAGAGATATCCCTGACATCTCCATCTTCAGTTCGTCCTCACCTTTTCATGCCGTACTATCTGCACTCTTCACACAGAAACTGATCGGAGTAAAAAGTTAAACCTCATCACAGTACTACACAGGGCATATCAACAAAAAGCTCTGCTCACGTATGTAAGCAGAGCACTCATGTCAGTCACCCCACGAGTGAACTCGGGAGCTTGCCTCTCAACTCCACCGCAATTCCTTGTACTGTTGCAAGCGCAAGGCTTTGGCTTCCTTGTCGGAGGTATCGGGGGCAACTGACAACTGCCCCGTCTTCCCCCAGTCCTGCCAGAGGAAGAGCGTTCGCATGACCACATTGCGCGCACCCACCAGATCCGCGTGCAGCTCGTAGTGGCATTTGCCGCAGTGGAACACCAGTCCCTTGTGGGGGCGATTGTCTTCATGCGTGTAGCCACACTTCGGGCAGGCTTGGGAGGTGTACTGCGCCTCCACTTTGATCGCCAGCGACCCGGCCAGGACCGCTTTGTAGGCGATC
>DATAYF010000508.1:0-2538 GCA_036272735.1 Ktedonobacteraceae bacterium
GATATGGTATACTAGACGAGCGAGCGACAGTCAAATCCACCACCAGATCTGGGAGAAAAAAGAAAAAGAACAGGGGAAAACCCATTGCGTTTCATTGAACCTGAAGCCATTCTTGAGACACCTCGCCTTTTGCTTGAACCACTTCAGATCGCTCATGCACTTGCCTTGTATGAGCCTTTTCAATCAGAGATGCTCTATGAATATATCCCGGTGAACCCTCCAGCCTCATTAGAGGTGCTCGCCAGCCGCTATCAACGGCTCACTGCTAGAAGGTCCCCCGATAAACAGGAAGCATGGCTCAATTGGGCAATGCACGAGCGCAGAGAGGACAAGTATGTGGGAACCCTTGAAGCGACCGTTTATCCCGATGCGACCGCCTACCTTGCCTATATGGTGTTTCCTGCATTCTGGAGACAGGGGTACGCCAAGGAAGGATGTGGGCGCATCCTGGATCTCCTGTTTCAGGACTACCAGATCTCCACGGTCTCAGCCGAGATCGATACGCGAAATACAGCATCCATCAAGTTGATCGAATCCCTGGGTTTCCAACGGGTTGCTACCACGCTTGATGCCGATTTTTTCAAAGGAGCCACCAGCCACGAATATCGCTATGAGCATCGATCCCCTCTCATGAGATCCGCAACAAGGTGATGTAACACGGATTGGTAAGGAGTAAATCGTCGAGAAACTGGCAAAAAGCCCAAAGCAAAGCCCAACTCCCGTCAAGAGGTGGCAGCGCGCTCCCTCGCCAGCCCTCCGCTCAGATCGCCGCCTCTCGGGCGATGGCCAGGCAAAGGTCGGCAGCGAAGGCATCGGGCACCCCAAAGAGGCGGATCGAGATCCGACCAGCGGTTGGGGCACGGGCATTGCATTCCAGTCGCTCTGTCCAGCAGAGGCGAGAATGAGCACGCGAGGCCCTCGATAGAATGATTGGTGGCTTCTCTTGAGGGAGCGAGCTGATCTCGGGAAGCATCACTTCGACGCGTTGGTGACGGAGCAACTGCATGCATACCCGTCGATGCTGCTTCCGACTCCAATCGCGCCAGAGGAGCGGCTCTCCTCCGACGACGAGCGGATGCAGCAGGATACTCACCTGGCGCGGCTTCGCCGTGGCGCTGCCATTCCATTGACATTGCTCACGCAGTGGACAGGGACGGCAACTGCGTATGCTGGCTCCATAGACCACGCGCAGGCTCCCATCGGCCTCTCGACGCTGTTCATGGACACGAAGCTCCTGGTTCGCTGGACAGCTCAGCGTTCCATCGGGTTGGAGCGTGAAATCGTGGCCCGAGAAGCGACCCGCTTTCCATGTGGAGCCCACCTCTGGCGGAGCATACCCGGAGGAGGGAGCCGTGTGTGATTGTGGAGGGGAAAGAGCAGGGGCAAACTCGGTCGTGCGCACTGGATCAGGATGAAGCTGATGGCCCAGTTCCAGGCGCAGGTTCCACACCCATTGGCTGATCAGTTGCCAGGTTTCCTGTCCCCAGGCCGAGTGGCTGCACCATCGATCAGGGTCGATCTCCTGATCCTCATCCGAGAGCACTGGCTCAAAGGCACCACGATACAGATACAATTCGACCACATCGGCAGCGGTGAACCCCTGCTGCGGCAGATTCGTGAAGAAGAGTTCGTAGACCATACCTCCACGCGTGACGCCTACCGGACTCTTCTTTTTGGCGGCGGGATGGGTCGCCACAACCACTCGGCACAGCACGCCCTCCGGTCCCACAGGCACCTGCGGACAGTCGTAGAGACTGCGCACCATCTGGCTTTCGGGACGCTGTTGGACCTGATCGGGAGGCAGATGCAGACGCACCTGGACCAGCGGATGATTGAGGACGGTGTACTCTTTGCCGCGAGTCACAAAGGCAAAGCCTGCCAGATCGGAGAGCACGGCTCCTGTCCCATACAGCCCGTCGAGCCGGAGCAGCGTGTGCGCAGATTCGAGCTGAGACGCTGCGAGATAGCGACCAATCACCGCCAGTCCCTTGCGCAGTTCCTCTCGGTACCGTCCGTTCCCTCGGTTGCCGAAACTGCCGAGCCACTGATAACCGTGCGCCTGGCTAATGCTTGTGCGTGTCCTGACCACTTCCCCTCGCTTGCGGCCCCGATAGCCAGGAGCGCAGACCTCATCCAACCGGCGAAAGGGTGGGGAAAGGTCATCAGTCTGCGGTAAGGCACGTTGCCGAGCCGCTTCCCGCGTGCCATCGATGTCAAAGACGGTCCAGGAGTTTCCCGCTCGATCCAGCAGACTTCCGGTTTGCTTGTCGGGCGTGAGGGGCCGAGCGAGCAAATCATCGAGAAAGAGTGTGCGCAGCGCTTCGACGGGGGTCTCTGTCAATGCCGCTAAAAACCGGGACAGCGCCGAACGGGAGGGCAACTGATCCCGTCCAAACAAGGTCATGAACGGGACGGCGAACGGCTGGAGCCGCTGGTAGAACTCCTCTAGCGTGCGCTCTCCGCTGATCGCATAGCCGAAGAGCACCGCCAGAAAATCGATGACTTCATAGCGTCCAAACCGTTTCCGCGCAAAGCGCA
>DATAYF010000509.1:0-5620 GCA_036272735.1 Ktedonobacteraceae bacterium
AGACCATCTCATTCCCTCGTGTGCCCGGGCAGTCATTCGCCTTCGAAGGTGCGGAGGCGCGCCTGCGGGTCGCCAACGCTCGGGTCCTTCAACGGGCGAAAGAGGGGCAGTCGTTGCCCCGAAGCTTTGGTGTTCCCAGAGCCGGAGCCCGTCTGCAGCCCGTCTGCAGCCCCTCGGCCTCAACATCTCGAGCGAAACGACACCAGAGCCAGTGCTCCTCGCCCGTCGGGGGCACCTGGAAGCGTGGAAGCGCCGCTCAGAACCCCCGCTGCTTCAGCACGGGGAGCCGTCAGGTCTATTTTCCTGTAATATCGGCACGAATACGCTCCTCTAGACGTAACCGTTCAATTAAATGAAGCGTTGAGAGGTAGGCTATGCTATAATCGGAAGGAAAAAGGGAGGAGGAACGAGGGTGATCGTTTTACACGCGCTGTGGCAGGATGTGGCAACCGGCAAGCTGCACCTCTGGGCGGAAAGTTCACATGTACCCAGGGCTACTCCCAAAGGCAGCACAACAAAAGAGCCACGCCGGGAGCATAACGACAAAGCCCGCAAGCATCCGTTCGCCTGTACGCCTGCATCGCTCATCGCAGCACTGCAAGAATATTTCGACGCGTCGCTGCTCAAAAATGCACAGAGCAGTACGCTCACGCTGCGCCTCCCCTCAACGGCCAGGGGGCCGCAACATTCCCCCGAGCTTATTTTGGAACGTGTGGATGAGAGGTCGCAACCAACCAGCTTTATGGAATGGGAAATCGCAACGTTAACCCTCGATGCCGGTTTGGCCCTGGACTTCCTCCTCCAATTATCTAGCGAGCCACCACACGGCGTAGCCTTTGGAGGCTCGCTTCAGTTCTGGGCAGAGGCAGCAAATTTCGCCTTTGAACTGCTGACCAGGCAGTGTTATACACCCGCTCTGCAAGAGATGCAGACCGGCGATGCGACCCACTATCGGGCAGCCTGGGAGGCTGTGTGCACGGGGAAAGACGATGAGCGCATGCACCTGTTGTCGAGCCTGATGCCGCCAATATGTTGGGCCTCTGTCGCACCGGATGCACGCCTGTCTACGTTGCCGCAGACGATGCTGGCACATTTTCTCAACCAGTCCATTGACGCACGCGTACGGGCCAGCCTTTCCAGGGTAGAACTTGTGCCGACGCGGCGCGGCAATCGTCACGCCAGCACGCCCTCGCTGGCGGAACAATGGGTGCAGGCGCTTGGCAGGGATGGCGCTAGCACACTGAAGGCCGACGCGCAGGAGCTACAGCGGTTCGCCACAGCGCTGCATACCTGGCTCAAGCAACTACGACCGGTAGCGGAGAACGCACCATTTCGTACCTGCTTCCGGATCGATCCCCCTGACGGGGAAGAGAACGACGCGGCATGGCACGTCAGCTATCATCTACAAGCAAGCGATGATCGCAGTTTGTTGGTACCAGCCGAGAAGGTGTGGCGCGAACGTTCGAGCACTCTGACATTTCTCAAGCACCAGTTCGAGAACCCGCAGGAACGGCTGCTCACCGATCTCGGCAAGGCTTCGCACCTGTTTCCTAACATCGAAGAAAGCCTGAAGACCGCTCACCCTAAAGGACTGCGCCTGAGCAGCGAAGAGGCCTACACTTTCCTGCGCCAGTCCGTGCCGCTGCTGGAACAAAGCGGATTTGGCGTGCTCGTCCCTCCCTGGTGGCAAAAGCCTGCCGCTCGTCTGCGCGTCAAGTTGAACGTCAAGCCCAAAGCAAGCAACAAAGCGAACGCCGGTCTGTTTAGCCTGCAAAGTCTCGTGAACTACGACTGGATCATTGCCGTTGGGGACACAACGCTCACCGAGAAGGAATTCGAGAAACTGGTCAACCTCAAGATGCCACTCATCCAGGTGCGCGGCCAGTGGGTGGAACTGCGACCGGAAGAGATCGAGGCGGCCATCGCCTTTTTTCAGAAGAAACGCGGCCACGGTGACATGGAATTGAGCGAAGCGCTACGCCTGGGGCTAGGCCAGGAGCCATCCGAACTGGGGTTGCCGGTCATCGATATCGAGGGGCAGGGCTGGATCAAAGAGGTCATCGATACCTTATCCGATAACGTTCAAATAACGCCCATCGAGCCACCGCCGAATTTCCAGGGCAAGCTGCGCCCATACCAGGTCAAGGGAGTCTCCTGGCTGGCATACCTCAAGCAATTTGGTTTCGGAGCCTGCCTTGCGGATTCGATGGGTCTGGGAAAAACCATCCAACTCATCACGCTGTTGCTGCATGATCGTGAAATGGCGGCGCAACGGGGCGAGCCTACGCCCAATCCGACCTTGATCATCTGCCCGATGTCGATTGTTGGCAACTGGCAGAAAGAAATTCAGCGCTTCGGGCCATCGCTCTCCGTCATGATTCATCATGGGGTGGAGCGACTCGCAGACGAAGACTTCAGGGAAGAGGCGCAAAAGCACGCGGTCGTGATCACCACGTATGCCCTCGCATTGCGCGACAAGGAGCATCTCGCGCCGATAGAATGGGAATACGTCGTACTGGACGAGGCGCAGAATATCAAAAACGAAAGCGCCAAGCAGACCAGGGCCATACGCAGCCTCAACGCCCGGCACAAAATCGCGCTGACCGGCACGCCAGTGGAAAATCGGCTCTCCGAACTGTGGTCGATCATGGAGTTTCTCAATCCAAACTATCTCGGCTCCGGTCAGGAATTCGGCAAGAAGTTTGCCACGCCCATCGAGAAATATCACGATAAAAACCGCGCCGAAACGCTCAAACGCCTGCTACAGCCCTTCGTCTTGCGCCGCCTGAAAACCGACAAGAGCATCATTCAGGATCTGCCCGACAAGATGGAAATGAATGTGTTTTGCAATCTGACCCAGGAGCAGGCATCACTCTATGAAGCGGTCGTGAAGGAAATGCTTGAGAAGATCGAGCAGTCGGAGGGGATCGAGCGCAAAGGGTTGGTGCTCTCAACGCTGCTGAAGCTCAAGCAGATATGCAACCATCCCGCGCAATTTATCGGCGACAGCAGCAGTTTGCCAGGGCGCTCCGGCAAGTTAGCACATCTGGAAGAGATGCTAGCGGAGGTGCTGGCAGCAGGCGACAAGGCGCTGATCTTCACGCAATTTGCGGAGATGGGCACGATGTTGCGGCACCATTTGCAGGAGACATTGGGGGACGAGGTCCTTTTCCTACACGGCGGCACGCCCAAGAAGCAACGCGACGCCATGGTGCAGCGTTTTCAAGAAGAGCGCCATGGAGCACCCATCTTCATTCTCTCGCTCAAGGCGGGCGGCGTGGGACTGAACCTGACCGCAGCTAACCACGTGTTTCATTTTGATCGCTGGTGGAATCCGGCGGTAGAAAATCAAGCTACCGATAGAGCGTTCCGCATTGGACAACAGAAAAATGTGCAGGTTCACAAATTCGTCTGCGTCGGCACGCTGGAAGAGCGCATCGACCAGATGATCGAACAGAAGAAGGTGCTGGCAGAAAGCATCGTTGGTAGTGGAGAAAGCTGGCTTACCGAGATGTCGACCAACCAGCTTAAAGAGCTGTTCGCGCTCAGTCGCGAGGCTGTAGGAGAATAGGTCATGGGATACCGGCGCGGGCGAGGCCACTATTGGGAATGGGACGGCTATGAGCCAACGGTGCCAAAACAGCTAAAAGATGGCATCAAGGCGAAAAGCGAGCGTGGGAGCATCGGCGAGACCTGGTGGTCTAAGCGCTGGGTTGGCGTTCTGGAATCCTTCAGCATGGGCACACGGCTGACGCGCGGTCGCAGCTATGCACGGAGGGGGCAGGTGATCTCGATTGAGGTGGAAGCGGGCATCGTCAAGGCAAAAGTTCAGGGTTCGCAGCCCAAGCCCTATAACGTCAAGATCAAGTTACAGCCACTGGCCGAGCAGGATTGGGACAAGGTGACGAATGCAATGGCATCCCAGGCCATATTTGCCGCCAGGCTGCTCGCTGGTGAGATGCCAAAGAACATCGAGGAGGCATTTCAAGCGGTTAATGTCGCGCTTTTTCCAACGGCCATTACGGACCTCACTACTGCCTGCTCTTGCCCCGATTGGGCCAATCCTTGTAAGCATGTCGCAGCGGTTTATTATCTGTTGGCTGAACGGTTCGATGAAGACCCATTTCTCATTTTCAAGCTGCGTGGGCGTACCAAAGAGCAGATCAGCGAAGCACTGCACAACAAGCGTGCGGAAACCCTCGTCGTCGAAGGCGACTCGCACGCCGCTGATGAAGGCGGTTCGCCCGAGGCTGCGAGTGCGTTGCCTCTGCTCGCAGAAAACCTTGATGCGTTCTGGCAGGCGCAGGAGGCGTTAGCGACATTTACCGTGCAGCCCGGTGCACCTGAGGTTGACAAAGCCATATTGAAACGCCTGGGAGATGCACCCTTTGCCATAGGTAACCAGAATATTACCACCCTACTGGCAAAAGCCTATGATGCAGTAAAGGTAGTATTACAAGAAGAAGCGGATGAAGATGATGGGGGACAACTTGACGGGCATGAGAATGGGTCTGTACAATAGAAGTAGGAAATATACACTACTAACAGGTGGGAGGATCGGCAAACGTGTCTGTACATCAACCGGCAATCATACTCTTGATTTCTTGTCCAGATCAACCAGGAATAGTCGCGACCATCTCGCAGTTCATCTTCGAACATGGCGGCAATATCCTCGAATCGGATCAATACTCGTCTAATCAGCATGAGCATTCGTTTTTTATACGCATGAGTTTCGGCGAAGAGGGTTTTCGCTTAAATCAGGCCGAGCTTGTCGCGGCCTTCACCCCCATTGCAGACCGCTTTCACATGAAATGGAGCGTCCACTACACGCAGCAACGCAAACGCGCAGGCATCCTCGTGTCGAAGTTCGATCACTGTTTGCTAGACGTGCTCTGGCGCTGGCAAAGTGGCGAACTAGCGCTGGATATTCCCTTTATTATGAGCAACCATCTCGACTTAAAGCCAGTCGCCGAGCGCTATGATATCCCCTACTATCACATCCCGGTCCAACGCGACACGCGTCAACAGGACCAGCAAAAAATGTTGGCATGTATCGAAGGGCAGGCGGATTTCCTCATTTTGGCACGTTACATGCAAATTCTCGAACCATCTTTTGTCGCCGCATATCCCCGCCAGATCATTAATATTCACCACAGCTTCCTACCGGCCTTCATCGGAGCCAACCCCTACCAGCAGGCGTTCGACCGAGGTGTAAAACTGATTGGAGCCACGGCCCATTACGTGAGCGACAACCTGGACGAAGGGCCGATTATCGCGCAAGATGTGATCCACTGCAACCATCGCGACACGGCCGAAGACCTGATGCGTAAGGGTCGTGACGTGGAGCGGCGCGTGCTGGCTGAGGCGGTGCGCCTGCATGCCGAGGATCGCGTACTGGCCTACGCCAATAAAACAGTGATCTTCTAACAGAAGGTACCCTTCCAAATAAACAGCAAGAAACATGGTTAGGCAATTTTGTCCAAAAATGTGCAATTATACCATTGAATATAGCCGAGGCATATGGTACCATTAGTGAAGGTAAAAATGTTTTCACCAACTCCGAAAGGTGCAACCATGAGCGACGCGTTTTTTCGCAAAACACAAAGGTGCAAACAGAAGA
>DATAYF010000510.1:0-7091 GCA_036272735.1 Ktedonobacteraceae bacterium
ACACGGCTTCACCTTATATGGTAGCTGCCTCCCTTGCGGCGACCGTTGAGGCTCTACGCAATATACGTTGGCTCTATCGCGATGTATTGGATTGGCTCGGTCGATCTGCGTCCCAGCCAGGCAAGCGCCGTGAGCAGGGCATAGTACAACTGACGCCGCAGACCATACTTGCGTTGTAGCGCACCTTTGGCGACGTACTGTTCCTCGACACTATCGACTAGACGCGCTCTTCCCTCAACGGCAGGGCCTTTGACCTTTCCCGAAATCGTGCAGGGAGCGAGAAACACACGCGACGTATGACGAATACGCTTGACTTTACCAGCATTGACGCCCGTCTCGACGTATAGCGTGCCCTCACGATCAGCGAACCATACCGGAGTAGCAACGGCGACGCCATTTTTGCGAAACGTCGTGAGGTTGATGTAGGTTTCGCCTGCTAAATCAGCAAAGGCCTTGGGATGGGTATAACGATAGGGTGTTGGTGGCATGCTGGCTCCTCTCCGTGCTGCAAACAATGCTGCTCTAAGGTTCTAGCATATCGAGAGGCTAGACATCAAGGTCTGCAAAGAGGCCGAAGAGTTGTTCGCGCACCGGCGCAAAACTGCGGCGATGTAGAGGGGTCACACCGTGCGTACGCAAAGCTTGCACGTGAGCAGGCGTGCCATAGCCTTTGTGCTGATCGAAGCCGTACAGGGGGTAGGCTGCGTGCAGGTCCAGCATCATGCGGTCACGGGTGACTTTGGCGATAACCGAGGCGGCGGCGATGGAGAGGCAACGGGCATCGCCTTTGATGATCGAGCGTTGTGGCAAAGCTACATCGCGTAGGTAAAGGGCATCGAGCAAGAGCGCCTGCGGAGTAACATGCAATTGCGTAAGGGCACTGCGCATGGCGTATTTGGTGGCATTGAGGATGTTGCGTTCATCGATCAATTCCACAGAGCCAACGCCCACACCGATCGCCAGCGCGTGCTGCATAATTACGTCATAGAGAGCTTCACGACGAGTGGCCGTCAACTGCTTTGAGTCGTTGACGCCTGCCAGATTGCCCATAGTTGCTGCGCTATCATCTAACGGCAAAACGACAGCCGCGGCCACGACCGGACCCGCCAGGCAACCGCGCCCTACCTCGTCGAGTCCGGCGATAAAAGAATAGCCCTGCTCGAACAGGGCTAGTTCTTCTTGTAATGATGGTTGTTGCTGGCTATTCTTCACCAGTCTCTTCGCCAGGAGTTGGAATAGCCGTGGCCTTGGCGGTCTCGGTCGCGCTCTGGATAGAGGCGGTAATGGCGGCCTCTTTGGCTTCTCTGGCGGCCTTCTGCTTGCTGGTCATCGGACGAATTTCCTTCAAGCGAGCGGCCTTACCGGTCAATCCGCGCAGGTAGTAAAGCTGTTTGCGGCGCACGCGTGCATGGCGCAGCACTTCAATTTTCTCAAGGCGGGGAGAATGCAAGAGAAATGTGCGTTCGACTCCGACGCCGTTAGTAATACGGCGCACCGTGAAACTACTATGCATGCCACCGTTGCGCAGGCGCATGACCACGCCTTCGAACGGCTGAAGGCGCTCTTTATTGCCTTCGACGACTCGTACGAGCAGGCGAACGGTATCGCCCGATTGAAGCAGTGGGACATCTTTGCGTAACTGCGCACTTTCGACAGCGTCAATTAACGCCCGCCCTGCTGGCTTCGTTATGGTCTGTTTATCAGCCATCTTTTTCGACCTTCCTAATGCGCTCGGTGCTCAGTACAATGATGAGATAGGCGAGCAGTGGCGCAACGTACTATTTTTCTGTGTTGTTGAGCTGCTTCATCAAGCGCGATTTGCGGCGGGCAGCGTTATTTTTATGAATGACCCCTTTTTTCGCGGCGCGATCTAGCTGGCTAATGGCCGTGCGCACGGCGGTAAGTGCATCCTCGTCGTTGACAGCGGGGGTCTCGATGGCCAGGCGCGCTTTGGTTATTTCTGTTCTGACGATAGACTTGACGCTGCGATTAATTAATCGGTGCTTGTGCTCCTGGCGTAAGCGCTTTTTAGCGGCTGCATTATTGGGCATGAGTGAATCAATCCTCCCCGAACATCCGCCCTATCCACGGGCGTAATTACAAAACTTTTGACCGATCTCGAAACAGTCAGTATAGGGACGCTTCTTTGAGCGAGCGTATATTTCAACTAAGAGATGTCGGACTGAACGCCCGTAGATTATAGCAGAAGTGCTCTTGACATGTCAAACAGTATGCCGCCTTCGGCGGCGAAAAAAGGGGGGATTTGGGGACATCCCACACCCCGCCAGGGGCTACCGCCCCTGGACCCCGCTAGAAAAATGTGGATATGGGATCAAGGGATGCGACCCCTGGACCTCGCTTGAAAAATGCGTGCAAGGGATCAAGGGCTTGCGCTCCTGGGCCCCGCATGGGAAATGCGCACATTCATGAATTAATATAAAATGGCAACTGTGCTATACGAGGTGTTGTTGTACAACCAACTCGCTTGATCTTCGGGCATATTCACGCAGCCGTGGCTGCCAATACCTGCAAACGACTCATCGCCACCGCTATCGTAGTGTGGAAACTGCGTGCCCGGCCCGTAGTCAGCGCGCCACCAGCTATCGTGCAAGTAGTAGCCATCGTTACGATATTCCATTGCAAAGTTGATAGGAGTATCGGGATACCAGAATGGTGAACTCTTTGGCTCATCGGATTTAAAAACAGTCGGCGACTCACGATTGACGATTTGCCAGAAGCCCGGCACCGAAGGTTTATCGTACTGGCCCGAAGTGATCAAGAATGAGCGTACCAGTTTCCCATTTACATAGTAACGCAGTGCCTGCTCCGCCAGGGAGACCACGATGGTGCCGCCCTTCATCGCGCCGTAATTGCGCATCAATTGCAGGTCGGTTGCATGTGGTTTGCTCCAGGGCGTGTGATCGTTGTGGTTGGTCTCCATGGCCTTTAGATCGGTAGTGGTGGTGTTGATGAAATTGAGCGCCGACTGGTAGTCACTCTCAGTCACCGCCGACTGCACGGCGTTATCCAGGTCCGATCCTGTGCCAGCCTGGTCGTACTCGTAGCCCATGCGATAGGTTACGCCATTGTAGCTATCGTGGAACTGGTGCGTATCGCCCCAGTGCTTGACCATCTGGTGATACTGTTGCAACGCATAATTGACCTTCGCTTTTAGCAAAGGGAATTGTATGGCGGTCGTGTCTTTGTCGACTTGCGAAGACGCTTTCAGAAACGCCTGGATGGTTTTGGCCTGGGTAAAAGCCGTACGATCAGTTGTAAGATGCTGCTGATAGTCTTTTGTGCTCACACCATACTGCTTCATCAACGCCAGGTCCGTGCTCAATTCGTTCAACTTGGCTTGCCCAACGTATGGGATAGCCTGCGTCGACAGCGACGTGGTTTCCACCAACTGTACATTGACCTGGTTCATAATATTCTGGAAATCCTGCGTTGTCGTGGCGCGTTGAAATAGCTGCGTATCATTGCTGTACTGCTGGTCTAACGCGCTCGTATCCAACTTTGATGTCTTGAGTTGTTGGATCACGCTCTGATATTCGCTGAGCTTCTTATGCGTTGGATCCATGAGATTTAAGGCAGCGGAGGCTGTGAGCGCGCTCTGGCTAATGGCAAGGAACTCTTTAGGGTATTTGGCGCGTGCCAGGGCGTTCTGGTTTTGCACCAACGTATGGGTGAAATTCTTCGCGCTGCTAAAACCTTGTGATTGGCATTGTGCCAACAGGGAGCCAAAGCGCTGCACGTTGCTGGATGCCTGGTGCTTAAATTGTTGCGTGGCCTGCGTTTGCAATCCCTGTACCTGTTGGGTAAGAAGGTGGTAACGCGTGGCAAGTTTGGTATAGTAATCGGTCGTGGTCGTGTCCGAAAAGAGCGCCAGGGGAGCATTCGCCTTTGCCAATTGTTGCTCCTGTGCGTTCACCGATTGCAACATCGTATTGGGGACACCGACGTTGTGGGCATTTTTCAGCGCGCGATCAAGTTGGGCCTTATTCTGCGAGGCCTGTTGTTGCATTTGAGGTGGAGTCCCGCACGCGCTCAACAGGAGCAATAACAATAGAGCAACGCTGCCGATAAGCATGCTATTTTTGGCGTGTTGTTTGCGCCCGGAAACAGTGTGAAGAGACATTGAAGGAAGTGCCTCCCATCCATAATAACATGTGCATACATAAAAAAATAAAACATGGTTTTAAATGGTGTACAGATTAGAGGGCATATGAATATATAAACCTTCTAATCTGTATATCGAACGATGCAGGTAAATGTAACATACTTATGATTTTACGTCAGTGAAGTGGGTCACAAGGATGGTTTGGGCTGACACAAACGACCTGATGCATTACTTCTGCGCTGTCTCAAGGCTCGCGGGTGCGACCATCTGTTGCTCCGATTGTTGCACTTCACCACGTTGCCAGGGCCAGCCTGCTTGCATGCACAGATAGGCGAGCACGCAGAAGAGCAGCGAGATAATGGTCGTATGCGCCACCGCAGCAATCAACTGGTCATCGGTGAACAACGTCACCAGCCCGCTTGCCGCTTGCAACGATACCAGGATAAAGGCCCACCAACTGCCCGCGATCATATCACGTCGTCCTTTGCAGCCGCGAATAGCCAGGATCAGGAACACGAGGATGAAGAGCCAGACTGAGGAGGCGGCATAGCGATGCAACATCTGAATACCGGCTAGCGAGGTGAAGTTTGGCACGTAGCTCGTGCAACCGGGAAATTGCAGACCGCAGCCCGTGACCGCACCGGTATGGCTGACCAGCGCGCCAGTGTATACCACCAGGTACGTGTAGAGCGTTATGGCCCAGATGCCGTACTGCAAGCCTTTGGAAACTGGTGCGACCTTGTTTGCTTGCGGTTGGCTGGCCTGCTGTCGCTCCTTCATCTGGAAGAGGTAAATAGTGAGCAAGATCACGCTGGCAAACGAGATCAAGGCAAAGCCGAAGTGCAGCGAGACCATAGCGGAAAGGGCAAACGTGCCCTCAAAGGCGACGGTGAGCGCCCCCAATGCCCCTTGCAATACAATAAAGAAGATGCTCAAAAAGCTGAGCAGCTTCGCCTTGCCGTCATGCCGGTACATGAGCCAGGTTGCCACGACCAACACCAGGACGAGAAAACCATCTATGCTCGACATAATGCGATGGCTATATTCGTAGAGGCCCGAGATGGTGAAGGTATCAGGAAGGAGTTGCCCATGACACAGCGGCCAGGAGCGCCCACAGCCCTGACCTGAGTCCGTCTGCGTGACCAGTACTCCTAGCAGGACCATGATGTAGGCTCCGATAGAGGTGATGATGGCAAATATTCTCAACAGTTGATGTCTATTCATATGTTTACCTTTTGTTCATGAAAAAAGATGGTTCTTGCCGCCCTGGGCACAATCTCTTCGTATTATAATGAGAGAAACACCAGAATGCCAGGGGGGACGTTGCGTAGCGAACAAGGATGACCCCGCAAGGCAGGTCGTGAGTTGACATCTCCCTTTTGTAGCTTCTATACTGATGGGTGAAATGTTTCTTTTCTTGATCGAATACGTCACCAATTGTGGTATGGAAATACCGGAAGGATGATATAGTATGTCGCAGTATGCTCATTCCGAGACGCTGGTTGAGACCAGTTGGGTCGCTGATCATCTGCAAGATGCCAACGTACGCTTGATTGAGGCGGACGAGGACGTTCTGCTTTATGAAGTTGGCCACATTCCTGGTGCGGTCAAGCTTGACTGGCACGTTGATGTACAGGATCCCCTCGACCGTGATTTCGTGAATCAACAGGATTTCGAGAAGCTGATGAGTCGCTGGGGAATTAGCAATGACACAACCGTGGTGTTTTATGGCGATAAAAACAATTGGTACGCGGCCTACTCGTTCTGGCTGTTCACCATTTACGGCCATAAGAACCTGAGGATTATGAATGGTGGCCGCACAAAATGGGAGGCTGAAGGTCGTCCCTACACCAAAGAGCGCCCCACGTTCACCCCGACAACCTATCGTGCTCAGCCCGCAGATGAGAGCATTCGTGCGTTCCGTGAAGAGGTAGCTTCCGGGCTAAAAGATACGAACCGGCGCTTGATCGATGTGCGTTCTCCCCAGGAATATAGCGGAGAATTGCTACACATGGTCAATTATCCGCAGGAGGGAGCGCAGCGTGCCGGTCACATCCCCGGCGCGAAAAGCATTCCGTGGGGCACTGCCGCGAACGCTGATGGCACCTTCAAGTCGGCCGAGGAGTTGCGCGCCATTTATGGTGCCAAGGACATTACGCCTGATAAAGATGTAATCACATATTGCCGTATCGGCGAGCGCTCAGCGCACACCTGGTTTGCCCTGACGCAATTACTTGGCTATCCACATGTTCGCAACTACGATGGCTCCTGGACCGAGTGGGGCAGCCTGGTACGCGCCCCCATCGAAAAGCCATAAGGCAACTCCACAAAAATACATAGAGGTCCCGGCTCGCTGGGACCTCTATGTATTTTTGTGGAGTTGCCTTATAATAGACATGCCCGAAAACCACGTGCTATACTGCCAGCATAGCCTATGGTGGTTAAGGGGCCTAATGCAGTGGCTAGTTTATGTCGATGTTTGGTATTTTTGACACCTTATCTGACACCTCATGAAGAAAAAGCCGATCTGATAGACCTTCTTTGTAGCTTCGAGCTAAGAAATTTACAAATTCCTGCACAAGTGAATCCGCGCTACAGGCGGGTTTATTTCGTTTTCTGTTCAGATATGACAGAAAACTGTTTCTTCTGCTCTTTTCTCCATGCTGCTAGGGCTTTTTTGTATGGCTGAATTAGAGAGATCTCAGATTTTTCAATATCCATGACAAATCTGAACCTTCCTTTGCTTAGTGGCGCGCGCGCCGTAAACTCGTAGAGCATGAATGCGGCACAAGTCTCCTCCAGAGTTATGTACGTCTTTATATGTTTTACGAAAGTTCTACATAATTGCCTCTTGGGCTAATATAGGCAGGAAGATAGTCTCCTCGCTGATACTTCGGTAAGCCTGTTCTTCTTCCGCTCATGCTCGTATGGGTTTCGTTCGTGCGAGGATCTGTGTATTCGGTAATGA
>DATAYF010000511.1:0-10637 GCA_036272735.1 Ktedonobacteraceae bacterium
CTGCGTCGACTGGCGACAGGTCAAGAACGGAGAGTGGAAATACCATGAGAGGAATCCTTTACTATTATTTGGTATAGTCCAATCCTGCATGTGCCGCCGGCACATGCAGGATTGGACTATACCAAATTAATCAACGGGTTATTGTGCTCACAATTGTGATGCTCTTTCTTAGTGTGTAACAATAATTGCGCCGAAAATTATCCCCAGCAATATCTCTCGGCAAGCAAGGAGCAATTTTCAGCGGTGCTTTGTGGATTATCTCAGGATATTGAACTACTTTGGGTAGCTAGGTGGTAAGAGTGGGAATTCAATGCGTGTTTTTGTAGCGGAGGATGGCCGTGATCAGCGCATCAATTTCTTCCCGCGTGTTATAAAAGGCGAATGAAGGACGCACTGTACCTGTCACGCCGTAACGCCTCATTGTGGGCTGTGCGCAATGATGACCCGCTCGAACGGCAATACCTTCCTCGTCCAGAAACCTACCGACCGCTTCGGGGCGAGTACCATCGAGAACAAACGAAAGCACTCCTGCTTTATGTCGTGCCGTGCCGATTTGGCGTAGCCCTTGAATAGCGGCTAGCGCCTCAGTCGCGTAAGCCATCAATTCTTTTTCGTAAAGGGCGGCAGCATCGAAGCCAATCCGATCCAGGTAGTCAATTGCGGCTCCCAGTCCTATCGCGCCCGCAATGTGGCCGGTGCCAGCCTCAAACTTATACGGGACCTCGTTGTACGTGGTCGCTTCAAAGGTGACGGTATCGATCATGCTCCCTCCGCCCTGCCAGGGGGGCATATTCTCAAGCAGGCTTAGCTTTCCATAGAGCGCACCAATCCCGGTTGGGCCGAAGAGCTTATGACCTGAAAAGACATAAAAGTCCGCGTCCATGGCCTGGACATTGACGCGAAAGTGTGGAACAGCCTGTGCACCATCCACCAGGACGAGCGCCCCGTGTCGATGTGCCATTTCAATCATTTGTGTAACCGGAAGGATCGTACCCAGCGCGTTTGCAACCTGGCTGATAGCTACCAGCCGTGTGCGTGGTCCTAGCAAGCGTTCATATTCCTCAAGCATCACCTCTCCATGATCGTCGATGGGTACCACGCGCAAGGTCGCGTTCTTCTCCTGGGCTAAAAGTTGCCAGGGGACAATGTTGGAGTGATGCTCCAGGGTCGTAAGGATAATCTCATCCCCCGTACCAATATATTTCCGACCATACGTCTGAGCAACGAGGTTAATCCCTTCGGTTGTGCCACGCACAAAGATGATCTCGCGCGCTGATCGAGCGCCTAAAAACTGTTGCACTTTTTCGCGTGCCCCTTCATAGGCGTTCGTAGAGCGCGCAGCCAGGGTGTGCGCTCCGCGATGGACATTTGAATTGTCGTGCGCGTAAAATTGTGCGAGCGTGTCGATGACGTGACGCGGTTTCTGGCTGGTAGCCGCGTTATCCAGCCAGACAAGCGGCTTGCCGTTCACCTGCTGATACAGGATAGGGAAATCTCGCCGAATTGCTTGTACGTCAAACGATGTGTCCGCCCTGGAAAAAGCACGTTGTGGCTCTGACCCTGTTAAGAAGTACAACCGGGGCTGGCTGCCAGAATGAGGTATTGTTGGTATACCTGTCGCTTGCGGTTCGTCCAGGTTGTTGAGCAATTGTCGCAGGTCGGTGCTGCTCGTAGGAGGTTGAGCCATGAAGGCTTGCGCCGGGTATTGATTATCTGCTCTACCCATGGAGTCGGGAATCTCAGCATACAACTGATGAGCGAGTCGGTCGATATCTTCGGGATCAAGCATAGCGCCTAAACCATAGGTACCAGGTTGAGGCATGTCCTGCTGCGCTTGCGAGAACCACGGGGATGCGTGCTGATCACTAGTATTCATAGTAGTGTGACACCTCGACATTCTCAAGTACACCTAGCGCGTCGTCTACCAGGACCGCCACCGAGTAATACGACGTGACCAGGTACGATGCGATAGCTTTGCTGTCAATGCCCATAAATCGTACGGCCAAGCCAGGCAGGTGTTCATCTGGAATGCCAGTCTGCTGGAGGCCGACGACCCCTTGCTCTCTCTCGCCGACACGCATGAGCAGAATATTTGTCGTGTCGTTATCATTTACCATCAGTTTGTTTGTGGGGAGGAGGGGAACGCCGCGCCAGGTAACGAACGGATTGCCAAATATTTCAATTGTGGGAGGAGGTACGCCACGGCGGGTACATTCGCGCCCGAAGGCTGCAATAGCACGTGGATGGGCAAGGAAAAAGGCGGGCTGTTTCCAGACACGGGCAAGTAGAGCATCCATATCATCGGGAGTGGGTGGGCCGCTACGTGTCTGGACGCTGTAGGATGGTGTCACGTTTTTGAGCAAGCCAAACTCCGGGTTATTGATCATCTCCCATTCTTGCCTCTCTTTGATTGCCTCAATGGTCAGGCGGAGCTGTTGGGCGAGCTGATTGTGGGGGGTATTGTAAATGTCAGAGACACGAGTATGTACACGCAGGATAGTTTGCACGACACTTAACCCATACTCACGGGGATTTTCCTCGTAGTCGACAAATGTCGTGGGTAGATCAGGTTCTCCGACATGGTCGGCGGAAAGCTCGATTGGTTTTTCGCCAAGTCCATCTAGTAGCAGCGAGTTACTCGCACGTCGCTGCTGAACAATACGTTCCAGGTCACTACGTAGTCCTGACGTTTGCTTCATTAGTTCTGCAAATGCAGTACCTTCAAGCGTCAGAAGCAGACTTGATGTCAAAGCCTGTGCGTAGGATGTCGCCGGGATTCTTTCTAGCAAAGCTACCTCACCAAAATGATCTCCCTCAGCCAGAATTGCCTGCCCAACCTTTTGACCGTAAGGTCCGGTATCCCACACCTCCACTTTGCCGCTGGCGACGATGTAAAACTTGTCGCCAGGTTGACCAGATTTTATGATCATATCACCACTGTCGTATCTCTCGGTGGTGAATTTGCTGGCGAGCATTTCGAGCGCGCTATCGTTCAGGCATTGGAAAAGCGCAAGCGCTCGCAGATCCTGCGCCTCGATTTTCGCCTGCTTGCCAGTCGTGCTCACGTCGACCGGAGTTTCGCCACGTAGGATAATTTTGCGCCGGTTAACGCGATACGTTCCAGCCTCCACCTGTACCCAAGGCAAGAGCCTGAGAAACCAGCGCGGGGTGATATCGACCATTTGGGGAATAGTTTTGGTCGTGGTGGCAAGTTGACGTGCGGCTCCTGTACTCAAGCTCTGCTGGCCAACGTTGCCAGCTTGATTGACTGTCATAAAAAGACCCCTTTACCAAACAGAATTGAGGGCTCTTCCTAACCCCAAAAAACTGGAACAATGTGACTTTGCCTATAGTCGATTTATGATGCGTGCTCTACATTACTCTATCGTCAAGTATCGGGCGCATCGCCATCATACCATCAGATGCAAGCTCGGCATGGCTGAAACCTTGCATCTGTGGTATGCTTGTTGCTAAAGTTCGAGGCCGTACTTTATTTAATTAGTTAAGAATGCGAAAGTAGCGTGAAAGTAGCGTAATACTATGTTGCAAAAAGTAGACCATGGGAGCATCTTTCCGCGTGAGGATGGAAAGATCATCGACGAGCATTTCGGCGTGTTGAACACCCAGCAGGATGCGTTTAGTTTGGCGCACATGTTTGCCCCGCCTGCCTGGCGTGAGGCTGCACAGATTGCCGAGTTCGATGAAATCATTATTGTGGTGCGCGGCTCGGTAGCTATCGAGGCGGATGGACAGCGCGTAGAGGTTGCGCCGGGCGAGTCGTGCCTGGTGGGCAGGGGAACCCGCGTCACCTACAGCAATGCTCAGCAGGACGCGCAATCTGAGTACTGGTCGTTGTGTATGCCCGCCTTTCGACCAGAACGTACGAAGTTGGATGAGGCATAACGACGCTTTTACTCTTTATAAGAACAGCTACATAATAATACGTGTATGGGCTCCGAGCCCATACACGTATTATTATGTAGCTGTGTTAATGCTCTGAGAATTACTTAGTGCGCCCTAATAGCATATTGTGTCGCCGTGCTGGTCACGATGAGCGCGGTGATGAATATGCCATTGATGAACGCGCCCGCGTAAATTCTGCCCGTTTTGCGGAAGAAGTACGTCGAGATGGCGGCGATAATGATGTACACCGGCACGAACTGGAAGGCGACGATGGTTAACAAAGGTTGATCGACCGTGCTCAGGGTGTGGCCGGATAGCAGCGGGATGTACTCGTAGAGCAGGAATCCGACGAAGCCGATTGCCATCATGACGATATTTCTCACGATCTCCCAACCAATGGAGAGCCGGGTCGAGCGTAACTGCCCGTGTAAAATCACTCCCAACATCAGGAAGTAAAGGATAAAAGGAATGACGTAGGAAAGGATGATGGGGAAGTGATCAGGGGTGATGACCTTGATGTTGAACACCCAGACGCGCGCGTCTGTGTGAAAGGCCCAATCCAAGAATGCCAGGGCAATGTAGGGTGCGATAATGACCACGATGGCAAATAGCAACGCTTTGCCGATCTTTCCCCACTCCAGCGTGTTCTTCTCGCCAGTGATGCCATAATTGTTGAGCCGTGCCCCCAGGCGTCGGTTGATGCCAAAATGCCACGCAATAAACAATATCAGCCCGATCACGCCACCACCAACGGCCCAGACCATAATTCCTGTTGTGATGGTCTGCGGGAAGAGCGCGCTGGCAGGTAGTAGGAGGTTGCCGAAGATTTGGAACGGGAAAAATGTGAAGACGGCTAACGCAATCACGATCACCACACCGATCCACCAGCCTAAACCTTGCGACGACTTCACGATAGGAAGTTCCTGGGCCAGCCCTGAGAAGAAGTGCGAACGCAGTAGCAGCGCTCCCACCGGGAAGATCAGCAAGATAACGCCGAGCAGCGTCAGCAAGGTGCCAATCTCATCCCACAGCCAGATCTGGTCGGAGACTGCCAGCGAGCTGACCCCAGTCAATGTTTGCTGCATCCAGGCGACCGCATCTCCTACCCCCTTGGTTGTGAAGGTAATGCCTGGATGGGTCGTGGGCACGAGATCAAGCAGTCGAGCGTTGCCACTATTAACCGAGCCATAGACGTGACTGACTTGAATCGGCTGTGAGATGCCGAACAACGTCTGCATGCGTGGTGAGTTTGGGAATTGGCTACCCGTTGGCTCCTCCCACATCAACGAGGAGAACTCGGAGTCTTGCGCCTCTACAACCGCCACGTTTTTGGGGAATTTGGCTGTGCCTGGTATGGGTTCTTCGCCCGGCGTGCTGGTTGAGGAACTCATCAGTACCAATGAACGGTAGGCAGCGGGGTGCGCGTTGGCGGCGATCACGGAGGCCCAACCACCCATCGAGTGACCGATAAGCCCAATATCGCCCTGGCGCACGATGTTAAGCGAGTTCAGGAATGCCAGGGCGTCGGGGCCGCCGTAGCCGTTGGCAAAAGCTGGCCCATCAGAGGCACCATGCCCCGTCTGGTCTACCGCAAGTACAACACAGCCGCGCCGCGCCATCTCGATGGCAACGCCATCCATGGTATCGTGCGAGTTGATATAGCCGTGAATAGCCACGACTCCGCACGCGGGCGTCTTTGTCGTAGCTGTGTTGGGAATGTAAAGCAGCCCGCTCATCATGACGCCGTTGCTGCCAGCAAAGTTGGTCTCGCGTACCGCGATCTGGCCTCCGGCGGTTTGTGCGATGTTGGCGATAATGCCCCCGGCAAGGATAAGCACGATGGATACACATAATAGAATGTATGGAGTTCGGCGGTGTGCAGTAGATAATCGTTCTGGCTCTTGAGACATGGATGTGCTCTCAGTCTGCACTTCGTTGTTGGCTGCCATGCGTTACTCCCTTTCTCATGCAGAGAAATGTGTCAACGGCGTTGTTCCCGTTGGTATGGGCGACACTGCCCATACCCGCTGTACGAAAATAAATTCGCGGGGATATTGAAACACTGCTCCAAAAAGCACAAAATCCTAAGCCAACCCGGTGTTATCGGCGGCTCAGGACTTTTCATTTCAGTGTCCCAATTATGAAGATACTACGCTACATAGTAGAGCTTGGATACTTATGATAATACCCAGCAGCATTTCGTTTGTCAAGTAGTCGCTAGCTGCTATACTACGATTATGGAGAGTAACAGCATTTGTACCATAGGTCATTCAACCCATACAATAGATGAGTTTTTGGACCTGCTGCGTGCCCATGCGCTCCCACTTCTAGTTGATATGCGCACCATGCCCAGGTCGCGCAAGCATCCCCAGTTTGGCATCGATCTTCTCCCTGGTGAACTGCATGCTGCCGACATTGACTACATTCACCTCAAAGCGCTTGGTGGTTTACGCCATGCCGGGAAAGATTCCCCAAACATTGGCTGGCAGAATGCTTCTTTTTGTGGCTATGCCGACTACATGGCTACGCCCGAATTCCACGCGGACCTTACCGAACTTGAGGAACTTGCGTGCCATCAAAAAACTGTCATTATGTGTGCCGAGGCACTCCCCTGGCGCTGTCACCATTCTCTTATCGCCGATGCTCTCACCGTTGCTGGCTGGCATGTCTACCATATCATGAACAAGAAAACCGCCAGGGAGCATACATTGACGAAATTTTTGCGTGTGGAAGATGGGAAGCTGATGTATCCAGGTGAAGAATAAGTATAGGGGTATTACAAACTACATAGATACCCGTGTATGGCCGCAGCAACCATACACGGGTATCTATGTAGTCTCATTCCGTTTATTTCACGCCAATGATAGCTATTGAGCGGAACTGCCTGGAGGCTGGTCCCTCGTTTGTGTCGATGTGGGCAAAACCAAGGTGCTGCATAGCTGGCAAGATGTGTTGTTCCACCAGGCTCTGTATGTTTTCATTTGCGTTCTCTCCGATTTTTCCAGGTGAAAATGTTAACGCCAGAGTCCCGCCAGGCTTGAGCACACGAAAGATTTCGGCTATAGCGCGGTCGGGATGTGGCCAGAAATAGAGCGTATGGATGCTGATGAGTTTGTCGAATTGCTGATCGGCAAAGGGCAGTCGGGTCACATCGCCGTGTTGTAGCTCGACTCGTCCGGCTTGTATAGCGCGAGCGTTGCGACGCCTGGCAGTATGTAGCATTGTTGGCGAAAGGTCGATACCGGAAATATGCCCACTGGTTGCCAGGGGGGCTAGCCGTTCAATGGCCTTGCCCGCTCCAAAACCAATCTCCAATACATGGTCATGCGGCTGGATATGGAGGAGTGAGATCGTCCACACTGTTTCTGGTTGGTGTTGCCGGACCATTTTGGCGCCGATGACGCGTCCGATCAGTCCTGTGGGACAACGATATTGCCTGCCTATGAACGTCTCAAATGGCTGTGTGAAATTCATTGGTTGCTTCGCCTCTCCTTATTTCATAAAGAACTATTGTTCAAGTGTACTATAGTTGGCTGGATAAAACAAACTCATAATGACTATACTCAGTATTGGAAATTTTTATGGGGGGAGCGATGAACTATGGATCTTCACCAATTGCAAGCGTTCGAGCAAATTGTACTTCAGGGAAGCTTTAGCAAGGCTGCGCGCAGGCTAGATATTTCTCAGCCCACTATTAGCCTACGCGTGCATACCCTGGAACAAGAGGTCGGTGGTGCGCTTTTCATACGCGGGGGGAGCCGTTTGAGCCTGACGGAACTGGGGCGCAGCTTTTTACCTTATGCGCAAGCAGCTTTACGCGCCATGACCAGGGGTGTTGAGGTTGCGCAACAAACGGCGCAAGGCAAACGCGGGCGCGTGGTGATTGGAACCCTGCCAACGCTGGCGACAGGTTTCTTTGCTGCCGCGCTAGAACGCTTGCATCGCCTTCATCCACAGCTCGATATTGTGGTCCATACCGGCCATAATCAGCAAATCCTGGAAATGCTCTATGATAGTTTTGTGCATATTGGGTGTCTGACGGGTCCCTTCTTTCATCCAGATATGACCGTCTTGTTGTCCATTCAGGAACCCCTGATTATGGTGGCGCATGCCAGCCACCCGCTAGCTGCTCGTTCACAGGTGACGCTTGCCGATCTGGAAGCGCAAGGAAATCCCTTCTTTCATATAGATTGGAGCCTTGAGGCTAAGCATTGGCAAGCGCAAATAGCGACAAGCAACAAAGCGTTGTTTGAAGTGCCACCACAGACAGCCTATGATGTCATTATGCGTCGTACAGGCGTTGCATTGCTTACCCGTACGATGGTGCGTGCTGATTTGGCGTCTGGCAGGCTGGTAGAAATTGCGGTGCAAGATATGCCTGCATTCCAGAGAGCATGTGTGCTAGTGCGGCGCAAACGCGATGAGCAGTTACCCCTAGCCATCGATGAGTTTTTGAGCACGTTGCGCGAAGAGTCGCGGGTGTAGCTGAGATTTAACCGGCGTGCAAGAGCAAGCCGAGACCAACGCCTGCCAGGGTGCCCAGCGTGACGACCACGAGGAATTCGAGACCTGCATAGATGGGTTTTTTGTGGGTGTATTTTGATTTCAGCGCGCCAAGCGTGAGCGCGGTAATTGCCGTCAGGCCATAGGCCCACCAGCGAGCTTGTGGCAGGGAGAGCAATACTGGAATGGTCGGGATCAGTCCACCGATCACGAAGGAAAGCCCGACCTGAAGCCCTTGTTGCCACGGGTTGATCTGTTTATCTTCCACTAGTCCTAACTCGTCATGGACCATGGCCTGGTGCCAGCGATCAGCGTCGGAGGTAAGATGTCTGACAACGCGCTCAAGCAGCGGCCCGCGAAATCCCTTGCGGCGGTAAATTGCCCGTAGTTCGGCCCGTTCTTCCTCTGGCTCGTGCTCAACTTCGTAGCGTTCGGTTGCGACGCGATGATCGAGAATTTCTTGCTCTGTGCGCGCAGAAAGGTAGCCTCCCAACGCCATTGAGATGCCGCCCGCGAGCACCTCGCCCAACATAATCAGCACCAGTTGGGCCGGGGCGGCTGTGCTTACTACCATCAAAAAGACGAGCGTTGTTACCAGGCCATCGTTGAGGCCAAAGACAATCTCACGTAGCCAGTCGCCCCCATGTGGATGTTGTTCGTCGATCTGTTCCATATCGGATAGGTTCCTTTGAATATATATCTGCTCTCTCCTGTCACGGGCTTCCAAAGAGTCCGGGAAAGAGCGTGCTCACGATAATTAGCAGCGTTAATACGGTCATAATAATGGTAGTAAGCCAGGCGATGACATTACGAATGTGGCCGTTGACGTAGTGACCCATCAAGCGACGATCATTACATAGCAAAATCATCAAGATCAGGACCAGTGGAAGTAGCATCCCTCCTACCACGTTAGGCAGATTGAGGACGAAGACCAGCCGATCTTTAGGCACAAGCAACGTGATGCCAGCCCCCACGATGATAATGAAGGTGTACAGAAAGAGAAATTGTGGTGCCTCTTTAAACGTACGTCCAACGCCACGCTCCCAGCCGAATGCCTCCGCAATGGAATATGCTGTCGAGAGCGGTAAGACGCTGGCTGCCATCAATGATGCATTTAAGAGTCCCACGGCAAATAGAATCTCGGCGATATGGCCGTTGCCAACGAGTGGTTGCAGCGCGAGCGCGGCATCTTTGGCTTCGTGGATCTGGATGTGATGAATAAAGAGCGTTGCTCCCGTGCTGACAACGATGAAGAAGGCCACGAAATCCGTGAGAAATGAGCCCACGTACGTATCAATGCGTTCATAGGATAAATGCGCCACCGGGATCTGCTTATCGGCAATCGCCGATTGTTGATAGAACTGCATCCAGGGAGCAATGGTGGTGCCAATGACCCCAACCAGGGTGAGTAAATAGCCCTGATTAAGCTGGATAGGAGGCACTACTACTTGGTGAAAGACCATACCCCAGTCGGGATGCACGAGGAACCCGCTGGCGACGTAGCTGACATAAATCAGGCATAAGGCCAGGAGGATGCGCTCGACGTATTTGTAGCTGCCACGCACGACGAGGAACCAGACCACCAGTGCGGCCACCGGCACTGCAATGAAAGGACTGACGCCGAAGATATCCATTGCTCCGGCCACACCCGCGAATTCGGCGACGGTTGTGGCGATATTGGCGATGAGCAGTAGCAACATACTCCAGAATGTGATGCGGACGCCGAAGCGTTCGCGAATAAGATCAGCCAGCCCTTTGCCGGTGACCACACCCATACGTGCGACCATCTCCTGCACGACGGCCAGGCTGATCGTTACCAGGATGATTGCCCAGAGCAGCCCATAGCCATATTGTGCTCCTGCCAGTGAATAGCCGGTAATGCCGGTGGCGTCGTTATCCACATTGGCGGTGATCAAACCGGGACCAACGACCGAAAGTGTCAACAACACTTGCCTCATCAATGCCGAGCGTGCTCGCGGCTTGCGGCTCATGACCACTTTTTTCATAAGAAAACCTCCGTGCCCTTATTCCGCGCCCCAACGCCACTAGCGTGACGCGCTCAGAGGTGCGGAGAAGTAGTATGAATGGAGGCACAAACAATGCCCCCAGGATGATGGGGGCATGACAGTATCCTATCTTTTTCCCCCTCTCAAGTTGAGCTTTGGCACCGAAGGACGTTAGAGAGCTTTTTGCTCCCAAGCAACTTTGGATGTCGCCTTACTTCGACGAGA
>DATAYF010000512.1:0-6932 GCA_036272735.1 Ktedonobacteraceae bacterium
ACGTGACCTGTATTCGGCGTATCTTGCTGCCTACCTTGATCTCGCAGACCCCATTCCCTCGTGTGCCCGATACCAGGGGTATTGGGAAGGTGCGGAAGCGCGCCTCATGGCAGCACACGAGCGTGCACTCCAACGCGCGAAAGAAGGGCAGACCTTGCCCCGAAGCTTTGGTCTCCCCAGAGCCAGAGCGCGTCTGCCGAAAAGTTCAGGGGAACCACCACTAGAGCCAGCGCTTCTCCTTTGGGGAGAGGCGCTGGAAGCGTGGGCCGAACCCCTGGAACCCCCGCCGCTTTAGCACGGGGAGCTTTCAGGCGCGAAGATGTGCTGGCAGGCAAGCGAGTGCCTCCTGTTCTAAGGCTGTGGGGGAAATGCTGTTGATGATTTCAGGATTGCCCCAAAGCACGGCGGCTTCGAGTTCGCGGAAGCTATAGGGGTTTGGTTCCAGCGTGACGCCACGATGCCAGAGCGTCGAAGACCAGACGCGTTTGGAGTAGACGTTGCCAGGCATGTAGGGCGTGATGGTCGGTATGCCGAGCGCGCCCGCCATATGGCCTGGTCCCGTATCGTTAGAGAGCACGAGCGCGGCGTTGCTAATGAGAATAGCAAGATCGCGTAGCGAAGGTGTGGTGCGTAGCAGGATGCGCGCGTTTTTGTTGGCTCCTCGAAACTCTCCAAATTCTTCTGTTAACGCGGCTTTTGTGACGCTCGGTGGTAGGTCATCCTCGTCAGGACCGCAAGCGAGTAGAAAATCGATGCGCTGTTGTGGGAAATGAGCGGCGAGATAGGCGCAGAGAGATTGCAACACCTCATCCCAACGTTCGTAGCATTTGGCGCGTACGATGGATTGGAAGAAGCATACAACCTGCAATGCCGACGGATCGAGTCCAAACTGGCGTTGCAGCATGGGATAGCGAGTCTGATCCTCGGTTAAGAGCCGCAGTGTAGGTTGGGCCGCGGTGCCGTTGAGCGTGTCGGGCGGCAACGGGAAGAGTTCCTCGATGAAGTCGGCGTAGCGACGTGTGGGGCCGCGTTGCGCGTAGCTCCTCACACCCACGCGGAAGAGACGAGCAAGCCTGGCGATGCGGCGATCCTGCTCACTCTGTATTTCCAGCGTGGGCATACCATCGTGCGCACCGTGAAGATCGAGCACGAGTACGTTTTGACCACGACATAGTCGCTGGATATTGGCATCGACGTCGTCGGGTTGTGCGAGCGCGAAGAAATGCAGGTTACGACCGTAATGCTGCTGATATGCTGGTTCGTTGAAGAGTTCACGCGTCGTGGCATCGACAAAAATATGGATAGGGATGCTGGTTTTGTGCAGGAAGCGCAAGGCTTGTAGCGTGCTTTCAAGGAGACCGGTGCCAACGATGCATTCGCCCAGGCGGCCAGCTCGGCCACCGAGGCAGATGAAGAGTTCATCGGCTGCTTGTAGTATGTTGTGTGTGTGCTCAAGGGCTGCACGTTCGTTTTCGGCTAGCGTGCGTTGCTTGTCCAACGCGTAATCATGTAAAATTGCTAAATCCCAATGTGCGGTAGTATTCGACTCGGTCATCAGTGATACTTTTCTCTTTGCTCCTTTTTCTATGTAGATGCATATCTACGTAGATAGTATATAAGCGCAAGAGCTATCTGTCAAATCGAGATCAAGATCAATACATAGCAATCCATGTATGTGTCCGGAACACATAAAGGATTGTTAATGGTTTCCAGGAACCATTAA
The DNA here is from genome assembly GCA_036272735.1 of Ktedonobacteraceae bacterium. GTDB lineage: Bacteria > Chloroflexota > Ktedonobacteria > Ktedonobacterales > Ktedonobacteraceae > DATAYF01. The sequence goes on from DATAYF010000512.1 coordinate 1,724, forward strand.
CAATCCTTTATGTATCAGCATGGGGCTGACGTTAACGCCTGTAGGGCCAGGCGCGGCGCGAGAGGAGCCAGCAGAGTGCGGCGGCCAGCAGGGCGCAGACGGCGCAGACGGTGCCGATGTAGAAGGCGTGAGTGAGATCGACGCAGCCAAACAGGACGAGGCTCGCGACGAATAGCCAGCCTGGCAGGAGTCGCGGCAGGCGTTGACGTATCCTGCCTCTTCTTCCGGGCGCGGACGGGAGAGCGCGTGGTTGCACGAAGCAGAGATCTACGAGGAAGAGCAGGATCAGGGCGATGCAGAACCAGGCAATAAAGTTGGTGATGGGGACGCCGTAGTAGTTGAACGGTCCGGGGCTGGTCCAGGTCCAGTAGTGCTCTATGGCCGTGGCGACTGGCTCGATAGCCAGATCGAGGAGCAGCGCCAGAATGGACCCCAGCAGTACGCCGCCAATGCCGATGCGTCGTTTCTCCAACGAGAGGCCGCGTAGCAGGCCGTACGCGCCTAAGATAACCAGTATCCAGGCAAACGGCACCGCCAGGGGAACCAGCGTCGTGATATGTGGTTGCAGGATGTTGGTGTACACGTAGGTTCCGAAGGGGAAACCCGTGCTGACCCCGATGTGCTCGGCAAGTGTCGATAGCACAATTACCACCAGGGTTGCGCACACGGTTTGCGTGAATCCATAGGCCAGCAGAGCCGCTAGAATGAGCATTCCGCCCTCTAATAAGAGCAGCGCACTACCAGCCCACGTCAGCGAGAACGAGGGCTGCACGTTGAATGTGATGCCAACCAGCGCGATTGGATACGCGATGCAGAAGATCACGCACAGCAGCGTGAGCAGGCGGCGCGCCAGTGCAAATAGCATACCAGGTTCACAGCGTGCCGATGATACGCATGTATGTTCCAGTGGTTGCCAGCCTGGCGGTCGCGCCGTTCGTTACATCGAGAGCATACAGGCTGCCATCAGCATAAAAGGTTGGCGTGGTATTGTTGAGCCAGGGACCGAACTGGACGAAGCTCGTGCTCGTGGTTGCCAGGAGCTGTGGTTGCTGGGTGGTTTGCTGCTTGTAATTTCCCTGTTGTTTGACGGGCAAGGTGTAGAGCGCGTTATGATGCACATACGGCTGCTGTGCATCGCTTGAGAAGAGCACATAGACCAGCGTTTGCCCATCGGGCGAGAAGGTGGGTGTGTCGGCCCAGCGATAGTTGCCAACGTTGCTCTGCTCCGTTTGCGGCGACAGGATCTGTTGTGGTGTCTGCAAGGTATTTTTTGTAAGGTCGAGTTGCGCCATTGCTAAGCTATTGGCGTAGAGTTGGGCGGCAAAATCATTGGGGATGCTTCTATCGGCGGGAAATGGTGCCAGCATCTCTTTATTGGAGTACAGCAGCGTATTGCCTGGTGAAAGCAGGGCCAGAGGTCCTTGAGAATCGGATGGCAAGATGGCTATGGGTTGCTGTTGTTGTCCCTGGTTCAGATCCAGTTTCCAGAGGCCAAGCTGAACAAGGCCATGATCGCCCTGGTCGTTGGTCAGGAGCAGTGTCGAATTTGCTGATGCATTCGCGAATGAGAAGACGCGGAAGCACGGACAGGGCGACGCTGGCTGCTGGTAGACACGTTGGGGTGCCGCACCGAGATGGTCAATGTAGAGGCTGATGTTGCCTTGTCCGTTTGCTGGTGCGGTGCTCCATGCCAGGGTCGAGCCATCGCTGCTCAAAGCTAGTGACGTAATTACCTGCCCTGTAGGTAGTGGCGCGATTTGCTGTGCATGTCCATTATGCACAGCGGTTTGCCAGATGCCATTGCCACTATAGATGAGTTGGCCGGAAGGCGTGAGCATAGGCGGGACCGAGCGATTATACGCGTAGCCGGGAGTTACGATGGGTTTCAGGTGACTTGCAGGCGTTGGCTTAGCGTTACCTTGATCGGCGAGTGGGATGCTGTAAATAGCATTCCCTTGTTGGTACACAACAGATTCGTTGGTTGGCAACTGTACAGTCGCGTCCGTAGTGTTGGAAGATAAGGCCGGAACGAGCGGCTTACTAAGGTAGGTTGTCGTCGGAGTAGGTGTGGCCGCTGTTGATGGTCCACGGTGTAGCAATGGACGTGCAGCCGTGTAGGCGGTATGTCCCGCGAAGAGCAGCAGCAAGAAGCAACCAAGCGCCAGGGTTACAAAAATACCTGGACGATACCACGGCACCTCTGGTTGAGTCGGCGGCTGCACAGTACGTTTTTGCGGTTTTTCGGGTGCATGTATAGGCTGAGACAAGGCTCTTTACCACTCCAATAATTTATAACGCAAGAAAGGCCGTATGCTTCCTCGTATTTATATATTTGCTCGTGTCAAGACAACGATTGCTCTCTAGTATACAGGATGTCGACGGTGCACACAAGCAATCGTGTGCAGTATGGCAGTATCAGCCTATGCCTGTCATGCTGTTTGCTCTGCCTCTGTGGTGGATAGCTGGCGTTCGATGAATGCCAGGGTTTGCGCGAAGACCTGTTCATGGTCGTGATCCTTCATGATGACGTGGTAGGAATGGTGAAGGATAAGGAGTTGCTTATCCTGTGCACCGATATGGCGATAAATTTCGTAACCATCGCGCACGGGTACAACGTGATCATGGGTGGCGGCCATAATCAGCGTGGGGACGGTGACGTGTGGAAGTTCGGCGCGTAGTTTGGGGAGGAAGCGGAACAGACTATCGATGGGGGCCAGAGGCGTCCAGCGATACGCGCGGCGAGCATAGCGCTTGCGGGCATCGGGATCGTTGATATCTTCGCGCACGGTGGGAACAAGCTGAATAAGGGAACTGGCAATGCGTACCAGAGCAATCAGCCAGGAGGTCATATGTAGCGGGGCGCACATGGTAACGATGCCTGAGACCTCTTCAGAGGCGGCGAGGTGAAGAGCCAATGCGCCACCGAGCGAGTGTCCGACAAGAAAAATATGGTCGCATTGTTCTTGTAAGGCGCGATATTCCTCACGAACGGCACAGGCCCAATCGATCCAGCCCAGCGAGAGCATATCGCGAACGGCAGTCCCGTGTCCTGGGAGGAGCATATTCTCGGTAAGCATACCGTGATCGGTGAGGTACGCGGTTAGTTCGTTCATGTCATCACGGCTGCCATTGAGGCCGTGAATGAGAAGTACGCCAACTTTGGAATGATGGTTCGGTGTAGTGCTGTGCGGTTGTTGCATTTGCCCAGTCCTTTGAATGGCTAGCGATAATACACAGATAAGTAGGTATAGAGTTGTGTTGATGGATGCGCTATATCCCAACTGTATACTTATACGATTGTGTGCGTTTTAGGTTGACACTTAAGCGGTCTTGTGGTGTTGAGATAGGGTGGCGATGAGATGCAGGCGGATAGAAACGTCGTCGAAGTTGTGGGCATGGTTATTATAAACATAAGTGCAGCGCGCCACAGCGTCCGTGTGTGTTGAGTTTCATTGATGATAGGAGATACGTCCTAATAATGGAATAAATTGCCCTATCAATCGATTATGAACATAGAGAAGCACAATGTAATAACAATGAACGACATATTTGCTGCATTTTTGCTTTTAGAATGCATCGAAAAGTAGTATTTGTTGATAATTTCATATGTTCTTACGTGTGTTGTGATGGTAAGCGTAACCTACGCGCTAGTAATTTGTAATAATAAGCATAATTTTATGATGGGTTGATCTTGAGGAGCTTATGTCTATGAAATTTGCGACCAAAGCTATTCACGCGGGTCAGGAGCCGGAACCGGCAACGGGTGCGGTAATGACCCCGATTTATCAGACATCAACCTATGCGCAAGAGGGCATGGGTGGTCATAAAGGGTACGAGTATTCACGAACCGGCAACCCGACACGGAGCGCTTTAGAGGCTTGTATCGCGGCGTTGGAGGATGGCAGCCATGGGCTGGCCTTCGCTTCTGGTATGGCGGCCGAGCACGCGGTACTCAATCTGCTGAGTGCGGGTGATCGCGTGGTGTCATGCGACGACCTGTATGGCGGTTCGTATCGTCTTTTTGAGAAGGTAATGAGTCGTTTCCAGGTCGAGACGACCTATGTGCCAGCTAGTGATATACAAGCGTACGAGAAAGCTATTCGACCAAATACGCGCATGATCTGGTTGGAGACGCCGACCAATCCGTTGTTGCGGCTGGTTGATATCCGGGCGGTGGCGCAGATTGCGCACCAGCATCACCTGTTGCTGGTGGTGGATAATACGTTTTCCAGCCCCTACTTCCAGAAGCCGTTGGAGCTGGGTGCGGACATCGTCCTGCATAGCACGACCAAATATATCAACGGGCATAGTGATGTTATTGGCGGCGCGCTGGTCACAAACGACGAGCAGGTCTGGCAGGACCTCAAATTCTTCCAGAACGCGGCCGGCGGCGTGCCGGGTCCACACGATGCCTGGTTGACGTTGCGCGGGATCAAGACGCTGGCGGTGCGTATGCGCCAGCACGAGGAGAACGCGTACGCGGTGGCGCGTTTCCTGACGGAGCATCCACGCGTCGAAAAGGTGTACTATCCGGGTTTGCCATCGCATCCTGATTACGAATTGGCAAAGCGCCAGATGAGTGGTTTTGGTGGTATGGTCTCGTTTCAATTCAAGGGGCAGCTAGCGGATGTGGACCGCATCGTGCGACGTTTGCAGATCTTCACCTTTGCTGAAAGCCTGGGCGGGGTCGAGTCGCTGGTATGCCATCCTGCCAGCATGACGCATGCCTCTATTCCTAAAGCATTCCGCGAGTCGCGTGGTATCGGTGATACGCTGCTACGTCTCTCGATTGGCATCGAGGACGTGGAGGATCTGTTGGAAGATCTGGAGCAAGCATTGGCGTAACTTATATGTATCATGAATGTATATGAGCGGGTTAGCACACAATCTAACCCGCTCATTATTTTTGGGGAGTTATCTCAACAGTATATTGACATTTATTGTAAAACATTCATAATATTACTACTTTGATATTTACTTATTTTTAAGGAGTAGTAATATTCATGGCAGACGATCAAGACGATCCATACCAAAATGATTTCACGCCAGTAAACCGACCTGGCGAACAGGAAGCAGATTTACCGCCACAATCGTACTTTGAGCAACCACCGCAGAGTGAACAGCATCCATCGCCAGTACCGTATAATCAGCCATATGTCGGGCAGCAGCAGGAACCTCGCAATCATCGAGCTATGAGGCTCCAGCCTAT
>DATAYF010000513.1:0-18689 GCA_036272735.1 Ktedonobacteraceae bacterium
GTATTATATGGCTTACGCAAGAGTCGTGCTATCCCTTCAACGGTATTATGCCCATTTACCAGGGTGAAAACCTGAAGATGCTCCAATGATCCCAGCGACCTTGCTTGAGTTTGCATACCTTTAGAGGTACGTCGAGGCATCCATGTAGGTTGCCCCAGCGGTACAGGAGAGACAGTTCTATGTCGTCCTATATCATTCTGTCCATCCCATGTTGGACCTCTGCGCTGTGGTAATGTTGGCAATAATGTATCGGGAAATTGTTGAGCTTCTTCCTCCAGGCGCCAGTTGAGCTTTCCCTGGACAAGCAGCCAGCGCATTGCCTCATCATTGCTGAGTAACACCTGCCCATCTGCTTTCTTATATACTTGGCATGCTGTCACATTCCCTTCGACAAGCCAAAAGCGCCCTTGCCAGGTTGCTCCATCTTGCTCCGCACTCTCAACAGTGAGCAGCCCACTTTGCCTGGATGCTTGCAATAACCGCAAGAGCTGTCCAAGATTCTTTGTATACACGAGAGTCCTTTTCACCAGAGTGCTGTTCTGGACCAGGGTGTGAAAGAAGCTAGCTTCCTTCTTCTTAAAGATCTGCAAATTCCAGCTACTCGGCACTTTGTTTAAGCAGATAAAATACGTATCAAAATTTGCGCTGTGTTCTAAAAGGGAGGTTCTGTCGCTAACAAAGCAAGAGCCTTAAGATCACGAGAACGTAGAGCAGAGATACTAACCAACGTACAGCAACATGATTTCGAGTTGAAAATGGTGCCATTTAAAGACTGGCTGGCTGCTCACAAGACTTACTTTCTTCTCTATGTGCTCCAAAGAAGCTGAGCTTGCCATATCGTCATTCTTTTTGCAGCAGAGCCCAAAATAAAGAGTTTGATTGGTTCAAGGTCCCTGCGGAGAGTCTTAAGCCAACCAAACTTATTATTTCGCTTTATCTTTCCCTTCCCAAATGTTTCTCATGCTTCTTAAGTGACCTATTGCCAAGGACATTCTTATGCGTCTGAAAATCCTGTTGCCCCTGCCATTCTGGTTGTGCTGTTATTCCATGATGTATAGAGGGTTGACTGGGCATGAAGGAACCAGAGGAACTTTGACTGGCAAACTCGCTAAAGGGAGGGTTCCCATACACATTGCCCATAGATTGAGCTGAAGAGGAGATAGGAAGTGATGAGCGGTTCAATGCCTGCTGTCTTTGTGCAGAGCTATTTTCGGAGATTACACCATGGCGATCTTCTCGTAGCTTAAAGACGTCCACGGACGCAAGCAAATGACCTGCAAGGGGGGCCAGGCGTTCCATTTGCTTAGTTATGTTACGAGTAATGGCACTATTTTGCTGGGTCACATCAGAAACGCGCTGCATAATCTGCACAATCATATTGGAGGACTGTAATTGCTGGATTGCCACCTGATTGGTCACTTCAATTTCACTTGCCTGATGCTCAACGGCCGAGAATAGCTCCTCAAGCGCATTGCCTACCTCGTGGACGATTTGCGTTCCTGACGCAGTCTCTCGCACTGTTTCCTGCATAGAGAGACCAGCAGTAGAGATATCTTCGCGAATATTGCGCACAATTTGTACAACTAATGCTGATTGTTGTTTTGCTCGTTCAGCCATGCGCCGGATATCGTCTGCGACAGCGCCAAAGCCCTGTCCATGATCACCAGCCATAGCGGCTTGAATAGACGCATCCAGGGCAAGGCGATTTGTCTGTTGCGCGATACTGGAGATCACATCCACAATACTGCTTATTTCGCGTGAACGCTCACTCAACGATTGTACTTTTTGGGAGGTAGAGCCCACATTTTCATTGATATATTCCATCCTTTTGACCGTTTGCTGTACCGCACTACGCCCTCTCTGAGCTGCCAAGCGGGCATCACTGCCCACGTTATACAACGCCTGTGCACGCTCTGCGACCTGTCGGCTTGAAGTGGCTACGTGCCCAACCTCGCTGGTTGCCTGCGTAATTTGCTTGATCTGCGTATCAGCGTTATCTACCAACTGTTCCATATACCCAAATGCTTGTAAGGCTGCACTTTGCACTCCGCGGGCCAGAATCTTCACGTTAACCACCAGGTTACTCAACTGTTCCGTCATCCCGTTGAAGGTATTGGCCAGCACTCCCAGTTCAGTCGTCGTGACATCGAGTTGTATCTGCAGATTCCCTTCACCTACACCACTTACTTCTCTGATCATCTTTTCGATTTGAGCTTGTAGGTCAGCATGTCGGAATTGTGCCTCTTGCATCAGCTGGAGAATATGATCCAGCATTCCATTCATTGAAGATGCTACCAGGTATATTTCGTCGCGCCCGAGAATATCGGCTCGCGCGTGAGTATCGCCTTGACCAACTTTTTTCGTCAATGCCACCAATTGTTTGAGAGGATTGACAATGGTTGCATTGATCAGGAAACCAGCAGCGATAATGACCAAGAACGTAAAGATCAAGGCGATAGCAGTGTAGATGAGAAGCGGATTGATGAGTGACGGTCCGACATGGGTGACAGTAGTGCCCATGAGTGTGGCAGCATCTACTACCTGCTGCCAATGATTTCTCAGATAGAGAAAATCCAGATTAGCCTGGTAAAAATCGGCGTAAGCTGTCTGGTAATGAACATGCCTGTCAAGGTCTTGTAATACCCTGTCCTGGTCTTTTTTATAGGTATTCCATTCTGAATGCGCCACCGCGTCAAGCGCAGTGCGTTGATTTGTAATCACCCGCTGGCCCTGGTCAGGAGCATCACTAATTAAGATGTTCCTGACGACGCTTATATTATCGGAAGTGGCCAATTCAAAGTTCTGTTGATAGCTAACTAACGTCTGGCCGAAGTTAATTTCGAGGGATGTCACGTCAGCTTCCGTCAGTGCTCCTGAAGCCCGCAACGAGGGATCACCGCCGAGTGCAGGGTTACTCTCTGCAAAGACCTGAGCGAAGCGCGCCTGGAGGAGTGCATTCATACGCTGTAAATTGATTTGCTCCAGAGTTGCAGTATTCTGTGCATCGAAGCTGGTCTGCACAGCCTGGCTGCGTATCTCACTTGATTGCAGGTAAAAGTTGCCCAGCAACACAATAACGAGAATAGGTATGAGCGCAGCTATGGCAAATACAATAAAAAGGCGACGAAATATGGGTATATTGTTGAAAGCTCTAAACATGGCTCGTAGCATCCTTTCTCGGACGACGCATGACTTTATATCACACGGTAGTTACCCCACTCTTGTATCAGCTTGCGCAATACAATAAAAGGGAAATAGGCTATGAAATAGGCTATTCGGCATCCTCGTGGCGTGTCTCATCATACAGAGGACCGCCACCGCCACCGCATTTCCCATCAAGGAGTTTGCCCGAGACATCGAGCCACAAGAGGGCTCCTGCCTTTGCTGCTTGTTTACTCCGCACTAGCCTGGTAGCTAAATGAATAAAAATAGCCATTCAACTATACAATAAGATAATTTTCATGAAAAAGCTTGCGAGCGAGAAGTAGATGACTAAATGTCCTATGATGAAGTAGCCAAACCTCCTAGCGGCCCAAACTGTACCTGCAAGCAGCAACTATTTTAATGTTAAAATCCCGAATAGAAATACGCCTGGCGTTTTTATGAGGTAAAGAAGGGAACTTCTTGGTTCATCAGGCCGCTGATAATAGCTTGCCCGTGAAGGTGACAGCAAGCTACAAGCAAGGTTACGCCATGCCTGTGCATAGTCAAAAGCGAGCTACGGATTCGATAGTGTAGTTTCAGCAGAATGAGGAGCCAGAACTATTCGCCATGGAATAGGACTTCTAGTGGATGCTTGCTTATAACGGGCAGATGTGTGCTATACTTTGTATAGTGGCTTGAAGGGTTATTATTTTACCAGCCGCTCTGCTCCGCTCGCATACAATCTGGACCATGGAGGTCGCTTTTAGAGGCACTCTTTCTCTAGTGAGAGTAGTAACTCATTCATGTTTTCAGAAAAATAAATGCCACGTGGTGATGGTTCGGTTTTGGTCATGAACTCCTTACAAATTTCACTATTTGCAATTCTCTCTGTACGTATTGAAAACAGGGGAGCGATCCATGAGTCGCTCCAGCACCGCCTTTCACAAAGGAGGAACGGTTTGGTCAGACGTTCGACGCTATTTTCTGAGAAAATGAGGTTTTTCTCGAGCATGCTCGGCATGCTCATCGTCCTTGTAGGCTTGAGCTCCTGCATCAGCTCTGGCAATAGCACTACCAGCCAGACAGGGCCAGTGAAAATCGGCATTTCCTTATCACTTACAGGGGATGCTTCCGGTGATGGACAATCACTGAAGCAGGGTTACCAGCTCTGGCAAGACTACATCAATAATAAGGGTGGTCTACTTGGCCGCAAGGTTCAGCTCGTCATTTATGATGACGCCACGAGGCCTGAGCAGGCTCTACTCAACTATCAAAAATTGATATCAGTCGATAAGGTCAATTTTACCTTTGGACCTTTTGACGATGCCTTTACAGTGAACGGGGCAACTGTCGCCAGCAAATATGGCTATGCTTTTTTACAAGGTACAGGGACTTCTCCCCAGGATTTTCAGCATAATCTGAGCAACATGTTTTGTGTTTCTATGACGTCGTCGAAATATATGGCTAGCCTGGTCAACTATATTCTGTCTTTGCCTGCGAATAAGCGGCCAAAGACTGTTGCCTATTCTACCTCGGACAACCAGTTTACCTCATCGCAGGTCTCGCCTGTCGTATCGCAATTAGAGAAGGGGGGGCTTAAGACTGTCTTGAATGAGACCTACCCGCAAGAAAATACCGACCTTAACCCGCTCGCTCAGAAAGTCGTCAACTCCCAGGCTGATGTAGTAATCGTGGGCACCGATACAATGGCAAATAGTGTCGCGTATGTGAATTATTTTGCGACGCAGCACTTCAATCCAAAAGTCCTTATCTTTACTTCAGGACCTGATCAAGGCTCAGCTTTTACCAGTGCGATTGGGAAAAACAGCCCTGAGGGAATACTCATTGCGAACAATGGGTGGTGGCCAGATGTCAAGACCTACCAGAACGATTACTTTGTTCCGGCTTTCATTAAAAAATTCGGTGGCGATGCTGCCGGTATCGGCTCGGATGCCGTCCAGGCGTTCTCCATAGGGCAAACCCTGGAACAGGCTGTCAACCAGACACATAGTCTCGATAATGCAAAAATCATGGCTGCATTACACGCGGGTACATTTCAAACGCTACAAGGGCCGGTAAAGTTCGCTTCTGACGGAGAGAACACACTTGCGGTCCCGTACTTATTCCAATGGCAACACAACAAACTGATCCCTGTGTATCCGGCGACTCAAGCGGAGGCAAATGTGGAGTACCCCAAAGCTGCCTGGGGATCTTAGTCAGTCCGAACCCGTATATATGGACCGGAGCAGTAGAAAAGCCATTCTCTGCTCCGCGACCACCACATATGTGATTGAACGTACGCGGTGGTCATGCTACTAGAAAGGTATGACTGTGTCCTTCATTATCCAAGGGGTTGTCCTGGGAATTCTGACGGGCGGTATCTACGCTCTGATGGCCTCAGGATTGACCTTGATCTTTGGAGTGCTTGAGATCATCAACGTCGCACAGGGTATTCTGGTCGTCCTGGGCGCATATCTCAGCTTCGTGCTGGAGCGCTCCCTCCACATTGACCTCTTTTTAGGGCTGTTCATTACCCTGCCACTCATGTTTGGACTCGGCGTGCTGCTCGAATGGGCCTTCATCCGCAGGCTGAAGTGGGAACGTATCACCTTGTCCATCCTGGCGACGTACGCCATTGCCCTCATCATTGAAGGTGTATTAGGGTATATTTTTACCACAAATTTTCAGGAAATGCATTCCTGGTATATCGACGACGCATTTAATTTTAACGGCTTCTACATCAATTACGTCTATATCTTCACTTTTCTGCTGAGCGTTGTACTGTTGGCGGCCCTCTTCTTGCTGGTTTATCGAACTGACTTTGGTCGCAAATTGCGAGCATCGATGCAGAACCGCACAGCAGCCTCCCTCATCGGCATCAACGTGTCGCAAATTCAGGCCATCACCTACGGCATCGGTACTGCCCTTGCGGCTGCCGGAGGCATGGCGTTCGGCGCGACAAACGCGTTTAATCCTGCCAGTTCCTATGACCTGATCTACCGCCTGCTGGTGATCATCGTACTCGGCGGGCTGGGTAGCCTGCGCGGTGCCCTCATCGGTTCGCTCGCCATGGTCATTATCGGAGATGTGGTCGCCCTGCTCTGGTCGCCGGTCTGGTCAAGCACCGTCTTTTTCGTATTGCTCGCGATCCTCCTGGTATTTCGGCCCCAGGGACTTTTTGGACGCCTTGAAGGGAGGAAGCAATGAAAACACTCACAAGGGCCGGACTGCTTGCCTTACTGGTATTTGTACTGGTATTTCCAGTGCTACTCTCCCCCAATAACGCTGTAACGAATATTGCCGTTTACACTCTTATCTTCGCGATGGGAGCAATTGGTTGGAATATCTTTTCCGGCTACACTGGCTATATCTCTGTTGGCCACGCTGTATATTTCGGTCTTGGTGCCTATACTATGGCCCTTGCCTGTCAATATTGGCATATCCCTGGTGGGTTTCTTCCCTTTCTGGTACTCCCTCTGGCAGGGCTCGTTGCGGGCATCTTCGCAATCCCGTTAGGCGCTATGATCCTGCGCACGCGAAAATATGCCTTTAGCGTAGCCACCATTGCGCTCATGTTCATCTTCCAACTCCTGGCCTTCAATTTGAGAGGCATCACCAATGGCTCAGCTGGCTTGTATCTGCCCACGACGCCGTGGAGTCCCGAACTCACTGATCTGCCTTTCTACTATGTCGCTTTCATCCTGGTGCTCGTGTCTGTTGCTATTTCATGGCGGATTCGCCATTCCAAATACGGCCTGGGACTCCTGGCAATTCGCGACGATGAGGACCGCGCGTTTAGTCTAGGTGTAAAGACAGGCTTGTATAAACTGGCAGCGTACGTGATTTCTACGATCTTTGTTGGTATGACTGGTGCCATGTTCGCCTACTTCATTGGTACGATCTTTCCACAGTTTGTCTTCGATCCCATTGTGGATGTCAATTTAACCACGATAGTATTCCTTGGCGGGTTGGGCACAATACCCGGGACGCTGCTTGGAGCAGTAGTGGTCATACCTCTGCAACAATGGTTAACGCTCCAGTTCGGGGGGGGTAGCGTGAATCTGGTCCTATTCGGCTCGTTCCTCTTGTTCATTTTGCTTGTCCTGCCGCAAGGCGTTGTGCCAACACTGCAGCGCAAGTGGTTATCCTGGCAAGCTTCTCGTCCCGAGGGTATTCGTGTGAGCGCTGCGACCCAGGAACAACCAGCCCTCGTAGAGAGAAAAGAGGGATAACACGATGAACATTTTAGAAGTACAGGCCGCCTCCAAATCCTTTGGGGGGATTCAGGCACTCAATAACTGCTCGCTTGCTGTTGGACAGGGTACTATTACAGGATTGATTGGCCCCAATGGTTCGGGAAAAACGACGCTGTTTAATGTGATTACTGGGCACGAGCGCATAGACACGGGCGAGATTCGCTTCGGTGACAGAGTTATCACAGATGAAAAGCCCGACAAGGTATTCGGCCTGGGCATAGGCCGGACGTTTCAACTGACGCGCATCTTTCCCCGCCTCACAGTGCTTGAGAACATGCACGTCGCTCTCCCACGCAACATACAAGGGTTACTCAAGCACTGGGGATCGTCGCAAGAGCAACGCCAGGCCCTGGACTTGCTGGACTTCATGGGCCTCACCAGGCTCAAAGATGAGCCAGCAGGCAACCTCTCCTATGGTCAGAAGAAATTGCTAGAATTTGCCCTCATTCTAGTAGCCCAGCCGCAGGTGATCCTGTTAGATGAGCCAGCAGGAGGGGTTAACCCTACCATGGTCAATGAGATGGCACGCATTATTCGCGTACTCAATGAACAAAAACACATCACCTTCCTGGTGGTTGAGCATAATATGAAATTCGTGATGGGACTATGCCACGCCGTGAATGTGATGCACCGCGGAACAACTATCACGACAGGGGCACCTGATGAAGTACGCAAGAATCAGGCGGTATTGGATGCCTATTTAGGAGCGTGAGCATGCTAAAGTTAGCAAACGTTGTTGCTGGCTATGGAGGGGGAGACGTCCTCCAGGGGGTGGATCTCGAGATCGAAAAGGGATCACTTACCTGCCTTGTAGGTCCAAACGGTGCGGGCAAGTCCACGGTGCTACGGGTCATCAGCGGCTTGCTGAAGCCACGTCGTGGCGCCATCACTTTTAATGGCCAATCTATTATCGGTATGACAACACCACACATTTTACAACTGGGAATAGCTCAAATTGCGCAGGAGCATAGCCTGTTTCCCGATATGACCGTACAAGAGAATATGGAACTGGGCGGACAGCTCCTGCGGAATCGCCAGCGTATCGAACAACGCTTACGCCAGATCGAGGAGCGGTTTCCACTTGTCAAGGAACGGGCTAAAGAACTGACAAGAAGTCTTTCAGGTGGTCAACAGCGACAGATAGAGATCGCCCGTGCCCTCATGCTTGATCCAACATTGGTGTTGGTGGATGAGCCATCGATGAGCCTGGATCCGAAGACGCTTGTCCAGGTGTTTGAGACTATTCAGCAGATGCATTCTGCCGGCACAACAGTGCTGCTGGTCGAACAAAATGTCCGCTCGGGGCTGGCCATTGCCACCCATGGGGTCGTTATGGAATCTGGCCGTGTGCGTATGAAAGGCCTAGCAGAACAGGTTCGAGAGGATCCTGAGATGGGCCGCATGTTCTTCGGAGGAGCCCTTTCCGAGACCTAGCATGGCCCGGACGGGGCCCTTATAGAGAAACATTTCGAGTCTGACGGAAGAGGACTCTCCGCGGGTTGCTATGGTCATGCAAGGAACGTATGTAGGAAAGCACCCAGGGAAAAGCAACCGCTTGACCCTGAGTGTGAGGCATTGAAACAAGCTGCCAGGGCAGCAAGTTCGAGCAGCATGTCTACCGCATCCAAAAACGCGTTTTGAAAGGCAGATACGATAAAAGATGGATAAGCAGAACATCGTGGTCACGTACAACGCCACATCTGAGGAGAAAGCGCTATTTTTTGAGGTTCTGGGAAGCGAAGCCTCGCTCACCTTCCTCAATGAGATACCAGTTGCACAGCGTGAACAGTCATTGGAGAACGCAACTGTGCTCCTCTCGTGGAACTTCCCACGAGAAATCCAGCCTCAGGAATATCCCAGATTGCAGCATGTCACACTCATACAGCTTGTTACTGCAGGCGCTGACCACATGCCGTTTGCAGACCTGCCCTCACCCATCACCGTTGCAAGCAATCCTGGTGCTTATGCTATTCCCATGGCCGAGCACGTGATGGCAATGACGCTGGCACTGGCGAAACGACTTTTTATTGAACATCAGAAACTGATAAACGGTGAATTTGATGATACGACACTCAACCGTTCTCTCTTTGGCATGACGGCTGGCATCATTGGCTTTGGGGGGACCGGTCGGGCAACAGCCAGGCTCATGCGCGCTTTTGGCATGAACATCTATGCAATTAATCAAAGCGGGAAAAGCACCGAGCCTACCGAATTTATCAGCACGCTGCACGATTTAGAGCATGTGTTGCGCGCCTGCGACGTGGTGGTGATTTCTTTGCCGCTCACCCGGGTAACCAGAGGGCTCATAGGGAAAAAGGAGCTTGCATGGATGAAGCCAGATGCCATTCTTGTGAATGTAGCCCGTGGCGCTATTACTGATGAGGAGGCGCTCTACACCCATTTGAAGGACCATCCAACCTTTATGGCTGGCATCGATACCTGGTGGATAGAACCGTTGCGCGGTGGAACATTTCGCATGGACTATCCTTTTCTCAATCTGCCCAATGTGCTGGGATCCCCGCATAATTCAGCCCTGGTCTCCCGTGTTATAGGAGATGCGGCTCAACAGGCAGCCGAAAACATCAAACACTTCCTCAAGGGGAAGAAGGTGATCGGGATTGTGCCACGAGTAGACTATCTCTGGTAAAAACAGTGTCAATATGAAAAAGCTATAGTAAGAGTGTGTCGGAATTAGGTTCTCAAGGGTCGGAAAGGAGGCAAACGAGCCGAGATCGAGCCGGATCGAGGCAACTTGGATGAAGGTTCACTGCTGGAAGGTAACCCCTCGTAATCACGAGCCAAACGCCGGAAGTGGATCAACCAGGCAAAGGTACGCTCGACCTTCCATCGGTGGGGTTGCAGTTGAAAACCGCGACCTTTGGGTTGGGGTCGTGGGACGCTGTGACCATCGACGAGAACTGCTTCCCATTGCTGGGATGTCTTGTTCACGGGTTTGGAGACGATTTCGGTCTGCCAACCCAGGTGCAGTTTGATCCAATCGAGCAAGGGCCCCGTGTAGCCGGAGTCAGCAAAGAGATGACTCAGACGAGGGAAACGATCCTGAAGCTGTTGCAAGAGCAGGCGAGCACCCAGCCGATCAGTCAGATTGGTGGCATGGACTTTGACGGCCAGCAGAAAGCCTTGCGTATCTACCAGAAGGTGGCGTTTCCGACCCCAAATTTTTTCCCACCGTCGAAGCCGCGTTCGCTACCTCGCACAGGGCTGGTTTTGATCGATTGGCTATCGATCATCGCCGTACTGGGTTCGGGATCTCGGCCCATCTGGGTTCGCACCTCTCGCCGTAAGCGAGTCATCGCCTGCTCCCAGGTACCGTCGCGTTTCCAGCGACGGAAATAATGGTACACCGTTTTCCCGTTGGGCAAATCATGGGGCATCTGTCTCCAGGAGCAGCCCATTCGAAGGACGTAGAGCACGCCATTGACAATCTCTCTGCGTGAGACCGGCTCTCGGGGGGACTCTGCTCCCGGCTTTGGGATCAACGGGGCCAGGATCTCCCATTGAGCATCGGTCAGATCCGATGGGTAGGATTTTCGAGCAAGCTGGTTAGTCATCTCAACTGATCCTTTCTCGGTGCTTGGCGGTCTCCTTTCCTTTGTTCTATCGGCTGTTTTCTGAGTTCTGACACATCCTAAGGAGAAGAAATACGTGAAGAAGACGTTCATTAATCCCGACACTATTGCTCCGCCTATTAGTAAGTACTCGCACGTTGTACGAGTTGATATTGCCGATACAGCTTTGATCTACGTAGCAGGGCAAGTTCCGCTCGACCGGAATGGCAATATTGTGGGTGCGAACGATATTTACGTCCAAACTGAGTTTGTCTTCGAAGAAATTAAAACAGTCCTCGCGGCTGCTGGTGGTTCTTTAGGCGATGTCGTGAAGGCGAATATCTATGTTACGGACATGTCTCATTACAATAAGGTTGCTGAGGTCCGCAATCGCTACTTTGCCGTTAATCCACCAGCCACTACATTTGTGGAAGTGAGTAAGCTTGCGAATGAAGGTTGGATAATTGAGATTGAGGTTCAAGCAGTTGTCCAATTATAAGGCGATCACTACATTCGCGTGGAAAGATAATGGCGAACCGGATGGTCTCAACGAGACACTCACCTCGCCTATCTCCCAGGATGGGTACCCAGAATGCTCAATGAGGTACATTATCCCAGCTCGTCACGGGCGAGCTGTCCGCCTGAACCAAGGGCAACATCTCAAAGTCATAAATACGCACGGAACGCAAGTCTGTGACATGTGGGCCTTTCATGCACAATCACCTGGAGAGTTCATGTCGATGGAGCATATGCGGGCATGGCTGAGTCGAATAACGCTAAAGGTCGGTGATTCGCTTGTTACCAACCGCAGACGCGCTATTCTGACGTTGCTTGAGGATACGTCTCCTGGTATCCATGACACCTTGATTGCTTCTTGTGATATCTATCGATATCGCACTCTAGGTATCGCCGAGTACCACGACAATTGTGCCGATAATCTCAGAATGGCACTGAAAGCAATCAGGCTTCAGGCCAGCGAGATTCCCGCTCCACTGAATCTTTGGATGAATGTTCCTCTTCAAGCCGACGGGATGATTCATTGGTTGCCGCCCGTTTCAAAGCCGATGGATCATATAGTGTTTCAGGCGGAGATGGATTGCGTAGTCGTCATGTCTGCTTGCCCACAAGATCTTGTGCCTGTCAACGGAGAAAAGTGCACTCCTACAGATCTTCACTTCGAAGTCTCGTAGATGTCAAAGAAACGTTCGAAGCTGTTTCTCTATGGGTGTCCGTCATTGTTTTGCATCAGACGTTGGGAAGCACGCGGGACCTCGCTTCCAGGGATGATGGGGAGAGGGGCGAGAAGAGCCAGGTAAGGTAGCAGCAGGAGAAACAGGAAGCAAGGCACAGGAGGGGTTTTTGAAGTAGAAGGGAGAAAGGGGAGAAGCAAAAGCAGAAGAGAAGCAACGCGCTGCTGGTAACGAGTCAGCGCTCGTTGCTGGCGCAATAACTGCTTTTGGCGACCTTTTTCGACCACAATCTCTTGCCGTGTTTCATCCCATCGGTCATTACAGACGGCGTTGCGCAGAGAGAGCATGGGATTGACATGGCTGGCTTCCCAATGCATCCCTACACCTTTCAGGCGGGATTGGACTACCGATTCGTTGGCGCTTTCCACCATTCCAGAACCAATCGGCCAGCCGTTTTGCTGATACATTGCATACTGCATGTATGCTTCTCGCTTGCGCAGGGAGCCGATCTGTGCCCGCACACCGTCCCGGTTTGCCACATGGGCGGGAAGTTGATCCAACAGGCGCATAAGCAGACGTGGACCGCGCTGCTTGAGCCGATGCAAGATCAGGATTTCATGCCGGTCAATCATCTGCGCATCGAGAATGAGAACGGTGAGCCGGGACGTTGTTTCCCCGTCTCATGCAGAGATGCGCAGGTTCTCCCATGGGCAGACTCCCTGGCAATCATTTGTCCCATGGCCGACGTCGTGAGCGCGCCGCCTTTTTGACTCTCGAAGACAGGTTCAAAAGCCTGTGGAGAAGCAGGTTTTGGCCACTTGTCTGCGACAGCTTTGAGCGAAGGCTTCTCCACGCCCAGTCTGGGGGCTATGTAGGTGGCGAGGGCATCGCGGGCGGAACTATTGAAAGGAACAGACCGCATCTTATTCCCTTTTCCCGCCCGGATCAGGAGCAGACCACTCCGCTCGCCAAAGGTGATATCGCTCAAGGTGAGACCACTACACTCGCTGAGACGAATTCCTGTCTGCAATAACACCTGCACAATGGCGTAATTGCGTGCGGGATTGCGGGAAGCCTGCGTTTGACGAAGCAGGGCATTGACCTGGGGCGATGAGAGTCCCTCGCGTTTCGAGCCACTGTGTCCGCTAATCAGCTTCACGCGTGCCGCTGGATCGAGCGGCAGATATCCCTGATCGACCAGCCAGGCGCACCAGGCACGTAAGGCACTGACGCGTAGGTTGATGGTGCTCATGGATTTCTGTTGCTCGTGTTGCAGGAAGTTGCGATACCCAATCAGCGCAATCGGTGTGAGGGCAGCAACCTGGAGGGGGACGCGTTCTTCCTGAAGATACCAGGCCAAGAACTGCGTGACCGCTTGGAGGTACTTTTCCCACGGGTTGCGCAACGAGATAAGCCCATCGATACAAAGGCGAAAGCCTTCTTCCTCCCCCTCCCGACTTCCATAAGGTAGAGGTGATGAACCTTTTCTCCATCTGTCCGGTATATAGTAAAGAAGAGCAAGGGTGTTTGCTCTTCTGTATTTCTCAACGGATATGGGAGAAGCTATGGTCACCGATGAAGATCTTTTTCGCGCCTGGCAGTACGGCGATGCAGGCGCATTGGAAACGCTTGTCCAGCGGTACCATGCCTCTTTACTCGCGCATCTTTATCGGGTCCTGACCGATACGCACCTGGCCGAAGATCTGGTTCAGGAGACATTCCTCAGACTGATCCGCGATGCGCAGAGCTATTGCTATCCGCGCCCTTTCCGCCCGTGGCTCTACGCGATCGCTCACCACCTGGCCAGCCACTATCACACCAGCGCCTATGCCCGCCGCGTCGAACTGCGTGACCAGATGCCCGTCATCCAGGCCCGCGAACCAGACCCGGCACAATGGTTCGAGCGTTGGGAACGACACCATAACCTGCGCAAAGCACTCACGCATCTGAGTATTGAACAGCGCGAAGTACTCAGCCTGCGCTTTGGACAGGAGTTGAGCATCCCGGAAACCGCAGCCATTCTCTCGATCCCACCCGGCACGGTCAAAAGCCGGACGTTCACCGCTCTGCGTCTGCTGCGGGCTCACCTGGAGGAGGAAGCCCGCGGCACAGGGAGCAAACAAGGAGGACAGCACCATGGATAACCGTTCGTTCGATCAGCCTCCCATTCAGGGCGATGAGCTCCCTCCTGACCTGCAAGCTGTCGCCAGCAGCTATGTGGCTCAGCCGGTTCCACGCCCATCCACAGCCGAGACGGCGCGCTTGATCCACACGCTGCTGACAGAAGCCGCTTTTCAGGCGCAAGACACATACGAGAAGGGGAATACTCCTCTCTGGCGCGTTGCTGTTTTGACCCGCTGGCGCGTGTCTCTGCTTGGCCCGTGGTTCTGGATTGCCTGCGTTCTCCTCCTGCTGGTCGGCGTCGGGCTTTCCAGGTCTCTCACGGTTTCTGACCTCATCACGCTGCTGATTCTCCTGCTTCCTCTGGCAGCCGTGTTCGGCCTGGTCTACGCATTACGCGCACCATCGGCAGGATTACGCGCCGTCGAGGCCAGTTGCCCGGTCACGTTCGTGCAAACGAGCATGAGCCTGGGTCTGGGTCTGCTGGTTTTTGATAGTGTGCTGGGTCTTGTGGCAACGCTTGGCTTCGCTCTGGCGCACTGGGCACCCTTCTGGAATCTCTTGCTGGCCTGGCTGGCCCCTTTGCTACTGCTCACAGCCATTTCGCTGCCTCTCGCGCTCCTGCGCAGCGTGCGCCTGGCTGCACTGGTCGGAGGCGTGCCCTGGCTGCTCCTGGGCTTGCTCGCCTTGGCTGGGCAAAATGGATCAGGCGTCACAAGGGTGTTTTTCTCTCTGCCGCAGGACACGCTTTCATTCGCCTCTCATCTGGCAGCTATTGCACTCGGTCTCCTGCTTCTGATTGTACTCACCACTTTCGCCCCAAAATGGCAGCGCTTCTGCGCTTTTTAGGAACAATGGAAGGATTATGTATGTATAACTTCTGGGTCGTCATGAAACTGGAATTCAGGCTCATTTGGCGCAACTGGGTCACGTGGCTGATGGTTCTGGTCATGCTCATCATTGGCGCTCTATGCGCTTCCAATAATCGGAACTCACCATGGTCGAGCTGGGCGCACCTGGGAAACACGAGTTTCTTCATCTCGCTCATCCTGACGTTCTGCACCGGGAACCAAATCAACCGCGATTGTGTGCAGCGCCTGGATGGGATCGTCCTGAGCACGCCGGTCGCAACTCCCAGTTACGTCTGCGGCAAATATCTCGCTGGACTGGCCAGCCTGCTCTTGCTCGCTGGTTCTGGCCTGCTTTCTGCACTGATGACGGATCACTTCGCTCCTGGTTCACATGGCTTCCTGCTCTTCGCCCCTGCATTCTATCCGTCGCTGGGAGCACAACCCTATCTCATTGGCTGGGCCTGGTTTGTTTTGACCTCGATTATCTTTGGCGCGACCTTTATGTTGGCCTGCATGACGCTCACACGCGGCCAGCGGGCCATTGCCTATCTTGTCTCTCTCCTCATCTGGGTGCTGCCGCTGTTTCTCACCCAATCCATTCCCCAACTGCTCGATATTACGGCGGCAGTGTTCTTCCCGGATTTTTCTCTCGCACAGGCGAGTCATGTCACAAGCATCACTCCCATCAGACAGTTTCTGCTTCAACATCCAATCTTGTTCCAGAATAGCCCACCGCCAGCCAATCTCATTCAGCAAATGATGCACCTTTCTCTGGCAGGGATACCGCCTTCGCCCATTCCTTCCCTGTTTCTCTGGAACCGCCTGTTCTTCCTGGGTCTCTCCCTGGTTTTGCTCGTTCTAACCATCTACGGGACGCATACGCTGCGCCGTCGTGCCTGATGAAAGGAAAAAGATGATGCCAACACTCGTGATCGATACCGTCAGCAAACGCTATGAGCGCAATCGCTGGGCCTTGCGCGGGTTCTCGCTGCGCATGGAAGCCGGGGTTCTCGGGCTGGTGGGTCCCAATGGCGCGGGCAAGACGACCCTGCTCAAAATGCTGGCGACGCTCCTGCTGCCCACCGAAGGCCATATGACCTGGAACGGTCAGGATATGCTCCGTCATCCCGAGATCGTGCGCCGCGTGCTGGGCTACGTCCCCCAGGACTTCGGTGTCTACCCGCAGATCAGCGCGCGAGTATTGCTGCACTATCTCGGCGAACTCAAGGGACTGCGTGGGGCACATCTGCGCCGGCGAGTCGAAATGGTGCTGGAGATGGTCGGTCTCTCCACGGATGCTGATCGGCGTTTGAAAACCTTCTCTGGCGGCATGGTTCGCCGCCTCGGCATTGCCCAGGCGCTGCTCAACGAACCACGCTTGCTCGTCCTTGATGAACCAACCGTGGGCCTCGATCCAGCCGAGCGCGTCCGGTTTCGCGAACTGCTCCCCTCGCTCTCCGGAGAGCGCACCGTCATTTTCTCGACACACATCATCGGCGATATCGAGGTCACGGCGACCCACCTCGCGCTGCTGAACCACGGACGCCTGAGTTGGACGGGCACGCCGGAGGCACTGCTCACTGATGCTGCTGAGGCTCTCTGGACACTGACTGTTCCTCAGGCCGAATTTGAGAGCGTGCGCGCACGCTACCGAGTGAGCAGTGCCATTCCCCGTGGCGGCAGCGTTGAGATACGCATTCTGGCCGCACATCAGCCGCATCCCCAGGCCATCCCGGCCAATCCCACCCTGGAAGAAGCGTATCTGTTCTTCCAGGAAGCAATGGGGCAAGCAGAGGGGACCGAGGCTTTCGCTTCTCCCAAACCAGTATGAGGGGGCCTATCACACATGCGCGCGGAAGATGTCTCGATACGCGAGAGCATACCCATCAAGAGATCTCTTTCCGCGTCACCAGATCAGCAGGCATTGCACGCCATCCCGTGGCAGATCTCGTCATCTCACGGTTCACGGAGATGGGGCCGATCATTCTGGCAAACCCTCTTGTCAACCGAGAAGCATTTGAGACAACAGGAATTAAACCTGAACAAGCTGGATGAGGTTCCCGCAGGTATCATCAAAGATAGCAATGGTGACAGGTCCCATTTGTGTTGGCTCTCGGGTCCACACCACCCCCTGCTGTTTCAGTCGCTCGTACTCGTGTTGAAGATCTGAAATCGCAAATGCTGTTGCAGGAATCCCTTGCTGAAAAAAGGTTGCTTGGGATATCTTGGGAGCCGGGTTGTCGTTTGGCTCAAGAAGGAGCTCTGTCCCGTCTGGCTCCTCGGGCGAGACAACGGTTAACCATCTGAATGACCCGACCAGAAAGTCGGCTTTCTTCACAAAGCCCAAGACCTCTGTATAAAACGTCAGGGCCTTGTCCTGGTTGTCTACATAGATCTTCGTAAATTTCATCTTCATAGGCAGCACTGCTCACTTTCTCTTGATGGAACAGGACGAGAGGGTCTAATTTGTTCAGAGCGTTCTTGCTTACGCCACAGCGTCCACTGTTTCATGCTCCCCCCTCATCGGCTCGCTCGCGCGGTCCAGGCATCTCCCTCTGCCTTCCGATAGGACGACGACTGCGCGCAACGCGTACCTGACTTTTCGGGCTAGGGCTCGGATTGACGGACAGGTTAGCCTGTTTGGACGCTCGATGTTGGTCAGAATGATCGGCCCCATCTCCGTGAACCGTGAGATGACGAGATCTGATCCCGTGGTTCCTCTCGCGGACACCATCTTGCCGATGAACATTCTAGCGAAAAAATGAGGCAGAGCCTATGGACAAATGTGCGCTATTTTGGAACATTCTTGCGGTGCGAAGCCCGAAAGGCCTGGGAAGAGATGCCAGTGACCCGCTTGAAAGAGCGGCTCAAATGGCTCTGATCGGCAAAGCCGAGTTGCTCTGTAATCTGCGCGAGAGATGCTCCTCTCAGAAGCTGCTGTTTGGCTTGCTCGATCCGCAGGCCGAGAATGTATTGATGAGGAGATTTGCCCGTGGTCTGTTTAAATTGGCGCGCAAAGTAATAGGGACTCAGGCCAACCAGCCCCGAGAGCGCCGACAGCGAAAGCTTCTCGGAGAGATGATCATGAATATAGTCAGTGACTTGCCACATGTTGACGGATGAGAGGTGCCCATCAAGGGAGGTATCTTGTGGTTCCCATCCCGCATATCGTCTGAGCAGATGCGCGGCAAACGCGTGGGCCAGTTCCTGGACGTAGACAGCAGAAAAACGTGCGGAGCTGTTCTTCATTTCTGCACGCAGTGCCAGGCCAAGCTCGCGCAGCAACGAGACCTGGATGATCTGCTCTCGTCTGAGCAGATCGAACGCATGGTTCAAGTCAAACGGTTCTGCCATCTGGGTGAACAAGCTGGGTGCCAGAAACAGTGAGACGAGATCATTGAAGTCCTCCTGACGCCGCCATTCGGGCATATTGGCGAGAGAAACGAACAGATCTCCTGGTTGGAGCGTGTAACGAGCGAGAGGACCTGAATCGATCCGTCGTTGCATCACCACGTCTTTGAGGGCAAGATAGATCCCATGGTGCAAAAAGACCGTCTC